>JAZDHD010000246.1:0-42987 GCA_043806215.1 Pseudomonadota bacterium | reverse complement strand
CATTTTCGTTGCCGCATCCGTAGCAATGCCTTATGGGAGCGTCTTGGTGCAGGCGGTCCTGCAAGGGAACTTCATTGTCCATGTGGGAATCCTCGGGAGAACCGCCGGTGCAATTGTCCGGAGCGACCCTCCCCTTGATTGTGCCCGCCCATGTCCCGCTATTCCGAAGTACCCCGGTTCCTGGGAGGAATATGCATGGCCTGGGGGCTGTTGACAAGTCGCGGCGTACTGTGGGGATCCTCGGCACCTACGGCCGTTCCGGGGCTTAGTGCCCTGTCTCCTAATTACGGTCGCACATTCTTAACCTCTTGAGATTGCCACGCCCTCCCAAAGCCTCGGGCTCGCAATGACAAATTGCGGGATGTCATTGCGAGGAGCGCAGTCCCGCGTCCCGCGGGAAAGCAATCTCAGCGCGGAAGCGTCCCGTCCCGCGTTCTGCGCGGGATGCCGGGCGAGAGATAGTACGTTGTTTCCACCCAAAAATACCCAGCGGAACGCGGAGAGGCCGTTGCCGGCAAAGCAGGTTTTACCGGCTTGGATACGACACCGTATTGAGGAACCGGAGCACTTAGGATTTGTCACAAAATAAACCCGTCATCTTTCCGACTTGCTATCCCGGCCTTGAAAGACCGGTCTACTATCATACTGTCCCTCCGGGACGTGCAAGATCGCTTCCCCCGGAGGGGCTACTGAGAGTAGCCCGGTACTTCAGTGCCGGGTCGAGACGACCGTTCGGTGAACGACGTAGCTGCAAGCGTTATTCTGTGACTGACCCTAAGCTTTCGAGAGCAATGACCGGGGCAGCCGCTCCTTCAACGCCGTCACCGAGGAAGACGCGGTCTCCGGGTACCTGAACGGTTGACGCAAACCGCCCGGATTTGGCTTGAAAGTACTTCGGACTTCTTGCTAGAATTACTCATGGGTGAATGAAATGGGAAAGCCTATCCTGAATCTGCTCACAGCGCTCGTTTTGTTGATCGGCCTCAACCCGTTGACGGTTTCGCCGGCCCTTGGAACGGCATCGGGGAAGTTTCCGGATGCCGCGGCCTCTTTGCTGTCCGTCGGCAAGCCGGGGTCGGATCCTATACGGTTGAAGGCGTGGACAAACATCCCCAAGGACCGGCCGGCGAACGTCGGAGAACGCATCGTCATTCATTTCACGGCGGACCGTGACTGTTACGTGGTCGTGGCCAATGTGTCGTCCAAGGGTTCGGTTACCATAGTCTTCCCGAACAGGGAGAGACCCGACAACCGCGTAGAGGGCGGAAAAGAGTATACGTTGTTCGGTGAGGAATCCAGGCTAAAGCTCGTTTTCGGCACCGGTATTTCGGGAGCCGATCTGCTCTTTTTTGCGAGTTCCCAACCTATCGATCTTTCACCATTCAAGATTTCCGGCAACAGCATGGCCGTGTTTATTCCTGCGTCGTCGGGGGAAGATTTCAGGATCCTGAAAAGCAAGATTGAACATGCTTCCAAAGCAGAAGGGTTCAACCGGGCGGTACTTTCCATCAAGAGTAAGCCGGAGGGGAAGTCCGGACTCAGGCTGATGGGGCCTCGTCCCGTCAAAGGGGTTAAACCGGGGCGGGCGGGCGACAACCTTGGCGACGTGACGGGTACGCGGGGTCGAAAAGAAGACGGTATAGACACGGAAAGGTGAATCCGAAACGTCCGCGTCTCTGATGCCGTGATCCATTGCAAGATTCGCGGAGGTCTTTTATATGAATCCTACGGGAAGCATGAGATGGAGCCGGCTTCCTGTGGGCCTGTATCTCAGCATGGCTTTAGGTCTGGCCGTTTTCCCCTCAATCATCTACTTCCTGCCGGAACCGTTCGATTCCATCGACGCCAAGATCTATGACGCGAAACTCAGAATCCGTGGGCCGATAGTCATTGATCCGCGCATCGTCCATCTCGACGCGGATGACCGCTCGGTGATGAAATTCGGAATGTGGCCCTGGGACCGCGAAATCGGTGCGCGGATCATCGACAGACTGACCCGTCTGGGGGCAAAGGCAATTGTCTTCGACATATTCTTCCCCTCCGACGGAAAGACTCTGTCTGGCGATGCAGACTTCTTCACGTCAATCGCCGCATCCAAACGAGTCATATCGTCCACGGGCCTTGTGATTACCCGTACCGGCGATCCAAATGAAAGAATCCGCACCGGGAACGACGAGAAGAGACGGGCGTTATACCAAAAGACATGGCCGGTTCCCGAGGCCGGATGCTTCGAATTGTGGCGGATTAGCGATCTCCCGGATTCCAAAATTCCGTTGGTTCCGGTCATTAAGGAGTCACAGTACGTTGGGCACATCGTATCCACACCGGACCGTGACGGTGTCCACCGGAGAATTCCTCTTCTCGTCGGATTCGAAGACCGATATCTGCCGGGTTTGAGCCTGGCCGCCCTGGTGTCTTGCCTCGGGGCGGACCCGAGGAAGACGGCGCTCGAAGAGACCGGGCACCTTTCGGTCAAGTTCGGGCCGGATCGGCTCAAAATCCCGGTGGAACACGACGGGAGCATGACCATCAACTGGCCGGAACAAAGAGAGAGTTTTCCCCATTATTCCGTTTCCGATCTGTTGGCCGATGAGAGCGAAGCGCCTTCGGAGAACCGGTATAAGGACAAGATAGTCATCATAGCCTATTCTGCCACGGGAACTTCCGACATAGGGGTCAATCCGCTGTACAGTCGGTTCCTCATGAGCAGAATCCATTCCAGCGCCTTGAATACCATGTTGACCGGACAATTCCTGACCCGGATTCATGAATTCCCCTATGTGGTGCCGTTGGCCGGAATCACGTCCGTAGTGTTCGCCCTGGTGTGTCTCCGCATACGGCATCGGTACGCCATCATGTTGGAACTCGTGATCTGCGGATCTTACTCCGTCCTCGTCCTCATCGGGTTTAGCCGCTGGTCGTGCGACATCCCCACCGCGGCTCCAATGATCCTCTTCGCTTTCTCCGCCACAACGTTCCTGGCAGCCGGGGCAATTTCGATGGAGTCAAAGGCCGACAGGATTTCCGGAGCGCTGGAACGATACTTGTCACCGCAAATGCTGAAAACCATTGCAGCGCATGATTATGAAATAGACCTCTCGACCCGAAGGAAGGAACTTTCGATTCTCTTTGTGGACATTAAAGGCTTTTCCACCATATCGGAAACCCTGGAAGTGGGGTATCTCGAGAGTTTTCTCAACGAGTTTCTCGACGCCATGACCCGCGCGGTCTTCGACAACCACGGAACCGTAGACAAGTTCTTGGGGGACGGACTCATGGCATTCTTCGGTGATCCCGTGGAAACGGACAACCATGCCCTTTCGGCCGTTCGGTGTGCGGTGCAGATGCAGCAGGAGCTGGAGAAGCTGAACGGAAAATGGTCCAATGCGGGCATCAGTGAATTTGCCGGAGGAATTGAGATCAGAATCGGAATCAATACCGGAATCGTTGTTGTGGGTAATGTGGGTTCCCAGAGAAGAATGGAATACACCGTCATCGGATCGGCCGCCAATGTGGCCAGCAGACTTCAAGAAGTTGCTCCGCCGGGCGGCGTGCTCCTGTCGGCAAGAACCTGTTCCCTCGCCAAAGAGTGCCTCAAGTGCAAGGAACCGCGGACCATCAAGGTCAAAGGTGTCGAAAGGGCCGTAACCGTGTACGAACTCGAGGCATTGTTGTGATGCCCGTCCGGACGATACGTGTCCGGAGCGGAATACATGTTTTGTCATTTCGGCTTACCAGTCCGGCCTTGAAAGACCGGTCTACTCTCATACGGTCCCTCCGGGACGTGCATTATCGATTGCCCCGACAGGGGCTGCTGAGAGTAGCCCCGTACTTCAGTGCCGGGTCAAAAGCCAAACGACTAGTCTCTCGATCGCTTGGTAACCGACATAGTTGGAACAGTTGTCTTGGGACAGACGCTCAGCGCTGCGCAGCGTAAATACGGTCGCACATTCTCTGCCCACGCGGTAGCGTCCCGGCGTCTGCCGGGCAAGAGATAGTACGTTGTTTCCACTAAGGAATACCGGCACGGAGGCCGGCGCTACCAAAGCAGGCTTCGCTGCCTTGCATACGACACCGCATTTACGCCATAGAACACTTGGGATCACAGCCGGACACCCGATGACCTACTCCTGGAAGAAAGCGTCAACCACACTCCTGTTGGATTCACATTCCCGGCTGTTTTTGTTGGCGGGCATGTCGACTCTGCCGCTTTTCTGCGCGGCGTTCATATTCATTTTTCAAGCCGGGTTGCCGGACCGATGCCTGGACATCGATATGTCCATGCTGGAACTGTACACGATTCATGCGTCACATGGGGAGCAGTACCTTGGACCCTATTCCAGATTCGGATGGAACCATCCGGGCCCGTCCTACTTCTACGTCATGGCCCCGTTGTACCGGTTGTCCGGTCAATGTGCGTCGAGTCTTTTTCTGACGGCCAGGATCATCAATTTGATCTCCTTCACGTTCCTTGCATTCATAGTCGCGGGTACTGCGAGGAAAGACGACCGGATATTGGCAATCTGGACCATAGTCCTCCTCACATTCTATCTCGACCGGTTAGGCCCCGACCTTCTCGGAAATCCATGGAATCCGTGGATCGTGATCCTGCCTTTCGGGGTATTCGTCTTCTCTCTCGCTTCCTTTTCGACGGGCCGTATTGCGTTCTTGCCCGTCATCGTCTTTTCGGGCTCGTTCTTGGTCCAGACCCATGTGGGGACGGTTCCGTGCGTTCTGGCACTTTGTGCGACAAGCCTTGCTCTTATCATTGTGTTTTCCGGGTGGACCGGTTCCCGCCCGTATTATGTATTCAGGGCGGGCAACGGCGCATGGATAGGATTGTCCATTGTGTTGGCCGCGGTCATGTGGACCCTTCCGCTGCTGGAAGAAATGCGGCACCGTCCCGGTAACTTTTCAAAATTGATAAGTTTCTTTTGGAGCACGAGTGGAGGAAACACCTTCTTCGACGCTTTCCCCATAATAGCTAAGCAGGTTGCATGGTTTCCCTCGTACCTGCTAAAGAAAATGCCCGTAGCGATACCCGCATTTGAATACGATCTCCTGGCAGAGTTCTTCACCGTTGTGCAAATGGTGTCGCTTCCGTTTGTATTTCGGAACGCAGTGACAAAGGGCTTCCGTTTCCGGGCATGTCTGACCGCGTTGGGTGGAGTCGGGGTTCTTGCCGGAATGTGGTCCGTGCTGAGAATTCAAGGCGACGTCTTTCCGTATCTCATTTCTTGGATGTCGGCAATTGGATTGGCAAACTGGGCCGTGATCGGGACTGCATGCATCGAGTACGTCGACGGAAAACTCCGTGTGCATGACACATGGAAAAGGGTGAGGTCCCGAGCAGCCGAAGTGATCGCAGTCATCGCGGTTACTGCAATGGTTGCCATGCTCATTCCCGGTTTCGTTCAAGTGTCCCGCAGACCTGTCGCGGAGTCCTTGAAGGTGAGAATGCTCTCTCGCACGCTGATAAGTTATCTTCGAGAAAACGATGTCAAACGGCCCGTGATTCACTTCGACTGGTCCCAATGGTCGGTGGAAGCCGGAGTGATCGTGCAGATCCGTAAGTCCGGCCTCGACTTTGCGGTCAAGAACACCCGGTCGAAACACCAAGAGAACTGGCCGTTACTGTTTCCCGCCTCGTATGGCCCCCGCGGCCGTGATGAGAAGCATATCGTTTTCGGAACAAGTCTGTTGAAGTCGGATCCGCGTGCCGTGCACATCGGGGGGTATGGTGAAACCCATATCTATCTGTGGAGAGATAAATGACCGCGTGGAAGACACCGGTTGCTGAATCGTGATTCCGAACGGTTACCTCCCTCCCTGTGAATTATAGTGACGCTCTTTGAATTTCGCGGTAATCCTAATCCAGTTCCTCAAGGATCCCGCCTGTTGTTCCTGTCATTGCGAGGAGCGCAGTCCCGCGCAGAACGCGGGAAAGCAATCTCAATGCCCTCATGAAAGGCTGAGATTGCCTCGCCCTCCCGTAGGGGCGGCCCCCTGTGGCGCCCAGGGTAGGCACGGGGGCCTACCCCTACGGCTCGCAATGACAAACGTGAAGGTGTCCGCAGTATTCGAGGGACGACACTATAGCGATCCGTTGCGCAACACGGCCGCCACTCGGCAAGGACAGGGAAATGCTGCCATTACTGGGAGCTCAAAGAACGGAAATTGCACAGACCGTTTGCGCGACCTTTGCCGGTCGGTTGCCCGAAGCGGATCTGAAAGTGCATACCGAAAGAGCAATTGAAGTGTGTGAGAATGCATGCGGAGAAGCGCTCAATTCACGTGGCAGAATCGACTATCTTGTTCAATCTCTCATAACGGATTCCGAAAAATCAGGAATTGACACCGCCGTGGTGGCAGTGGTCCTTTCACGCTTCAGGCGCATTCTGGAACATCGCCGGGGGATTGGTGCGAATAGAAACGGAGTGCGGCTTCGCAAGTTCGTTTGCGCGGCGTCCGACAGGCTTTTGATAGATGCCGGTAGAAGATTACTGGAAGCCAAGTCCAAAACGGAAAAAGTCGAGAGACGAATGGAGGAGATGAAGCTCAACTCCATCAAATTCACCACCAAGCGGGGCAGAGCGTGGATAGACGTTGGCGGTTCACGCATGTTCCTTCTCGATATTGCAGGCGGGTGGTTCAATTTTGTTGAACGCATCGCGTTGTTTGCCGGCGAGGAAACATCTCGACGGGTATTCTTCGAAGCAGGACAGTCGGAGACCTTCACCACAAAGGCTTTGGACAAGGGAGTTCTCGAAATGTCGCCGCAGGGTTTTCTTGACGCCCTGGATACCCTCTCGGAGGCGGGTTTCGGGGATTTCCGCGTGAGTGAATTACGGTTTGACCAGGCATACGCGCGGATAACGTGCGTCGATGCCTTTGAGGGTTGGGCGTACCTCCAAGCCGGCAAAGCTTCCGACACTCCGGTCTGCCATTTCTCCGCAGGGGCGATACAGTCGTTTATGCAGCATACATCGGGACAAAATGACTTGATCAGCACGGAAACGAAATGTGTTGCCAGAGGAGATGACGAATGTGAATTTATTGTGGGGAGACGGGAGGAGTTGGAGCTTTGGGGAATATCCATGCCTCAATGGGGCATGACGATAAAGGAACGGGCGGAAGCCCTGGAGAACCTGCTTCATGAAAAAGAAACGGCAGAAAAGGAGATCAGAAATAGAAACGCTGAGTTGGCCGCGATCAATAAGATCGCTACAGCGGTCAATCAGTCCCTGGACCTGAAGGAAATCTCGAGTCTCGCCATAAAAGAATTGCGAAAGATCGTTGGAGATAGAGGGGTTATCATCTACCTTCTTGACTCGGCCGGGCAAGAGCTGAATGTCGCGGCCCAGGAAGGATTTACGGAAGAATTTGTAAGGATGGTCTCCAGGCTCAGCCTGGGCGAGGGCTTAACAGGAGAAGTGGCGCACATGGGGGTTCCGACGGCTTATGATGATTACCGAACATATCCCCAGGCGATCGAGGCTGCCGTAAAGGAGGAGAAAGTCTGCTCCCTCCTGGCCGTCCCCCTGATGGCAAAGAAACAGATTGTCGGTGTACTCTCGGTGGGAAGCAAAACTCCATATCATTTTTCCGAAGAAGAGATAAACCTTTTGACCATGATTGGGAACCAGATCGGCGTAGCCACGGACAATGCACAACTGCATGAAAACTTGAAGGAGTCGGAACGAAAATACAAAACGTTGATAGAAGATATAAATGACGGGTATTTTGTTTGCCAAAACAATCGAGTTGTTTTCGCAAACGACGCATTCCTGGACATGCATGGGTATCACCGGGAGGAGGCCTTGCAACACAACTTCCGCGAGTTTGTGTCCCCCGACTGTGTCGGCGACGTGCAGAAAACCGTCGAGAAACAAATGCTGGGCGAGAGCCGTCTGGAAAACGTGGAATTCCTGCGCCTTCATAAGGACGGCAGAAGGCTGCCGACAGAGCTGAAGGTGAGTTTCTCGGAGTTTGAAGGAAGGCCCGCGGTAATAGGAATATCCCGGGACATCAGTGAGCGTAGGAGACTTGAGCAGAAAGTGTTGGAAAACGAAAGACTTGCCTCCATCGGTGAAGTGACCTCCACACTTGCCCATGAGATACGAAACCCTTTGTCGGCCATCAAGATGACCATTCAGCTTCTTTCCAAGAATTTGAAGGTTCAAGGATTCGACAAGAAACGTTTCCAATTGGCGTTGACCGAGATCAAGCGCCTGGATCGCTTCCTGCAAGACATGCTTCATTTTGCCGGACCGGTCAACATGAAGAAAGAGTTGAATTCGCTGCCGGATATTATCTCCGAATGTCTCGATCTGTTGAGAGACAAGGCGGGGAGCCACAATATACGGTTTCACTGGAAAAGGCCTCGAAATGCAGGAAAAGTGCTGGTGGATTTCTCCAAGATGGAAGAAGTGTTTCTTAATATTCTCCTGAATTCAATGGACGCCATGCCCCACGGAGGAAGAATCTACGTTACTGTGGAAGACGTGGAGACGGAAGCAGGGCCGATGATTCAAGTGGAAATCAGGGACACGGGATCCGGGATCTCTACAGACCAACTTCCCAGAATATTTGACCCTTTTTATAGCACGAAGACGGAAGGCGCTGGTTTGGGCCTTTCCAACGCTAAGAGGATAGTCGACGCCCACAACGGGATTATCCAGGTGGAGAGTCGGACGGCCGGCGGTACTTCATTCAGGATTCGACTACCTGCGGAGTGATGTCCTGTGAAAATCCTGGTCATAGACGATGAGCGGTCCATTCGAGAACATTTGGAGATGTTTCTCCAGGAGAAGGGATTCGAGGTTCTCTCGGCGGAAAACGGCGAAAACGGCATCGGCTTGATCTGCAGCGAAGAACCGGACATCCTGATCCTTGACATTCGTTTGCCCGGCATGGACGGGCTGGAGGTTCTGCGACGGATCAAGGAAGGGAATCATGAGGTCAGCGTGATAATGATCACCGCGTTTCACGACATGGAAACCACTATTCAAGCCATGAGGCTCGGGGCGTACGACTACGTCCGCAAGCCTCTCGACATTGACGAGCTTGAGGCCGTGATAGATAGGGTCGCCGACAACCGGCGGTTGAGCTCGTGCTCGGAGAATCTCTTTACCGAGGCTTCCAGAGGTTACAGGGCCGACAACATTGTCGGCAGAACCAAAGGCATGCTGGATGTCTTCAAGCTCATCGGCCTGGTTTCCGACAGCAGAGCCACCGTCCTGATTCGGGGAGAAAGTGGGACCGGCAAAGAGTTGATCGCCAAAACCATACACTTCAACAGCCCCTTCGCACGGGAGCCGTTTATTCCCGTCAATTGCTCGGCCCTCGTGGAAACCCTGTTGGAGACCGAGTTGTTCGGTCACGAGAAGGGTTCCTTTACCGGCGCCACTTATCAGAAAAAGGGAAAGATAGAATTGGCCGGGAATGGGACTATCTTCTTCGACGAAATCGGAGACATCGGAGCCAACTTGCAGGTCAAGTTGTTGAGATTCCTTCAGGAGAGGGAATTCGAACGTGTCGGCGGGCATGAGCGGCTTCACTCCGGTGCCAGGATTCTCGCAGCCACCAATCGGGACTTGCCTCATCTTATCGCAACCCAGAAATTCCGGGAGGATCTCTACTTCCGTCTGAAAGTGGTGGAGATCCACGTGCCTCCATTGAGGGAACGCATGGAAGACATCCCGCTTCTGGTAGAGCATCTCCTCCGAAGGATAAACACACAATTGCACAAGAAGGTAACCAAGATCTCCAAGGAAGCCATGGGCATGCTCATCAACTACCAGTGGCCGGGAAACGTGAGAGAATTGGAGAACGTCCTGACCAGGGCCGTCCTCCTTGCCCGGGGCGACATACTCCTGCGGGAATATCTGTGCGACCTGTTCTCCTTGGGGCTTGCCCCCGGATCCTATTCCGAAAAGATCAAATCTCTCGATCAGATGGTGAAGCACCATGTGCTGCGTGCCCTGGAATTCACGAACTGGGACATGGGCAAGACCTGTGACATCCTTGGGATCTCCCGTCCGACTCTCAGAAAGAAAATACAGAAATATCAGTTGAATAAATGGTCTTGACCGGCCGGCCGCGCTTCCCCTTAGTGTTCCGCGGCGTAAATACGGTCACGGATTCTGCTCCTGTTACCGAGTCTGAGAACTGGAACCAGAGCGTTCCGGGCACGGAGGCCCGGGCTACGGTAGGGGCGGACCTATGTGTCCGCCCGCATTTGGGCGCACACGCTGGTGCGCCCTTACATCGTGGGACCGGCGTCCCTGCCCGTCTTCCCGGCGTAGGCCGGGAACCAGTCTCTTCTTCCTGGACCCCGGCCTGCGCCGGGGAGACGGCGGGCAGAGCCCGCCCTTGAAGATGACGGGCATCCCCCGCAGAACGCGGGACCGTCCCACGAAACAGGTCTAAGGCTTCATGACAGTCCTTCGTAGCCCGGGCCTCCGTGCCCGGATCTCTTGTTCTTGCCGGCACCCGAGCCGGCGGCGAGACGAAAATGCGCGACCGTATTTGGGAAACCGAGCACTTAGAACGGTGAAAGTGTGCAGGGCGACGCTTGACCTGCCGCCACGGAATCTCTGCTTGCGGTGATCCGGGCTTCCTCAACGGATAGTCCCGGCCGGTCAGACTCTCTGAAAATCATAGACGGAACCGAGGCCGAGAATCCGGCTGAGTTCATCCAAGGCGGTGCGGCTTTCGTCCGGCAGAGCGGGATCGGCCAGGTCTTCCGGCCTCAGCCGGTCTCGATGGAATCGCTCGATCCAGGTCCCGAGTTCTTCGTACAGTTTGTCGGTCAGCCATACCCCTCGATGGGTCGCCGCCTTCTCCCGTCCGGTCAGGACCACGCGCAACCGTAAGCACGCGGGTCCGCCCCCATTGTGCATGCTCTGTCTCAGGTCCGTGAACCGGACTTCCGCAATCGGACTCCCGCCGGAGATCAATCGGTCCAAGACTGCGGCGGCCCTCTTGTTTTCCCGGCATTCCACGGGAGCGATCAGGCACATGGATTGATCGGGCACCGTTACGATCCGGCTGTTGAAGAAATAGGACTCCACCGCGTCAATCAACGGGAGTTCGTCCTCTGAGACCTCGAACAGAACCGGATCGTCGCCGCAGCAATCACGGTACGCCGCGGCGATTTGACGGACGTCCCGCCCCTCGCCTGCAAATGCGCCCGAATGAAACAGGAACAGATTCTCGTTGCCCACCGAGATCACATCATTGTGAAAGACGCCCGAATCAATTGCACGAGGGTGTTGCCGGACAAAGAGAGTTTTCGCGGGATCGAGTTGATGAAGCCTGGCGATTGCCGCGGATGCCTCGAGTGTCTGGCGGCCGGGATATTTCTCCGGGCCGCGGTCCGACGGATCGAAAGCCCTTCGACCGTACACGAATACCTGGATTCCTCCGGCTCCGTGAGACGGACACAGACGGATATGGTTGGCCGCGCCCTCGTCCGCCAACTGTACGGCTGCGGGAAGCGGGTCGTGATGCACAAACACCGACTCATCGGGGAAGATCCGTTTCAGTACGGCGGAGGTGAACCCGGTTTCCAAGGATCGATGGAAATTGCCCACAAGATTTGCCGGGGTGATGTGGATCATGCCGTCTTCCGAGTCCGCGCTTGGTGAAACCGTCGCCGCGTTGGCAGTCCACATGCTCGATGCACTGTAACATGCCGCAAGTATCTCGGGAGCCTCCCTGGAAGCCTTTTCCAAGATCCGGGATTCGGAACCTGCGAATCCCAGACGCTTCAACGTCCGGATATCGGGACGTTCCTGGGGAGGCACAACCGCTTGCTGCACCCCGAGGTCCGCCACAAGCTTCATCTTAGCGAGACCCTGAAGTGCCGCGGCCTTTGGATTCGATGTCGCCTGCCCGTGCCGAACCGAAGCGATGTTGCCATAGGCCAGTCCGGCATAATTGTGGGTCGGGCCGACAAGTCCGTCGAGATTTGCCTCGAACGCTTCTTTCATGCTCCGGTATGCCTCACAGGTCTGATAATCGGGATCACCAATCGATTCCCGGGGTCAACGAGGCCGGCAAGGAAACGGCTTCGGCTTCAATGGACGCGACGGGGTACGAACTCACAAACGCCTGTTCGTCAAGGTGATTTCTTGGCTCCCGATTCACTCGGAGCGGATAAGCGCGGCACCCGGATGCCGGCTCCGGAGCACGTTCCGGACGTTTCGAATTCAAGGCGTACAAAAAATAAACTCCTCCCTTAATCGAGCGAACGCTGCGCACAAAAAACCAACTCTCACCACGTATTCCTACACCCGACACTTCAGGTGCTCTACAGCCAACCAGCCGGTAACACGAGGGAAAGAGACGGCGAGTGTTTTTTTTGGACGCCGTCGTCGGCCGTGAGGAGGGTCCTGCTTTCTTCCGGATCGGGCCTCATTGCCAACATGCCGATATTAAACAGGGTATCTCCTCCCAAACACCCGAGACCAGTTTGGCACATGTATTGCTCTGATTGCAAGTAACTACTCTCGGGAGTCGGGTCATGAAAAAGTCGCTTCCTTTGGTTCCAATCTTGGTGGTAATGAGCGTCATACTCCTCACGTCGGAGCTTCTGACCGTCCCAACCGGAACAGAGTGGCATTTCATGTATGTTCAGCTCGATGCCGCCGCGCACATGGTTCTCTACTTCTTCCTGGGACTCTGCGTTGCCCGCAGTGTGTCGGTGGGACTCCAGGTTGGGGCCGCAGGCACCCTGGTGTTGACGGCGGCTTTGTGTCTGGCTCTTGGTGTAGGCGACGAGTTCCACCAGATGCACATTGAAGGGAGAGGCGCCGAATTCCGCGACCTCTTCTGGGATCTGTTGGGAGCCCTGGCCGGAGGTTTCCTGTACGTGGCGACGGCGGGTCTGTGGAGATGGATGAAGGAGTTCGTGAGCTCGGCCGAGGTGGGTATTGGAACCATGGTGGGAAGATCCTTGGCGGTCTTGACTCTCTTGGTGGGCACCTTGGTCCCTTCCGTGGTCTATGCGAGAGAAATAGCCGACTTCTTTCATTCTCTCGCGGTGATAGGCTCTTCTTCGGCATCCGCGGCACTCCGGTCCTATCTTCAGAAGTCCGGCTTGCCTCAAACCCCGAACCACCGGACGAAGGCCGCTCCCCCGGGCGTGTCGGATAACCCTTCGGAAAGACGGCCTTCGGCGGATACCGGCACGGGAGCCGGAAACACCGTATCCGTACAAGAAGGTGCCCGGTCGAAGGAGGTTTCTCCCCAGGATCTCAATAAGCTGAAAGAGGATCTGAGAGAAGAGATACTTCGGGAAATGAGAGACCGGGCCGTTGCCGCAGCCGCTCAAAATCCGGTTCAGACCCCCACCCCGGGCCCGGAACAAACCGCCGTCGATCCGCCGTCCAAACAACGGGCCGAGGCTCGGATTTCATCGGGAACACTCACCGCACTCGGAATGAATTCGGTGGTTCGGGACCGGATCATCAACGCAATCAACGGCGGGGTTGCCCGCGAAAAGACGATTGAAAACCGTTGGGCCGTTCAACACAACGAGAAGAAGGAAGGACGGCCGTACGGAGTCGGGACCGGAAAACCGGAGCCTTGCGACATCGTCGCCGTCATCACTCATCTCTCCAATCCGGTGGACGAGCTCTCGTTGGATCAGATCCGCAAGATCTATTCAGGCGAGTATGAGAACTGGAATGAGGTTGGCGGACCGGATCTGCCCATTCGGGTGGTAACGGCCCGGAAGCGGTCTCAATCGGTCGAGAAGAAGCTCGCAGACCATCTTAGGGTCCCATTATCGGGTAGGGCGGCCAGGCTGCCCTTGCTGAGCCTGGTCATTCCCGTGGTGGCGGAAACGGAAGGAGCAGTGGGATTCCTCCCACTGCAGGATACCGAGCAGCTGGACTGGTTGGTCACTCATGAGTCCTTCAAGAAAATAGCGGTTAAGAGCGACACCGATTCCGAGGCCGTAGCGCCGAACAGGATGGCATTGGTTACGGCACGGTATCCGATCATGAGGTGACCGGGACAGGGACACCCCGACGGAAGTAGTGCCGAACGGATCATAAAAGCGGTCCCCGTATCAAGGAGGCGCCATGTCTCAGAAACGAAAGATCCAACTCAGGGAATTCACCGAGGACATCCGGCGCGGGATGACCAATTCTCAGTTAATGAAGAAATACCAGCTGTCGCCGAGGCAATGTCAGGCGGTCTTTGAACACATCGAAACCGTGCACGGGTCCCCGGAGGATTTATACGGCAGAACTCGCGGAAGTGACGAAACCGATAATAGTTCAACACGGCGACTGCCGCGCCATGACATTGTGTTGCCGTTGGCCGTGTACAAGATAACGTGCGAAGAAAACCGGGGCTTGGTGGTGGATATTTCCGAAAAGGGTTTCAAGATTCACGGCATAGAGACACGGCCGAAGAGTCGAGGCGTGTTCGCCGTTCTTTCTCAAGAGATCTTCGATATCGGACCCATCGTATTGGATGCCGAATGCCGCTGGGTCAAGAGAATGGGATTGCACGGCTTGTATGTTGCCGGGTTCCAAATTACCGACATTTCTCCTCGAAACATGAAGGACCTGAAGTTGCTGATTTCAAAGGTGATCTTCATCAATCAAGGACGAAAGGATGCGCTCAGGACGGGGCTCGAAGGTGTGTCGCCGGACGGGCAGGCTGCGGTCAAATTCCCATGGAGATGTCCTGCCTGCGAGATGCCGCAGAGCAGAGAGTTTGAAGAATGTCCTCAGTGCGGAATTATCGTCTCAAAATACCTGACTCAGATGGATGCAATCCGCAATGACCTCAACGGCTCTTGCGATAGGTCGGAACGGGTGACACGGAGAGTATCCGTTCCCACGGAAATCTGGGATCAAATTGATTCCAAGGCCGACAAAACGAATGATGTGGTCACCGAAGCACTCGATTTCTATCTCAAGTCAAGGAAACTGGCCAAATCACGAGGTCATTCCGTGACGTTGGTTTCGGCTTCCGGGCTCTGACCGGAATCTCGGCGCTTTAGGAGGAGTTCGCCCATTGGCGTTAACTTAAGCCTGTTGGTCGGCGTGGACTTGGGTTCATTCATAACGTCCCGAAGGGACCCGTCCCGCGTTTCGCGGGATTAGCGGGGCCTTTCAAGGCCCGGAAATCGACGGCCGAGCATGTGGACGCGTCCTGAAGGGACACCGGAATGCTCTCCATTGTGAATGCGTCCACGTACGCCGTCCCTTCGAGCCGGAAATCCTGTTCGCTTTATCCCGTTCTTCCGGGGGATGAATCCCCCGGCTAAATTCCTAAGTGCCTTCGGCACATTAAGATCGCTGCATCTCAACACCGAAAACGGTGTGCATGCTTCGATTCGTTTGCCGGTTGAAATACGGGTTGGCAGCCGGAATTCTTAAGTTAACGCTTATGGGCGAAGGCCGGGGTCCGGGAGGAAAAGAAGACTGGTTCCCAGCCTACGCCGGGATGACGGACTGAAGACGTCCCCGCCGGACGCGGGGTCCAGTAAAGAAGCGTCCAGGGCGCCGCTCATGATGCCTTGGGCCTGCTGCAGGTCAAGGAGGCCCTTCCTCAAGAAGAGAGCCAACACATTGCGGAACTCACTTCGCCCGCTTCACTGCCTCTTCTCAAAAAGACCGCAACCCCACTCCGACCTTGTAATCTGTTTCTTCATCAGGACTTCACCGGACTGAAGCATGTCCTTTACCTGGTCCCACTGGTCCAGAGGCACTCCGGAGATGATCAGGAAACGTTTGAAGAGGGAGACGATCAAATCCCTGTTGGCCAGGATGGTCAGGGGATCGAGATTGGCCGCAGTAATGTCGGCAGGCTCGGAACATTCCCTCAGGGGCTGATTCTTCAAATCCAAATCATGTTCGAGCTTGTTGAGCTCCGCATTCCTGCGCGCGGATCGTATAGCCGCGGGATCGTTATCGATCGCGGTCACGCGGGAAGCGCCCAGCTTCTTGCCGGCTATGGCGAGAATCCCCGAGCCGCAGCCAAGATCGAGTAGGCTGAATGGAGCGCCTGCCGATTCAAATTCCCGGACTGCATCCTCGAGGAGCACAAGGCACCCTTGAGTGGTTTCGTGAGTGCCCGTTCCGAATGCCTCCGCCGGCTCGATGCGTATCGTTATGCGGCCCGCCGGGTCGGGTTGCATCCATGGCGGAGTCACGATGAGACGCTCTCCGACGGCCGTGGGTTTGAATCGCCTCTGCCAGGCCGTGGCCCAATCCTCGTGAGGCAACGGCGATATGGTCAATTCAGGGGGGGGAAGATCGGGAAAGATCTCTTCGAGCCGGGCAAGGAAAGCGCGCAACAGGAGCTCGACGGAGTCGCTTGCATCCGAGGGAAAGTAAGCCGTGATGCGGACCGTGTGAGTACCGATTTCATCGAGGACCACTCCGCCGCTTCCCTGATCGATACAAAAATCATTGATTGGATCGACGATTTCGTCCGGCGCCGCTATTTCAAAGGTCATCCATTGCTCTGTACTGGACTCGGCCACCGTTCATCCTCCAAGCCCGGTGATCCCCGGCGGAAGTGCGTTGACATGTTCACGGAAACAACCCTCGGATCAGGCGTCTCACCGGTCCGTGAAACGCCGGAACCGGCCGGTATCACCCAGTCGGTGAACATCTGCCGTCCGGCCGCGCAACGCCGCCGAGTGGAACGGAGGCCCGCCCGGAGTTCAGGCGGATCCCGAGCCCTCAGTCAATGGATTTCATGCACTGCTTGGCGTCTTCGGTAGCCTGCCGGTATAGCTCCCTGAACTTGGATTCCATCTTACGATTCTGGTCATATTGGGCAAAGATGTTGTCCATGGCCGATATCGTTGCCTGAGTCTTTTCCTGCTTTGCCATGTTTTCGATCTGCATCTTGTAAGACTTGGCAATCCGGTCGTGTGCCTCGGCGCGTGCTTGGTAGGCACTCGCAGAGGATACGAGCTCCTGACAGACCGACAGATACCAGGTACGTTCACAGTGAACGGGAGTCGCCGACCAGAGGAGATTCAGGAAAAGGAACGTGAAGACGATGAAAGATGACCTGCGGTTCATCGTAAGTACCCTCGCGATTTTTGTAGTCATATAGCAATATTGATCAGACTTTTCAAACTATTTTTTACATAAACTCGATAATATAACCATTTTAGACGAAGATTCTTATCGGCTTCTACGGACAAGTGCCGGCCCTGGTTCTTCGTACGCAAGACTTGACCGTGGTTGGAGCGCATGGTACACCAGACCCTTGTGGACTAAACCACGCCGGTCACAGACATTTTTCAGTAGGCCGTGACCGTTGATGATAACCGGACCGGCCGCAGGCAAAGGCGGCCGAGTTCACCGAGCGAGGAGGCACCTTGGAAGATCCATTTCGCACCATAGAGTGGAGGGGTGATCACATCCGACTTCTGGATCAGACTCTCTTGCCGTTACAGGAGAAGTATATAGAAATCCGGACAGTTGACGAAATATGCGACGCAATCAAACGTTTGGCGGTCCGCGGAGCGCCTGCCATAGGCGTGGCCGCGGCCATGGGAATAGCCCTGGGAATGCTTGGGGCTTCCAAAGACGACAAGGAGGTTTTTCACCAGCGGTTCGACGAGGTCTGCAGGCAAATCGCAGCGACGCGGCCCACCGCGGTCAATCTCTTCTGGGCGGTGGCGAGAATGAGGGCCGTGCTGGAGAAGGGCGAGACCACGGGAGTTTCCGATCTTCCGCAAATGCTGACCGAAGAGGCAACGGCCATGGAACGAGAGGACCGGGTCTTGTGTGAGAAGATCGGCGCGCATGGGATGGACTTGTTGGATGACGGCGACACGGTGCTCACGCACTGCAATGCGGGGGGGCTTGCCACCGCTGGCTACGGCACTGCGCTGGGAGTCATCCGTTGTGCATTCGAGAACGGCAAGAAGATACGCGTTATTGCCGACGAGACGAGACCTCTGAATCAGGGGGCGAGAATAACCTCCTGGGAACTGATGAAATTGGGGATCCCCGTAACGCTGATACCGGACAATACCGCCGGAGCCCTCATGCAACGGGGTGAGGTTCAGAAGGTGATCGTGGGGGCCGACCGCATAGCCGCCAATGGAGATGCCGCCAACAAGATAGGGACCTATTCCGTGGCCGTTCTGGCCAAGCATCACGGCATCCCGTTCTATGTGGCCGCACCGCTTTCGACCATTGACATGTCCTTGCGGAGCGGTGAGGAGATCCCCATCGAAGAGCGGGATCCAAGCGAAGTAACCCGGATAGGAGGAATAACCATAGCGCCGGAAGGCGTGGCGGTCAGGAACATCGCCTTTGATGTGACGCCGCATGGACTTATCAAGGGAATAGTCACGGAGTGGGGAACGGCTTCGGAGCCCTTTGAGAAGGCATTCAGGGATTTCTTCGACAGGAAGGAAAGGGGCGTTCGGGTATGAAGCCGATTTTGCGCGATCCGGCAACGGGCCGGATTCTTGACTCCGTTGAGCTTGTCGATGCAGATACCGATTCACTGCTGGGGGAGCTGAACGCGCCCCGCGTTCTGGAAGGTCTGAGATGTCCTAACCTTACTCTGGACACCGACTTGTACGAGCTCACCATGGTTGCGGGTTACAGCGTACTAGGGAGAAGCCGCCAGAAAGCCTGTTTCGATCTGTACTATAGGCAGAATCCCGATAACGGTGCATTCTGCATCTTCGCCGGGCTTGAAAGCGTTATCAACTACGTCAACAACCTGGGCATGTACCCGGATGATGTGGAATATCTCGAGAGTCTCGGCATCTTCCCACCCGGCGGGCTTGCCTCCCTCGCGGCCGGCATGAAGTTTACCGGGGACATTTGGGCAGTGCCGGAAGGCACCGTGGTCTTTCCCAACGAACCCCTCATCCGCGTCGTTGCTCCCATTGCAGAAGCCCAGATTCTCGAGACAACCATGCTGGCTCTCGTGGGCCATCAGACTCTCATAGCCACTAAGGCGTCACGGATATGCACTGCAACCGGAGGCGCGCCCGTGGTGGATTTCGGAACTCGCCGCGCCCATGGAGTTCAAGCGGCACTGTACGGCGCGAGATCCGCGTATATCGGTGGTTGCGTCGGCACGTCCAATGTAAAGGCCGGAAAGCTCTTCGGCATCCCTGTACGGGGAACCCATGCCCACAGCTGGGTCGAAAGCTTTGAAGATGAGATCGAGGCGTTTCAAGGATTCGCCGATACGTTTCCGAACAACTGCGTCTTGCTCGTCGACACGTACGACATCATTCACGGGGTGCGCCATGCAATTGAGGTCGGGCGTCGGATGAGTGAATCGGGCAAGACCTTGAACGGCATCCGGCTGGACAGCGGAGACCTGGCCTATTACTCCAAGTATGCCCGCCGCATGCTCGATGAGGCCGGTTTTCCGGAAGTGAAGATCCTTGCCAGCAGCGACCTCGATGAATGGATCATCGAGAGCTTGAGAGCTCAGGGTGCCTGCATAGATGTCTGGTGCGTGGGAACGCGGCTGATCACATCCTATCAGACCCCGGCACTTGGAGTGGTCTATAAGCTCATGGCGGCCGACAAGGGCGACGGAGTCCTTGCCCCCAAGATCAAGATTTCCCAGAATCCCGGTAAAGTCACCAACCCCGGCGTCAAGAAGATCATCCGCTTCTTCAATGGGAACCGGAGAATGATCGGCGATCTCCTGGCGGAGGTGGACGAACCTTTGCCTGCCGGCGAGCCGGTAAGGGCCCATCACCCAATGTACGACTATATGAAGAAGACGTATCGGCAGCCCTATACGGCAGAGGAACTGATGGTCCCGATCTTCTCCGAAGGCCGGCAGGTTTACGATCCGCCGTCGCTGGAAACGGTCAGGCAAAGAGCGGCGAGTCAAGTGGCTTCCCTGGAGCCGGAGTACAAGCGGTTGCCGAATCCTCATCTGTACAAGGTGTCCTTGTCGAACCGGCTTCACAAGATAAAGACGGATTTGCTCAAATACTATGAGGAAAAGAACCACGGCACGCACAAGTGATTCCACCGACCGGGCGTGCCCGGTACGGCGACGGCCCGGGCCGACGGCATCACCTTGTTGGGATAACCACAAACCTTGTCCTTCATTGCGGATCCCGGTGCGTTTCCGGGCATGTCTCCCGGAAGGCCGAAAGTAAAGGCATTTCCCTGCGTACCCGCCTCAGCGCACTTGACAGCCGGGCACACGGTGTCCAAATAAATAGCCGTAAGCGGTGCATTGCGGGCTAACCTACGCATATAACTATCGTACTACAACAGGCCCCAGCCCGTCCCCTAGAGACGGTACCTTATGAGGAGGGCGTGCGGAGCCGTGGGGGAATACAGAAACGTAACGCGGCGGCAGACTTGGGACGGCCGCATATACCTGGACCGATAACAGTCGTGTGAGGGCTCGTCCGCAGTGGCCTTCGGCGGCAGACGTATACAAGTTGGCGTGGGACTGGGCGGATATGTGGATTTTGCCGACGAAAGGCGTCAAGGGAGGTCATAGTGAACGATAAAGAGGGTACCAAGATAGAAGTGGATTCGTCGTCCGGGGCGAAGGAGGAACGGGAAGGTACTGTTACCGCAATAGAAGAACACGCCCCTTCTCAACCCATGAAGGTTTCGGATGACCCCGCCTCCGCTGTGGGAGGTGAAGATGAAAAGCCTGAAGCGGACCCGCTGGAAGCGGCCCGGAAGGAAGCTGATGACAACCGGGAGCGCTGGATAAGAGCGGTTGCAGAGCTGGAAAATTTCAAGAAGAGATCCGCGCAGGAAAGAAGCAGGATGCAGAAATACCGGTACGAAGGGTTGCTTCGGGACCTTCTGCCCATCATAGACAATATGGACCGGGCGGTCCATCACTGTTCCGGAACAGGTTCTTCGGACCGGGTGGCCGAAGGCCTTTGCATGATTGCCGGCATGTTCCGGGACCTGCTTCAGAATTATGGCGTAAAGGAAATCGAATCCCTCGGGGAACCCTTTGATCCGCAATTCCATGATGCCATTGCTCGGCTTCCTTCGCCTGACAAGCCGGCCAACGTGGTGGTGGAAGAGTTGGAGAAAGGCTATCTGTACCAGGATCGCTTGCTGCGGCCCGCCAAGGTTGCGGTCAGCGCCGGGCAGGAGCAATGAGAGGAATCGGAAAAAATACGGAAGTCCAACGAAATAGATCATTAGTTGAGGAGGCAAAGATGGCCGGTAAAGTCATAGGTATTGATCTGGGAACCACCAACTCTTGTGTGGCCGTCATGGAAGGTGGAGACCCGGTGGTAATCCCGAATTCGGAGGGTGGTCGAACCACTCCGTCCATGGTGGCGTTCGCCGAATCCGGCGAACGGCTGGTGGGACAGATAGCCAAAAGGCAGGCGATCACCAATCCGGAGAACACCCTGTTTGCAATCAAGAGGATGATCGGGCGAAAGTTCAGTTCGAAGGAAGTGCAGTACGACATTACCATCAGCCCGTTCAAGATCGTGCAGGGGAGCAACGGCGATGCCGCGGTTGAGGCACGGGGAACGACGTATTCCACTCCCGAGATATCCGCGATGATTCTCCAGAAGATGAAGCAGACCGCGGAGGATTATCTTGGACAACCGGTCACGGACGCGGTGGTCACGGTGCCGGCGTACTTCAACGACTCCCAGAGGCAGGCCACCAAAGATGCCGGAAGGATCGCGGGTCTCAACGTACAGAGAATTATCAACGAACCCACCGCCGCATCGTTGGCGTATGGGCTGGACAAGAAAAAGGAAGAGAAAGTAGCGGTCTTTGACCTGGGCGGCGGGACTTTCGACATCTCCATACTGGAAATCGGCGACGGCGTTTTTGAAGTGAAGTCGACCAACGGCGACACCCATCTCGGCGGTGAGGATTTCGACCAGCGTGTAATGGATTATCTTGCCGACGAGTTCAAGAAGGACCAGGGAATCGACCTCCGCAAAGACAAGATGGCGTTGCAGAGACTCAAGGAAGCAGCGGAAAAGGCCAAGATCGAACTCAGCTCGTCCATGGAGACGGACATCAACCTCCCGTTCATAACCGCCGATGCTTCGGGACCGAAGCACTTGACGATGAAACTCACCAGGTCGAAACTGGAGAATCTTGTCTCGGATCTGATCGAGAGGACCTCCCAACCGTGCCGGACTGCATTGAAGGATGCAGGGTTGTCTGCCGCAGAAATCGATGAGGTGATACTCGTCGGCGGAATGACCAGGATGCCGGCTGTTCAGCAGAGCGTGAAAGAACTCTTTGGGAAGGAGCCTCACAGGGGAGTCAACCCGGATGAGGTCGTGGCGATCGGTGCGGCGATTCAGGGCGCGGTGCTCACCGGCGAAGTCAAGGATGTTCTCCTGCTGGACGTGACTCCGCTGTCCTTGGGAATTGAAACCCTTGGCGGAGTCTTCACCCGGTTGATCGAGAAGAATACCACGATCCCCACCCGAAAGAGCCAGGTCTTCTCGACGGCCTCCGACAATCAGCCGTCCGTTTCCATTCACGTGCTCCAGGGCGAGCGTGAGATGGCCCAGAACAACAAGACGTTGGGGCGATTCGAACTCGTCGGTATCCCGCCGGCCCCCAGAGGCGTACCTCAGGTCGAGGTGACCTTCGATATCGACGCCAACGGGATTGTTCACGTCTCGGCCAAGGATTTGGGAACGGGCAAGGAGCAATCCATCAAGATCACTGCGTCGAGCGGCCTGTCCGAGGAAGAAATCCAAAAGATGGTCAACGACGCGGAAGCTCACGCGGAAGAAGACAAGAAGAAGCGCGAGATGATCGATGCCCGGAACCAGGCCGATTCAATGGTATACGCCACCGAGAAATCGCTCAAGGAGTACGGAGGTAAGGTGGATGCAGCCTCCAAGAGTGCAATCGAGGCGGCCATAGCCAAGACCAAGACGGCCATGGAAGGCAATGAACTCGGCCCGATCAAGTCCGCGATGGAAGAGTTGCAGCAGGCGGCCCATAAACTTGCGGAGGCCATGTATCAGCAGGCTTCGGCAGGCGCGGGTGCCGCAGGCCCCGAAGCCGGTGCCCAGGGGGCGGGTCCCTCGGGGAAACCGGATGAGGACGTGGTTGACGCGGATTTCGAGGAAGTCAAGGAGCAGGATAAGAAATAGGAATCTGTTACCGCATCGGTTCCGCATTTGTCTGAAAATCCCCGTCCGCGTACAACGGATGTGACACGGTCCTGTAGGGGTAGGCCCCCGTGCCTACCCGGGCGGCCACAGGGGGCCGCCCCTACAGCCTGGGAATGCCTACCCGGCAGGGCTCTGCCCGGTCTTTGACCCGAAAGTCCGCTCCGCTATGGACTTTCATGGTCCGTTGTGACCTGCCGGTCATGGCGGTCCGCCGGCTGCGAGTACCGAATCCTGCGGCCGATTCGCCGCCAAAATAGACTTCGAGAGGTTCGCCATGTTCCCATCCAGAAGAATCCAGATGCTTCTCCTCGCACTGATGCTCGCGTCGGCCTCGACGATTTGTTGGGGTACCGAGCCCGCCGCAGGACCACAAAAGGACTTGCCGGAAGGACAGAAGACCCGAACTGCTCCGGAAAAGGCCGAAGCACCGGCTCAGGCGACGCCGGCCCGGGTTGGTGCCGAGACAGGTACTGAGAAGAACGACCTTGCGTCCTCTCCGGCGGCAAAGACAACGGCACTTGCTGCGGAACAAACCCAGGTCTACGCCACCAAGATGCTGAACGAGATCATCGAGGGGATTTCAGAGGGCGATTACAACAAGTACACGCGCAATCTGTCGCCCGAGATGCGCAAATTTCAGACCAGACAGGTATTCCTCGAGCTTCAGAAGAAGCTTCAGAAGAACTTGGGCAAGCTTCAATCCCTGACGTATTTGGGCTTTTACGACCAGTTGGGCAAGAGGCTGGGGCTCTTCAAAGCACGGTTCGAAAAGGACAAGGACGATGCGCTCATAACAATCGTGCTGGAGGTCCAAGAAAAGGAACCTAAGGCCGGCGGACTCTGGTTCGACGCCCCCGCTCTCGAGAGGCGATAGTGTCGGTGATCCTCCCCTTTTTACCCCGGATATGATATGATCATCGTATGTTCGAAGTAACCAAACAGGCTACGGGCTATAAGGGTGCTCTTGTGAGACTGGTCCGGCTCGATACGGAGGACTACACGGTAATCGTGCGTCTTCCGAAGGATGCACGATTTCACCATCGATATATGGGGCCGGATCTGGTGAAGGCTGAAGAGGTGTTCCAGCAAGAGGTAAGAAAACTCCCTGTTGCAAAAGGACAGTGATCTTCACCTATTCACGTGGTCTACAGGGGCCGGGACAGGAAGCTCAAACCACCGTCTTCATCAGGCTCGAGGCGGTAGGCGCGTGCCCGCGGCAAGATGAGCGGCAGTCTTTCGCATCTTCATCCCTTCATGGACAGAGCGGGACCCGATGTGATACTCGGTTCGAGGAGAGTATTGGATGGCCAAGTTACGGTTGAAAGATGAATGGAAAATGTGGGGGGCGCTGGCGGCAGTCGTTCTGGCTGTGGTCATTTACCTTTATATTGCGAGCCGTCCCCCGATGGAGGGCGGCGAGTATCTCTGGAAGGTCACTAAGATCGAGGGGCCCAACGAACTGGCATTGAAGGGGTCCGGAGACGTGATCCGGGTGAGACTCATAGGATTGAAGATACCCGCTTCGATGGACGAAGCAGCCCGTGAGTATCTGGGCAAAGCGCTCATCAATCAGTGGGTGCGTGTGAAGACATTGCGGCAAGAGGGAAACGACCTGAAAGTTGGGTTTGTTTACTTGTCCGGGGATGACCTCAACGCAAGGATGGTCCGTCAAGGTTTGGCGGAAATCGACCGGAATGAAAAGGGATTCGATGTCAGGCCCTTCATTGAACTGGAACAGGAAGCCATGAGGCAAAAGCGCGGCTTATGGGCAAAGCCGGCGCAGGGAGCGGGAGTTGGAGTGAAGTGACATGAAAGTCCTCATTATTGGGTCGGGAGGCCGGGAACATACGCTCGCGTGGAAGGCCGCACAATCGGAATCCGTCACCGAGGTGCTCGTAGCGCCCGGAAATGTGGGCATTGCAGCAGAGCCCAAATGCAGACTCGTCGATATTTCTTCCGATGACGTGGAGCGTTTACGGCAACTGGCCCTGGATGAGAAGGCGGATCTCGCCATCGTGGGACCGGAGGCCCCGCTTGTAGCCGGTTTGACTGATGCATTCGCACAGGCCGGGCTCCGGGTGTTCGGCCCTTCAAAGAAGGCCTCGCAGCTTGAGGGGAGCAAAGTATTCACCAAGCGCCTCTTGGAGAAATACGGAGTGCCCACGGGAGACTTCCGGGTCTTTGACGAATACGATGCCGCATCCGCGTATCTGAAGAGTCTTACCGGTCCCATCGTCGTCAAGGCGGACGGCCTTGCCGCGGGTAAGGGGGTTTTTGTCTGCAAGGATAAGAATGAGTCCCTCCAAGCCCTGAACACCATAATGAAAGAGAAAGCCTTTGGAGATGCGGGCGACCTTGTGGTGGTGGAAGAATGCCTCATGGGCGAAGAAGCCTCCTTTATAGCGTTTACCGACGGTAAGACCGTGCTTCCGCTTGCAAGCTCTCAGGATCATAAGCCCATCTATGACGATGACGAAGGCCCGAACACCGGCGGCATGGGTGCCTATTCTCCCGCACCGGTGGTCACGCAGGAGGTGCACGACCGGATCATGGACCAAGTCATGATCCCGGTAGTACGGGCCATGGAAGAAGAGGGGGCCCCATATCTCGGGTTTCTCTACGCAGGCCTCATGATTGCCGACGGCCGGCCCAAAGTCCTGGAGTTCAACGTTCGTATGGGAGACCCGGAAGCGCAGCCGCTCCTTTTCCGGATGAACAGCGATATGATCCCTCTCATGACCGCAGCCATCGACGGAAAGCTCGCGGGGATGCAGATCGAATGGAGTCCGGACGACTCGGTCTGCGTGGTCATGGCCTCTGGAGGGTATCCGGGTCCGTACGAAAAGGGAAAGCCGATCAGCGGTATTGAAGACGCTGCGGCCATCGACGGCGTCAAGGTCTTTCACGCCGGCACGGGAGCGGGCCCCACGGGAATTGTCACAAAAGGGGGGCGCGTCCTGGGCGTAACCGCCAAGGCTCCCGGAATTGCACGGGCCATCGACACGGTTTACAAGGCCGTAGAGAAGATCAGCTGGGATGAGTGCCATTACCGCAAGGATATCGGTAGGAAAGCGCTGAATCGCAGCTGAGGCGACGGTATGGCCGATGTTCGGTGGTTAAGAAGTGACCTTCGTGAAAGCCTCTCACGGTCTCACGGCGGCACCGTCCCGCCGTGAGCCTGAACCGGTTGAATCGGATAATCCGGGCGAATGGGCGAATCGTTCCGTTCAATGATCTTTCCGTTCCGATCGACGATCTTCGGCCTTTCTTTTATGGCTTCTTCGTATTGCACCTGGGAAGACATGATCTCATACCGCGCACAACTGATCTTATTATGAGATCAGCACCT
The DNA here is from genome assembly GCA_043806215.1 of Pseudomonadota bacterium. Classification (GTDB taxonomy): domain Bacteria; phylum Desulfobacterota; class Desulfomonilia; order Desulfomonilales; family Desulfomonilaceae; genus JAVHLK01. Next base: position 16,507 of record JAZDHD010000246.1, on the reverse strand, counting down.
CATGCCGGTATTGCTACCAGGCTCTTCGGAAAGACACGGAGTCGTGTCCTTGCCCTCCTGTTATGTAACAGTGACCAGAGCTTCCATTTTCGAGAGCTTGCCCGGTCATCCGGCACAAGTCCGGGGGCTCTCGCGTCACGTTTCTCCTGAGTTGCCAACGCTACGGCTCTTTCAGTGTTCAATGGGATTCTGAGAAACTCGAAAAGGAATGTAACAGGATAGCACTTTGGCTGAAAAGATTAATTCTTGATTCAAGGCTGATCTCCCCTCTCAATGAGATTGCGAACGTGCTCTACTATCTCTTCCGCTATTCTGATCGCCGTCTCTCGATCAATCGGCTCGTCGGAACTCTCCATATCTTGATACCGGAGTTGGACGGCAAAGACGCTGTATTCTCTCAAGTGCCAATAACTTGTACATTGGCTCCGGCACTTTGCAGCAATTGTAACAAAATCCTGATGTTGTGGGTATAAGGATACTCGATTCCAAGAAGGGCTATCCAAGCCTTGAGAGCTTTCTCTGCCGACTGCTGGACATGGAATCCAAAGATTTCGTCATCAAAACTTTGTCTATCTCTCATTGCTCTTAACGCCTTGAAATCTTTGAAAGCCATTTTCAATAAAGACCGGGCTTGGTTACGATCGCTCATAAAGGACCCGACCTTCCCTTAATGCGCGAGCTACAACGTTGTTTAGAGAATCCCTCCAGTACTCAACCTCCTCTCTGCTGTGAAGCAAAATGTCTATGGCAAGCGGCACGACATCAAGCAAATCCCCAATCCGCGTAATTTCCTTTCGGCGGCTTCTCGTCGTGTCAAAGGGCTGGGAGTCAACAATCAGCAGGTCAAGATCGGAATCTCTTCGAAAATCACCTCCGGCACGAGAGCCGAAAAGTATGATCTGCTCGGGATCTATCGCTTCTACAATGACTCTGACTATCTTGGCAAATTCTTCTTCAGAGATTTCTTCCAGACCGTACGGTCGGCCTCTTATCACTGCTTGCTGCATTGTGTTGCGCCCTTTCTTCCCCTTTCTGTGGAGGCACCTTTTTGGTGCGACCGTGGTCTACTATCTCTTCCGGTCGTGTGATCGTTACTTTTTGATCAATAGGCTCATAGGTAAGTCCTCCGACAGTCAACCTCCTCCGGGTCCTCGATGGGGGGGCTTGGGGGGAGATGGTCTCCCACCCAAATTGTGGCGCATGGTGCGCTCTTTCTGCCCTGCCTCCGAGGCGAAGCCCCGGAGTGTCCGTCAGAGCCGAGGACTTACATGATTCGTTGTGACTTGCAGACTGTGCAAGCCATGAGAGTTCATCAGAACTTCCCATCTCGCGGTATCGGAGTCTGCTCGGGAGCTACCGCCTCCACAATGACCTTCACCATATCTGGAATCTCTTTTTCGGTAACACCCTTCATGCCCGAGTCTCCTATTCTTGCTTCGGATTCTCTAATTCTTTCGTCAGTATGGCGGACTGAATAATGAACGAACGGCGCCTCCTCTCCGAGCATAACTCTTCCTAGACTAGGAGACAACCAGGATTCTTGGGGGTTCGATGAAAAGAAGGGGAGACAGATGGAATTCAAGTCCGCTCATTGCAGAATGAAGCCAAAGAGATGTTTACGAACGGCATCATGAATGCCGGCCTCCCATGACTCGTCTGAGACATCCCTTGTTATCCGTCCCCTTTTCGAGCACCTTTGTCCCCATAGAGGGGATTTGCGGGTGTAATATTTTCAGCCGCTTCCTACGGTTGCCGGCAAAAAGATATTGGACATTCTCAGTTGAAAAGCCAGGGAACCCAAACTCGATATGTCGGACACTATTACTGACAATCGCCATAAGCTTCCCGCGTAGCCGCGTTGCTTCGGCAACCATTCCCATTGCCTCAGAACGGGCATGTCCGGGAGGCTTACGCCGAACCCCGGACATGCTCAAAAAAATGCTCGCCTGTTACGTTCAAGTATAACCGAAAACGCACCCGGGTCAACCCTCAAGGCATGAGAGGCTGCCACAAGGTCTCACGGCTCTCGCGCCGGTAGACCGGCCCCCGGTCACGCCAGACGCCCGGCCACGAGTTCGGTGATATCCATTACTTTGATCTTTCCCTTTTTGTCTTTTCGGGCACGGGCCGCGGCCTGGTTGAAGGTTCCCTTGCAGGACGGGCACGCCGAGACAATCGCGTCGGCTCCCAGGTCAATCGCAGAGAGGAGCCTCTTGTAGCCTATGTCTCCAGCCATCTCGTTGTCAAAACCTTTCATCCCGCCGCCGCCGCCGCAGCATTTCGCCCGTTCACGGTTCATGGCGAACTCGAGCAACTCCACGCCGGGCAAAGCCTTGAGGACGTTTCGCGGGGGTTCGTAGACCCCCATGTGCCGCCCCATATCGCAGGGATCGTGATATGCGACCTTCATCGGTTTTGCGTCCGGGTTGAATTGGAGTCTTCCTTCCCGCACGAGTCTGTCGATGATTTCCACTGCATGGAAGACCGCGTACCCGTTGCCTCCGCCGTAGTGCGGATACAGGTCTCTGAACGTCTTAAAGCATCCCGCGCAGGTAGTGATGAGTTCCTTTGGAGAATACTTCTCCATTTGCCGGCCGTAGATCTCCATGGCCTTCTTGAAGACGGCAGTGTCGCCGACCAGATACGCAAGGTATCCGCAGCAGGCTTCTTCTTCGCCCATGGCCCCATAATTCACTCCGGCCTTGTCCAGGATCTTCATGACCGCGGGGATTATCTTGACGTCCTGAAAGCTCGTGACGCAACCGAGGTGAAGTATGGCTTCGGTTTCACCCGGAACGGCCTTCTTGTAGTCGGTGGGATAGCTGTCGGCACGCTTTTCCGCCGGAGCGAGAAGCGGATTCGCGGCGTCGATCATGGAGGCGAGAACAGGTTTGAAGATCTCAGGCAAGTACCCCTTCTCGACCAGCCGCTCCCTGGCGCTCCTCACGATGTCCGACACTTCGACCTTGGCCGGACAGACATACTTACAGTTCAGGCACATCATGCACTGATAAAGGCGCTTTGCCAAATCTTCAGACGGTTCCAGATGGCCCGTCAACATGTTGAATGCAAGGGTAACCCGTCCTTTGGCGTTCAACGACTCCAGTGTCGTTTCGGCGAACGTCGGGCAACCGGCCCGGCAGAATCCGCACTGAATACAGGCAATGATTTCATTGTCCACGTTCCCGGGGAAGTGTTGAATCTTCTCGGGTTCCGTCAAATATCTCTGGAAGCTGTTCTCATCGAGGATGTCCCCAATCGCGTCGTCGAAGCCCATCTTGCCGGGGTTTAGGATATTGTTGGGATCCAGAGCCTGCTTGATCGTCTTCATCACATTCAGCCCTTCACCCAACTGTCGACCGATGTACGGCGACTTCGCGATTCCCACTCCGTGTTCCGCGGATACGGTCCCCTTCAACCGGAGGGTCATTTCTATGAAGTCCAGCGCTATATTCTTGACCCGGTCCCATTGCTCCTGAACGGTGGGATTCATGATGAAGGTCGCGTGAAGGTTGCCGTCGCCGATATGGCCGAAGGTTGCCACCGGAAAACCGTGCTTGGCACCGATCCGTTGTATCTCGGCAATGGTCTCCGGGATGCGGCTGATTGGGACCCCAAAGTCCTCGACGAGCGGGACGAGTCGGTACCCCTGCTGCAATCGGCTCATGGCGGGAACCAGGCCTCCCCGGGCCGCAAAGAGTTTCGCCTTCTGCACGGGATCGTCCGACCAAATGTTCTCGATCCCTCCCACCGACTTACAGATCTCGTCAATCCGCTCGATCTGCTCCTTCACCGCGCTCTTGGGTCCGTCGATACCCATGAAGAGCTGGCAGTTGACCTCCTTGGGGATATCCATGTTGAGCGCGTCGCGGCACACATCCAAACACACGTTGTCCAGGATCTCGCAGGTGGCGAGTTCCATGCCCGAGGTAAAGATCCGCTCGACGGCCTTGCCCGCGGTGTCCACATCCGGGAAGGATGCCTTGGCAAAAGCCTCGTATTCGGGCATGGGGAGGATTTTCACCACGGCCTCGGTGATGATCCCCAGGGTGCCCTCGGAGCTGGAAAACAGGTGCGTAAGGTCATACCCCGCAGAACTCTTCGGCGCGATGTCCCCCGTATGAATGATTCGGCCGTCGGCCATGACCACGGTGAGAGCCCTTACATAATCCTTGGTGGTTCCGTACTTGGCAGCCCGTACACCGCTGGCGTTCGTCGCTATCATGCCGCCGATCGTTGCTATGGGAGCGCTTCCCGGGTCGGGCGGGAAAAAGTGGGAGGGGGCAAGCTTGGCGTTCAACGCGTTGCAGATGACTCCGGGTTCCACAACCGCATACCCGTCGGCCGGGTTGATTTCCTTGATGGAGTTCATTCTGGTGAAATCGAGTATCACCCCTCCTTTGGCCGCAAGGACCGCGCCGGTAACCGATGAGCCCGTCCCACGTGCGGTAACCGGAACCTTTTCCGAATTTGCCAACGCGACGATCTTGCCGACTTGTTCAGTGCTTTCAGCGAAAACAATTGCATGAGGCACGGCTGCGTGGATGGACATATCTCTGGAATAGGCGAGACAATCCACGGGGGACGCCGTAATATTCTCCGGCCCCACGATTTCGGTCAATCTCTCCAAGAAATCCATGATTATTTTCTCCTAAAGGCGGAAATCTGCACCCGAGATAAAGGTGAGTGTCGTATGAAATATCGGCCTTGCGATGGAGTGCACGAGCAGGCTTCCGTACTAAACGTCGGATTTCTTCTCTCTTGGAGAAGAAATTGTTTCGCGGTCCCTGCAACGTCATGATAGTGCTTTTTGAGCGTTGCAGGATGTCCGACCGGCCGCGATTTCACTGCGGGGCGACCCGGACCTTGGTTGCAGTACCAGGCGCTGTGTGAGTCATCCAGCCGGTTTCATGATAGCCCAAGTTCCAGGGCAAATCAACTTTTTGGAGAGTATTGGCCGGTTGATCTTTACTTCACGGAAGCTTTGTGGTACCAGTATTAGATTAAGCTTAAATAGCCGATTAATGCCTGTCCAGGAGGAACTCGAGAGTTGGCTTTCCCAACCGAAAAAAAGAAGACAATCATCGAAAAGTTCCGGATCCATGATGCCGACACCGGGTCACCGGAGGTGCAGATCGCTCTGCTGAGCGAACGGATCGGTTACTTGACCGACCATTTCAAGATTCACAAGAAGGATCATCATTCCAGAAGAGGGCTGCTAAAGTTGGTTGGGCAGCGGAGACGCCTGTTGGACTACTTGAAATCGAGGAATGTCGACCGGTATAAGACAATAATCGCCGAATTGGGTATCAGAAAATAGAACTGACTTCCCCGTCGGACCTGATCCTTCGCCTCTGAGCGATAATGAGGACCATGACAATTATGGTGCATAGTACTTCCGCTACTGTTTCAGAAAAGCAAATTACATTCGAGACGGGACGTTTAGCCAAGCAGGCTTCAGGTTCCGTACTGGTGCGAACCGGGGAAACCGTGGTTCTCGTCACTGCCGTGGCAGAAAAAAAGGGTCGCGAGGGCATAGATTTCTTCCCTCTGACCGTAGATTACCTCGAGATGACCTACGCAGCGGGAAAAATCCCGGGGGGGTTCTTTAAGCGCGAAGGCCGCCCCACGGAGCGGGAGATCCTGACGTGTCGCTTCATCGACCGTCCCATACGCCCTCTCTTTCCTGACGGATTTCGTTCCGAAACGCAGATCATCGCTACGGTGCTTTCCTCGGACGGAGAGAACGACCCGGACATGATGGCCATTAACGGCGCTTCCGCGGCTCTTCACATCTCCGATATTCCTTTCGACGGACCCATCGGCGCGGTTCGCGTGGGCCGAGTGGAAGGGAATCTGATCCTCAACCCGTCTCCTCTGGAAGATACCTATTCCGATCTGAGCCTGATCGTGGTGGGGTCCCGTAAAGGGATCGTCATGGTCGAGGGGGGGGCGAACCGGCTTCCCGAAGAGACCGTTCTCGAAGCCATCTTCAAAGCCCACGACGAGATCCTGCGGATTATCGAGGCCCAGGACGAACTCCGCAGACTCGCGGGGAAGCCCAAGAGAGAAGTGGTTCCTACGGTCAAGGATGAGGATCTCATTCAGAGAATCCGGACCGAACTCGGAGGCCGGATAGAGGAAGCCCTGAACATACCGGAAAAACTCCGGCGTTACGCGGCCCTTGAACAGATCTATACGGATTTCCTCAACTCGCTTGGTGAAGAGGCGGTAACGCGGCGCTCCGAGATCCTCGGGTACATGGAACACATCCAGGGCGAACACATTCGCACCATGATTCTCGACCGCAACACGAGAATCGGCGGGAGGTCGTTCACCGAGATCAGACCGATATCGTGTGAAGTGGGCGCGTTGCCCCGCACGCACGGGAGCTCGTTGTTCACAAGAGGCGAGACTCAGGCTCTGGTTATCGTAACCCTGGGCACGTCATCGGATGAACAGAAGATCGAGGCCTTGGAAGGTTCCAGCTACAAGTCTTTCATGCTCCACTACAAGTTTCCGCCGTTTTGCGTGGGCGAGGTCAAATTCCTTAGGGGGCCGTCCCGCCGTGAGGTGGGTCACGGAGCTCTCGCGGAAAGGGCGCTGGTCCATGTACTCCCCAACGACGACGACTTTCCCTACACGATTCGCGTCGTGTCGGAGATACTCGAATCCAACGGCTCTTCATCTATGGCAACGGTATGCGGATCGTCCCTGTCGTTGATGGATGCAGGCGTTCCTTTGGCGGAACCGGTGGCGGGAATAGCCATGGGGCTTCTCAAGGGCGAGGACAAGACCGTGATACTGTCGGACATCATCGGGGATGAAGACCATCACGGAGACATGGACTTCAAAGTCACGGGAACTCACGACGGCGTTACCGCGCTTCAGATGGACATCAAGATCGACGGAATCACCAGGGAGATTCTCACGGAAGCGCTGTACCAGGCACGTGACGGGCGCCGCCATATCCTCGGAGTGATGAACGAGACGCTGACCAAGGCCCGGGACGATCTGTCGCCCTATGCACCCCGGATCCACGTAATGTACATAAATCCCGAAAGAATCCGGGATATTATCGGACCCGGCGGCAAGATAATTCGGGCAATCCAGGAAGAGACCGGGACCAAGATAGAAGTGGACGATACGGGCAAGGTTCTGATCGCTTCGGTGGACGGAGCCGGTGCAAAACAGGCCAAAGCCGAGATCATGATGCTGACGCAGGAAGCGGAATTGGGAAAAATCTACATGGGGACCGTGAGAAAGATCACCGACTTCGGTGCGTTTGTAGAGATCTTTCCCGGAACCGACGGCTTGGTGCATATTTCCCAGCTGGCACCGGAGCGCGTGCGCAAGGTGACCGACGTCGTACAGGAGGGAGATTCCTTTCCCGTGAAGGTCATCGGAATCGATCAACAAGGCAAGATTAAGCTGTCCCGGAAGGATGCGATCGGGATGACCCCGGATTCGTGATTCCAGGAGATGTGACGGATTATTTGACAACACAATACGACGACGTACGCACCTACCGTAAGACCATACTCGATAACGGCACCCGCATCGTCACGGAGCGCGTCCCCTTTTTGAAGTCCGTGTCGTTGGGAATCTGGGTACGCTCGGGGTCCAGGTTTGAGCACCCGGAACTCAACGGCATCTGTCACTTCATAGAGCACATGTTGTTCAAGGGGACCGAGCGCAGGTCCGCGTTTGCCATCGCGCAGGAAATCGACTCCGTCGGCGGGGTTATAAACGCCTTTACCAGCAAGGAGTTGACCTCCTTCTATTGTAAGGTCCTGAGCGAGAATCTCGACTTGGCTGCGGATCTGTTGACCGACATATTCCTCAACCCCTCGTTTCCCGAAGAAGAAATCGAGCGTGAGAAACAGGTGGTTTGTCAGGAAATCCACCAGATGGAGGACACCCCGGAGGATCTTGTACACGAGATTCTCGGTGTCCGGTTCTGGGGCAGCGACCCGTTGGGCCAACCCATCCTCGGTACCATACCCAGCGTCAGCGCTTTGGACCGCGAGACCATCGCCCGATTCAAGGACGACAACTACACGACCGCGGAAAGCGTGATTTGCGCCGCGGGCGATCTGGAACACGACAAGATCGTGGAACTCTTTGAAAAGGGAATGAGTCGTCTCAAGACCGGTTCTACGCCGTCCCCCGACGCTGTCCCCAAGAGCCGGGGCTCGGCTCAGGTCATCTCAAAGGATCTGGAGCAAGTGCACATCTGCTTTGGGACGGATGGTCCAAGTGCGGTCGATGATACCCGTCACGCAGGGTATATTCTCAATTCGATTCTCGGCAATGGAATGAGCTCCCGGCTCTTTCAGGAGGTACGGGAAAAGAGAGGTCTGGCCTACGCGGTGTACTCGTTTCTCTCTTCGTTTTCAGACACGGGCATGTTCGGCGTCTACGCCGGTTGCGATCCCAAGCGCATCGAAGAGCTGCTCGCAACGGTTGGTAAGGAGACATTGGGGCTGGCGGATAGCATAACCGAAGAAGACCTCCGAACCGCAAAGAACCAGATCAGGGGTAACATCATCCTCGCCATGGAATCCACCGAAGCCCGGATGAACCGATTGGCAAAGGGGGAGTACTTCTTCAACCGCTACATCACCTTGGACGAGATTATCAGTGCTCTGGAAGCCGTCACCGTCGAACAGGTCCGAGGCATTGCCGAGCACATGGTCAACGCCAACGGACTTACGCTCGTCGCACTCGGGCCGGTGGAAGAATCGGTTGATCTCATGGGCCCTTTCAAGATCTGAAACGGATTTAACACTACTAATCCGTGGTACTCCTCCGGCTTATTTTCACCTTTCCCGTTGTATTGTCTATATGCACCTCGATATTGGTGAGACTTTTCGTGCCGAGAAGGTTCATGACACGATTGCCCGTCGAATCGAACACATGGACTTCTATCTTCCCCAGCGGCAGGTTGGCCAGGAATGCATTTTCGACGGCGTACCGGGTGACCCTGTGCCGTGAGCCGTCCGCAGTGGCCACGATCTCTTGACGAATCTTTGTTACGTTGGTTTCACGACTGATCTCCGCCGCCAGGTCTTTCGATAGCAGACTGTACGACGCTCCCGTGTCAAGAAGAAACCGGTGAGGCGTTCCCCGTTTGCTGAACCTGACCGGGACGAATATTTGGCCGTGCGGATTGACATTGACCGTAACGCTCGAAGGGCCGGATGCCTCTATGGACACCTCCTTAAGTACGCCGTTGGCCATCCTTACCGTCCGTTCGTCCGGATTCAGCTTCAGCGCTCTGAGACAATCCCGTCGCGCCCGGTCAATTCGATCCGTTCGAAGGTGGGCGAGGCCCCTGCCGGCATATGCGAAACTGAAATCGCTCTCGAGCCGAATCGCCTGATTGAAGTCACTTATGGCTTTTTCCGGCAGGTCCATATTGATATAGGCAATCCCCCGATTGGCAAATGATCCGGCCCTCAGGGATTCATTCTCATGGGGCACCTTGATTGATTCCGTGAAGTCCTCGAGAGCCTTTTGCTCTCTTCCTCTCTTGCCGTGAATGAACGCTCTCAGGTTCAAGCACGAGGCTCGAATGTCGCCGTCGGCCTCCGGGGACTCCAAAACCTTGTTCACATCTTCCCAGGCCTTCTTGAGATCCCCCTCCTTATAATAGGCCTGAGCCCGGTCGTGCATCACCGTATACGCATTGCGGGTATGAGGTTGGACCTCACCGAGAATCTTCGAGAAGGTCTCGATGGCCTGTTGGTGGTCGCCCGCCTGCATGTGAGCCTTGCCCTCTTCGTACAAGGCGGCGACATCGGCTTTCGCTTCGGCGGATCCGGCGCTTGGGCCTAGAAACACCGTCAAGAGAAAAACCGCCGTAACGGCCGCCCTTGCTGCCGTTCCTATACGTGACCATGGAATATGAGTAGTGAACATTGTCCATCCCAAGGAGAAGATCCGTCTCCGTTGATACGAAGGACTGTCATGAAGCCTTAGTGCTCCATGGCGGAAATACGGTCGCACATTTTCGTCGCGCTGCCGGCTCGGGTGCCGGCAAGAACAAGATCCGGGCACGGAGGCCCGGGCTACGGTAGGGCCGGACCTATGTGTCCGCCCGCATTTGGGCGCACACGCAGGTGCGCCCCTATCCCGCGGGACGGTTCATCCCGCTGAAAGCGGGATTCACCACATCCTACGAAAATGTGCGACCTTATTGGGGAAACGAAGCACTTAGTCCTTCTTCGGACGACTCTTGAACCAATCCGCGATTTCCTCCAACTCGGCCAATTCCCTCCCGGAGAACTTTCTCACCACCGCAAGAGCTTGCTGAGACAACCAGAAGCGCTCCTCCGGCCGGGCTCCATCCGCAACATTCAGGAATTCCCGGAGAATCGTTGTGATCACACGGATCTGATCCAGAATGGAATCGGCAACGATGGAGTCGAGTCGCCGCTGCTTGATGTCCACAATGCTCACCACCTTGGACAAATCCACGGACCTGTCCGGGGATATGGGAGCACCTGATTTCAGAATTGCTCCGGCAAAATCCTCGGGGAGAACGTGGCCTCTTTCCAGTTCAACAGCCTGGAGTGAGGGATAAATATCGCGGATCTGCACGCCGGTCCTCACGTCGAAGAATTGGGGAGGATTCTCCTTGTCCGCGTGCCCGTAGCCGCGGCGGATTCTTACGAGGACGGCGGCATCTCGGATCAGGAAGTAGTCGAAGTGATCTTCCGTGCTCATGCCGATATCATACCATGGCGCGCCGGGTAACGTAATAGTCAAACCACACCGAGCCGGTCGCTTCAGCCTGTGGTACCGACGACCGGGCAATGCCGGAAGTTTTCCCTTTACAAGCGTTGTGTCCAAAGATAGTATCCGTCCGATTCTTGTGCAAAACGTTATGGAACAATGAAGATCAAGCGCCTGGAAATAAAGGGGTTCAAGAGTTTTCCGGATAAGACGGTCATTGAACTCAAGCCGGGAATTACCGCGGTAGTCGGACCCAATGGATGCGGCAAGAGCAATGTGATGGAAGCCATTCGTTGGGCAATGGGAGAACAACGGGCCAAGAGCCTGCGCGGCAAGAAGATGGAGGATGTGATCTTCAACGGATCGGAAAACCGCAAGCCCGTGGGAATGGCCGAGGTGCGGTTGACCCTCACGGCGGTGGAAGGCTTCCCGCATCCTTCCATGGCCGACTACGATGAGATCATGATTACGCGGCGTCTGTTCCGGGACGGCGATTCCCAATACGAGATCAACAACGTTCCCTGCCGCCTTTCCGACATCACGGATTTCTTCCTCGACACGGGAGTGGGCCGGAATTCCTACGCAATCATCGAGCAAGGCCGGGTCGACATGGTGGTTGCCTCAAAGCCCGAAGACCGGCGGGTACTTATCGAAGAGGCCGCGGGTATCAACCGTTATAAATCCCGTCGAGAAGCGGCGTTGAAGAAGTTGGACCAAACCAATCAGAACCTTCAGCGCATCAGCGACGTCATCGGCGAAGTCAAGCGCCGGTTCTCCGCACTCAAACGGCAAGCTTCCAAGGCCGAACGCTGGCGGAAACTCAGTGAGCGGCTCAGAGAACTCGACTTGGACCTTCATGCATTCAGATGTCGTTCGGTTCAAGAACACCTCGCAGGATTGCACGGCGACCTCGAGAAGAACGGATTACTCCTTGCGAAGTGCGAGTCCGATCTTGCCGCGCTGAACGCGCAGCTCGAAGAGGACAGATTGAAGGCCTTGGAAATCGAGAAAGAGTACAAGAAGCTCCTCGAGAAACGCCACGGAATCGACATCGAACTCACCTCCATTCGAAGCCTCAGAGAAAAGGACCGGACTCGGATAACCCAGCTGAACGAACGTAAGGAGCGTTTGCGAGAAGACAAAACCGCCGCGGAAGAAGAACTCGAGACTTTCTCGTTTCAAAGGGATGCCGTGGAAAAGAAGCGGGCATCCGTGGTGCAGGAACTGAGCACGGCCCGCGCTCAACTCAAACAGGCTCTCGCGGAAATGCAGGGTGCCGATGAAGCCTTGAAGCACCAATCCAAGGTGCTGGAGACCCTCAAGAACAACATCTTCCGCATGCTCCAGCAGTCCGCCCAGGAAAGGAACCGCCGGGACGGCCTCAGGAAGCGAGAGGCCGAGATCGAGACGGCGCTTCGCAGGATTGAGGAGGATTCAGCGGACGTATCAGACACGATATGGACACGGAGCGACGAGAAGGATCGCCTCATACGTGATGTTGGCGAGGTCGAGCAACGCAGGCAGGATGCGCAGGCACGGAAGGAAGGCCTCGTTGAGTCGCGAAAGCAGGCCCTGAAACGTGTGAATGAGTTCAGGAGTGACCTGGCTGCTCAGGGGAACCGCTTGGCTGCAGACAAGGCAAGACTCGAATCCATGGAGGAGATGCAACGCAGCTACCAGGGGTACGATGAGGGAGTCAGATTCCTGATGAAGAACCGGGAACCCTCGGAACACAAGGACCTGCTTGGTCCCCTTGCCGAGATGATCGAAGTGCCCCCGGAATATGAGCGGGCCGTGGCGGCCGCACTCGGGAATCGCCTCGGGCATGTGGTGGTCTCGTCTCCCCGCGGTGCGGTTTCAGCGGTCAACCGCCTCAAGGAAGCGGGAGCGGGAAGATCAACCTTCATCCCGATTTGTCCCCGGTTCGGTTCCGAGGTGCACAAGGGGGATGCGCCCGAGGGCTGCACGAGCCTTCACGAAGTGGTCCGGTTCCGGGAAGGCTGTGAGGGCCTTGGAGATTTCCTGTTGAGGAAGTGTTTCGTCGTTGACGACATCGACCGGGCCGTCGAGATATGGGAAAAGAACGGGGTGCAGGTTGATCTGGTTACGACCGCGGGTGAAGTGATCACCCGGCATGGAGAAATCACCGGCGGCTCCCAAGACACGAAACGGGATCGGCTCTTTGAAGAACGCCGCAAGATCTCGGGGCTCAAACAGAGCATTGACTCACTGGAACACACAACGGAGAATCTGAAGGAATCATTGGACGAGCAGGAGGCCATAGCGGAACGGCTCTTCGACGAGATTGACGAAGAAGTTGGTGTCATGAACGAACTCGACATGAAACTGGTCAGGCTCAAGAAGGATATGGAACGCGTCGAGGCTCAATTGGCTGCTTCGGAAAGGAGATCGAACGTACTCCGGCTGGAGAAGGAACGCTTGATCAAGGAAAGGGACAGCCTTTCAACCGAGATCCGGAACGTCGAGGAACTGGTGGCCGGACAGGAGGCGGCGCGGGCCGACTTGGAAAGGGAAAAGGAAGAAGCGGACCGAAAAACCGGAGAACTGACCGCTCAGGTTGGAGACAGGGCCAGGTCTACCGGGGAGATTCGAGTTCAGGCCGCTCAAATGGAAGAGAGGAGCCGGTCTCTTGAACGAGAGTATCGTTCGGTCGCCGAAAGGATTGATCATCTTGAGAAACGGATTGCTGGGATCAATGAGGAAGCCGGGCAGAACTCCGCAGAAGAGGCGAGACTCGGCAGCGCGATAGACGAAGCGAATGCACGCGAAAAACAACTCATGCGCGAACACTCGGCTCAAGACGGAAGAATTGAATACCTCACGACACGATCGGCCGAACTGGAGCAATCCGTAAGTAGGCTTGATGCAGAGTCGACCGCAAAAGGCAAGGCCGTTCAGGATTTGAGAGAGACCGTGCACGGACTGGAGGTGGAATCCGTTAGAGTGGAGCAAATGCTGGAAGGGCTCATCGAGAAGATCCTCGACCGCTATCACGTGGATCCTCGAACCGCTCCTCCTCCGGAATCGCCCCCCGATGAGAGCGAAGTGACGGACATCAGGGCGCAACTCGAAGAAATGGGCGAAGTCAACCTGGCAGCCATCACGGAACGGGAGGAGACCGAGGAGAGACTCAAATTTCTCCAGGAACAGGAAACGGATCTGAAAAAGGCTGTGGAGTCTTTGTACGAAACCATCGGAAAGATTAACCGAACTACCCGGGAACGCTTTCGGACCGCTTTCGACAGCGTCAATGAAAAATTCCAAGAAATCTTTCCGTTCCTTTTCAGGGGCGGTGAGGCGCGCCTGGAACTCACGGACGAGCGGGACTTACTGGAAACCGGGGTGGACATTATGGCCCGCCCACCGGGTAAACGCAAACAGAACATGGATCTGCTTTCCGGCGGAGAGAAGGCTCTAACAGCGGTAGCACTCATCTTTTCAATCTTCCTCATACGCCCGTCGCCGTTTTGTCTGCTCGACGAGGTTGACGCGCCGCTCGACGACGCGAACCTCGCACGTTTCAACGAAATGATCAGAGATGTCTCCAAGCGCACCCAGTTCCTGATCATCACCCACAACAAACGGAGCATGGAGGAGGCCGATTCACTCTACGGGGTGACCATGGAAGAGCCGGGCGCCTCCACCGTCGTCTCGGTCAGATTCATGAACTGAAGGACACTCCGCCGGGTTTTGGCTTGACAAAATGGGCACTAAGTTATATTAGTTAGCCCGCTTTGTTAAAGTAGCTTTCGTGCCATTGAGCCGACGGGCCTTAATCATGAACCGACTTGTTGCGACAACGTGGCTTACCGCCCTCTGGTTTCTCTTGCTGAGCAATGTTCACGCCTGGGACGTTCCTCATTACGTCCGGATAGACGGCGGCGCGAGGATGTGGTTCACCGTGTTGGACGGGGACCTTATTCAGCCCGACAAGACCAAGCTGGACCTCATCGACAATCTTGGACTCAACAGGAATCAGCTGAGCTGGGAGTTTTTTTCGAGCTTCCGCTTCAACAATATCCACGTCTTCCGGGTACGGCTACAACCTTCCACCGATTATGACGGTTCACAAAGCCTTTCTCATCAGAGCGTACAAGATATTCGCACCGGGTACGACTTGGACTTCTGCATGACTCCTCAGCTGCTGTTCGGCGCCAACGCGGATCTTGTCGTGTTGAACGCGGACAGCCGGGTGAGGAATGTGACGGTGGGGAATATGCCGTTCAATTACCAGACGGACGACACCCGGTTTTACCCGGCCGTAGGCCTGCACGGAACGTTTTATCCTATATTGGAGGGAATTGCCCTTCGTCCCAATGTGTCCGGCCGCGTCAATTGGTGGAATTACCGGGACCTCGAGACCTGGGACTGGGAGGTTGGTGCGGCAGTGGACGTTCCGATAAACCGGCTGTGGACCTGGAGCGTTCAAGGAGGGTATCGGTGTTGGCACATGAAGTTTCAACGATCCGTGGACTGGCTCGACATCAACCGGTCGGGTTTTTTCGTGGAAACGTCGATCCTCTTCTAGAAGCCCGGCAAGCGTTCACTCGTCCAACGCCTCTCGGACCGCTTTGAGGATCTCATCTACCTGAAAAGGTTTACTCACGAATCCTATGGCGCCTACTTCTATGGCCTCCTTCGTTTCAGCATCCGGCGTGAAGCCGCTGGCAACGATCACTTTCACATCCGGGTTGATTCTCAGCAGCTCGTTAAGGCATTCCTTGCCGCCCATTACCGGCATGATCATATCCACGATGACCAGAGAGACTACCGCTTGTTCCTTCCGATACACCTGGAGAGCCTCTTGACCATTGGAAGCAGTAAGGACGCGGTATCCGCTCTTCGTGAGAATCCTCTTGGCGAGATCCGCTATGAGATCCTCGTCGTCCACCAGGAGAATGGTTTCCGTCCCAAGTGCGTCGAATTCCCCGGATGTTAAGACCTCGGGCTTCACCTTGTCCTCCGTGACCACGGGAAAGTAGATCTTGAACGTAGTCCCCATTCCCGGTTCACTGTGGCACGTGATGTGGCCGCGGTGATTCTTGACGATGCCGAACACCATGGCAAGTCCCAGCCCCGTGCCCTCCCCGGCCTTTTTCGTGCTGTAGAACGGCTCGAAAATGCGGTCCAGGATCTCGCTTTCCATGCCTTGGCCCGTATCCGAGATCGTGAGAGCCGCGTACTCCCCCGGTTGCACATCAGGTTGAAACCGGCAGTAGTTCACGTCGAGAATAGAATTCTCGGTCTTGAACGTCAGTGTTCCCCCCTCCGGCATGGCGTCTCTGGCATTTACCGCCAGGTTGAGCAGAATCTGTTCGATTTGAGTCGGATCGACCATTACGACTTTGAGGTCGTCGGCTAAATCGCTCCTAATTTCAATCATCTTTGGGATTGTCTTATACAGAAGCTTCTCTGCGTGTTCCACCTGATGGTTGAGATTGGTGGGTTTCGGTTTGGTCTCCACTTCCCGGCTGAACGTGAGAATCTGCTTGACCAGATCGGCCCCGCGGCCGGCCGCATTCAAAACGATTCCCAGTTCCTCGTAACCGGCTTGGCCTTCCTTGTTCTCCGCGAGCCCCAGTTCCGCGTACCCGGAAATGATGGTCAGCAGGTTGTTGAAGTCGTGAGCGCTGCCTCCGGCCAAGGGCGCTATGGCTTCCAGTCATTGGGCTTTGCGCAACGGCCTTTCGAGCAGATTCCACTCCGTAACGTCACGGATAATGCCCCGGTATCCAAGAATCGTTCC
>JAZDHD010000245.1:0-19516 GCA_043806215.1 Pseudomonadota bacterium | reverse complement strand
GCCGTGAACCCCGGCCGGTCGGTTTCCACCACGACGAAACTGAACCTCTGGGTGGGTTTTGATGCGTCGGGGTTTGTCACGCATAAGAGCAGCACCAGATCGGCAATGCTGCCGTTGGTGATGAACTGTTTCGTTCCATTGGATATCTGGTGACATACAGCTCATTTTTGTAGACAATCATGAGATCGTCTTGCAACATGAGATAACGGCTCGTCTGTCGGGCATCGAGGTCCCCGGCTTTCCGCACCATGCCATGCAGAATAGCGTTCGGTCTATGAGCGTGTTTCATGAAAAATCGAACCGTCGGGAGTATCTTGGACTGCCGGCAGAATAAATCCCTCGGCACCGAGATGCAGCGTTTGTGGCACAGGTCGAGAAGATTACAGGTCGTGACCTGAGCACAGGAAAACCCGGAAGACCTCGTAAGCGTCCAGCTTAGAAAAAACTAGGTGTATGTCCCCAGATATCCCCGAGAAACAGGTCCACTTTGTCTGCCAAGTCGGACTGCGGTACGACAGTGCTCATGAGCACACGGGAGTTTGGCATGGGTTGGCTCGGTGATCGAATCCAATCTTGGATACGCAATTCCGAACTCATCAACGCGATATGCGACGAACGCGAGGAAGAGGTCAAGCCCCTCTTAGAGCATGGCGCCTGCCCCGATGCAAGAGGCAGAAGAGGCCGGACAGTCCTCATGCACGCTTGTCGTACGGCTCAGCCGCGAGTTGCCGAGATTCTCTTGGAATACGGGGCGGATCCGAATCTCAAGACAAAAGGTGGCTGGACCGCTTTGAAGATGGCTTCCCTTGCCGGCGAACCCAAATTGGTGAAACTGCTGTTGGCCAACGGCGCGCACGTGGACCCGGTAGTTCGCTACGGAGTCTCACCTTTGGCCTTGGCGGCAGCGATGGGAAACGTAGAGATTGTGCGGGTCCTGGTCGAGGCAGGCGCAGATGTCGATTCAAGATTCAAAGGAGGACCAACACCATTGACGCTCGCCTGCTCGCTTGGCGGACCCCAAGAATTCAAAGACGTGTTGAAACGGATGGATATCCGGACAAAGGCTGGGGTGAAGCAATTCAGTCAAATTGTCAAATTGCTCATCGAACACGGGGCAGAGGTCGAAGCACGAACCGCCCATGGATGGACGGCCTTGATGTTCGCGAGCGAAGTGGGGAGTCATGAGCTTGCCGGGCTATTGTTGGATCATGGCGCAGACCCGAACGCTCACGGAAAGGATGGCGCAACACCACTGATGTGGGCGTCGGTATTTGGTCATCTCACGGTTGTGAGACTCCTCCTTGCGAACGGGGCGCGTGTCAACGACAGGGAAGACAACGGAATCTCAGCGCTGCTGTTTGCTTGTGAAGCGGGTCACGTCAAGGTGGCTGAAATCCTCCTGAAGAGGGGCGCCGACCTCACGGTGAGAGACAAGTACGGAATGACGCCGTTGATGACCGCGGCCGGGAAACGACATTCCAGGATTGAAAAGCTCCTCATTCAACACGGAGCCGCGGAATAGCGTGGACCCGAACAGGGCCGACGACCCGCAGTACATTGTGAAGCTGATCGGGAAGGTGATAACGGTGAGTTTGGAGACGGTGAAGATCGTAGACAATCTGCCGGCATTGTGAGTGAACTACTGCAAACCCGGGGTCAGGTCTTGTATCTTGATCTGATCTCCAGCAACAACGGCCCATGGCCGGACCACTGAGAATCGAATTTCCCGGAGCGCCGGACCATCAGACACCCCAATGAACCCTTTACCGGACAACTGCATCTATATTAAGTATCAACAGGTGACGACCCGGAAGGTGGCAAATGACAACAAAAAGCTATTTACTAATCACGGTCCCGGTCCTACTTCTCATTCTTACCTTCACCCTTTCAGAGGCACGGAGTATGCGACTCAGCCCCGTAGAAACAATCGGACCAACTTCTTGGAGTGTAACAATTCCTGTGAAGAATGCCCCGAGCATACCGCAACGAATGATTTTGGCGGAAGCCAACAGCGCATTGGCAAGCGTTTCTACGACCCGGAAGAGAATGTCCAAGCCCCAGTCTTCACTGCCGCAAGCCGGGTCGAAGTTTCCAAGAAACAATTCGCCGCAGCGGACTCCAGGTACGACACAACCCAGTGGGCAGGGGAGTATTTTCGATAGATGGGGACGGAATTAAGAAATATGGGTTCGAATCGTCGACCGGTGTCGGGGCTCATCGGGCTGAACAGGTGAGGCGCTGCCGAATCGAACGAATGCCATAGTATCTCCGAGCCGCTTCTTGCCTGGGAGGAGCGGCTCTCGCTCATAATGCTCAATGAAGTGGTGACATCTGATGTTACGACATTCGGAACTCTGTGCTCTTTATGCTCGTCCCCACATTTGCATGGTCAGTACACTTTCGTGCACGGCTTGCAAAGACGTTTCACCTGTCGGCTGAGTCATTCGTCGAGCCGATGGGGTCAGGTATTGCTTCCTGCATGGGAACATCCACAGCGTAAGAGTACGGCAAGCCAACCATGTTCAGGAAACAAGACCCGCCCCATTGCTTTTTCACTGCCCGGCACATTTCCTCCACAAACTGTTCCATGCAAGGTCTTCCAGGTCGCGGCGTTTCAGGTTCCACGTGACGATGTCGCCGGACACGCACGCCAAGGCAACCCGCCGATAGCGTGCAAACCATATGAGGCCGGTTCGGTCCTCCTCCAGCACGAGGTTCACGCGGCCGATGCCCGGATCAAGTCTTCCATCCAGCACGCGCCCCCGTATACGATCTCCGTTTCCGCTGCGGAACTCCACCACTGAACCCCCTTCAGCGCTCAATCGAAGCTCGTCGAGGCTGGGACCTCGATTGATTCTCATTTCTTCCTCCCTCCAGGTTATTTTGGACGTCCGATCAAGGCTTCTCGTGCCTCTTCACGGGCATCCGGCTCTCACGGTAAGGCGAAATTATTACCGCATAATTATGGAGATAATAGTTTCCTGTCGGCAATTGGGCGGCCGGCGGGATCTGCTTCGAGCTTTCCGCTTCATCTCCACGGGTCCGTCAATATACCACGTGATTCCCATGAGACACGTACGGCATACGGCCGTGGGGACCCTGAAATCTCTCCGTCGGAGAGAGCGAGCCCTGATGTGCTCCGCCGGAAATGCTAGAAACTGGTTGAGGTTAAGGAGAAAATATACAGGTTTTATTGGAAAAAAAGCCTTGCATTTCAATCGGCGTGTGATATGAAACCGCAACCAGATGGAGGCCAACGAGTCTCAGATCACGCAAAGAGGAGTTGCATGATGAAGAAAACCAGCATCCTGACGATGATTCTCTCAATCCTGATCGTCACATTTTGCTTGAACGTTTACGCGCAAGATCTTTCCGCGCAGGTAACCGCACTCGAAAAACAGGCGATGCGCATACAGAGCCAGATAGATCAGGCCAAGCAGCAGAGCACCGCAAGTACGAACCAGCAGGTGCAGGCACTCAAGAACTCCCTCGACCACCTGATGCAGCAAAGGGTGCGCGTGGATGCGCAAATCGCTCGAATTGAATCTCAAATCGATGAGATGCAGGGGAGCTCGAACTCGGTATTGACAAGACAGATCCAGCAGTACAACCAGGAACTCTCCAAGGTTAAGCAGCAAATATCGAGCGCCATGGCCAAGAAGACGGCGCAATCCGCTCAGAAGGAGGCGGCCGCTCCGACGGCTGCCGTCCAACAGCCGGCCCCTTCGGCCAACACGGCACCCGCTGCTCAGGCCCCTGCGGTCCAGCAAACGGCTCCTGCATCGAAGCCCGACCCGGCGGCTCAGAAAGGCGCCGGTGTTTCGGCGAAACCGTGTCCGGCTTGCCCGGGGGAGTCCGCTGAAAAGGCAACTCCGGCGGCAAAGGCCCTTCCCGGGGTGGGCGTCAAACCGGCGGCACAAGCAGGCAATCCGGCCGTGGCCGTGAAAGCCCAGGTTAACCCCACCGCCGCCATGCCTATGACCGCCATGGGCGCTGCGCCGGCCCAAGCCGCTGCTGCAACCCCCGTTTCCGCGGCCGTGGCCCCGAAGAATATCCCGGCTCCCGACGCCGTGCAGGCAGCGCAAGTCAAGGCAATGACCGCGCCGGCCGTCAAATAGACTGCGGGCAAACATTCCTGCAACCGGGGAAGCGGGTTTCCGTCATCATGCCTCCAACGGGAAGTGACGCGGGACCTCACCTCGTCTCCGGGCACCAAATTGGTCGGATGTGCACCTTGCTCCCCGGCTCGCCAGGACAAATCAGCCCCAAGTCAAATGAGCCTCCCGCCGGAAACAATCCCATCAACGGAACATTTCTGATGCAGTCGCCGGAAACCGGCGGCTGCAGCTATGCGGGAGGGATCCCCAGTGGATCGGCGGCATGGTGCCCGATTAGATATGGACAAATCGGCTGCAACCGTAATGAGATAAGTTGATACTCAAACCTAATTATAAGAAAAATACCATTACCACCTAAAATACTAGCTATTTTTTGGCAATTCTGCTAAGCTGCTCTTCAGTAGGCACAGTATCCCCTTTTGGAGACGGTATGGGCCGTGACCTCAAATGGTTGGTGGTGATTTTCCTGCCTCTCTTTGCAGCTTGTTCCTCAACTTTGGGACTGGTGAAGAAGGACGGCGGGCCCGCCGCAACCGCAGCAAGAGAGTCTCCCAAGGATTCAGCCGCCAAGACCGTCCCGGAGACTCCTTCGGAAGACGAGGGTGCATTCCACATGGTCGGCAAAGGGGACAGCCTTCGTCACATCTGCGAAGTGTACGGCCTGGATTTTGATAAGGTGGCGAAGATCAACAGGCTCAAGGCTCCGTACCCGCTCAACGAAGGCGACACGGTATTTCTCCCCGCAAGTGCCCTTCTTCCTGAAGACAAGCTCCCGAATCGTATGTGCAGGGAAGATGCAGCCGGTTGTGCGGACACGAACCGCCTCCGCGACAGGCTTGCCGGCACCCTTCGGGGCAGGAAGTACCAATTGGTGCCCGGGATGCAGTTTCCGGTTCCCGGGGGCGTTCTCACTTCGCCCTTCGGGTACCGATGGGGCAAGTTTCACACGGGTCTGGACATCGCGGCTCCCATAGGAAGCACTGTTCATTCCTGTGGTGAAGGGCGGGTGATTTTCACCGGGAGCAGGAAGAGGTTCCGGCGGTACGGGAACACGGTGCTCATTCACCATGGAAAAGGCGTGTACACGTATTATGCGCATCTGAGCAGAATTTTCGTAAAGAAGGACGAGAAGGTGCGCAAGGGGCAGAAAATTGCATCGGTAGGAAACACGGGTCGTTCCACCGGTCCGCATCTGCACTTGGAGGTGCGCGTACAGAACAACATGTACAATCCTTTAGCCTATTTCTCCCCGGAAGCGTTGGCCGGAACCCGCGTGGCCAAACGGTTCACCAACTCCCCCATGGGGCCGGTTCGCGCCCGATGGCGCATTCCCGATCTGCTGACCGCGAGTCGGTGAGTTGCATCCCGCGGCCCATGCCGACATCAATCCTCAGGCCTCCGCCTTGTCCGCCGCATGGTTGACCGGCCCGGCACTTTCCGCGGAAGTTATTGTCCGCGTCACTCAGCCGTCGAGGGTGCACGACTGAAGTATTCATTCCACGTTGGTAAATTCCTTGACACAACTACCCGGAACGAAGTAAAATTTTGCCTTCTCGCCGGCGTTACGCCGGAATCAAATCCTGACTTGAAAAAGAAGAGCACAACAGTAAGTTCCGCTTGGATGGTGCGGTCATAGGCGGAACGAACAACCCGTTGGGACATTTCAGTCCGACTTAAGGAGGAACTCACATGTCGATGAAGAAGCTGGTCAACCCCCATGGCGGTGGTGCGCTGAAGCCCCTGCTTCTCGAAGGCGCCAAACTGCAAGAAGCCAAGAAGGTGGCGGAATCCCTACCCAAGCTCCAAATTTCCTCACGGGAATCCGGAGACATCTTGATGATGGGTTGTGGAGCGTTCACCCCTCTGGAAGGTTTCATGGGGTATGCCGACTGGAAAGGTGTCTGCAACGAATTCAAGATGGCAAACGGCTTGTTCTGGCCTATTCCCATAACCCTTTCTACCGATGATGAAGGCGTAAAGGAAGGAGATGCGGTTGCACTGGTGGACTCCGATACCGGTGAATTGATGGCGTCCATGCAGGTCACCGAGAAATACGAAATCGACAAGACTTTCGAATGCAAGTCCGTCTTCACAACGGACGACATGGAGCATCCGGGCGTCCAGAAGGTTATGGCTCAGGGCAAGTTCAATCTGGCCGGCCCCATCAAGGTTTTCACCGAGGGCGGATTCCCCGAGACATACAAAGGCATTTACGCTACGCCCGCCGAGACCCGGAAGATTTTCGAGGACAAGGGCTGGAAACGCGTGGCCGCTCTGCAGTTGAGAAACCCCATGCATCGGTCCCACGAGTTCCTGGCCAAGATAGCCGTCGAGGTAATGGACGGCCTGATCATCCATCAGCTCCTCGGCAAACTGAAAGCCGGAGACATCCCTGCCGACGTCCGCGTTTCGGCAATCAACGCGCTGGTTGACAATTACTTTGTCAAGGACACCGTTGTGACCAAGGGATACCCGATGGAGATGCGCTATGCCGGTCCCAGAGAAGCTCTGCTCCACGGCGTCTTCCGCCAGAACTACGGTTGCAGCCATCTCATCGTCGGTCGTGACCATGCCGGTGTCGGCGACTACTATGGCCCCTTCGACGCTCAGAGAATCTTTGACGAGATTCCCGAGGGCGCACTCGAGCTGGAACCCTTGAACATCGACTGGACCTTCCATTGCTACAAGTGCGGCGGAATGGCCTCCATGAGAACATGCCCTCACGGGAAAGCAGATCGTCTGCTCCTGTCCGGCACCATGGTGCGTAAGACGTTGTCTGAAGGCGGAGAACTTCCTCCGGAATTCTCTCGTCCCGAAGTCGTCAAAATTCTTCAGGATTATTACCAGGGATTGGAAGAAAAAGTTGAAGTCAAGCTGCACGGAGCAGCGACGGGCGACGTGAAGAAGTAATAATCAACCGACAAACCGATTCGTCTCGGCAACCAGCCCGGCGGCCTAACCCCTTAAGGCCGCCGGGCTTTTTTCATTCTGCAAGGGATTACCCCGGGAATGTGCACGTAGGCCCGCAAGCGGTTTTTCCGGTGAAAGTCCGGGCACGGACTCGACATGTCGGTCTTCTTGTTTGACGCAGGCCGGCAATGAATAGATAACCCGACAAGAGCATTTGGGTTGACCCGGGGGCGGGTGGTGAGGTACGTTCACATTTCGGCGAAAGAGAAGTCGTTTCATTTATAGTGCTGCGCTTTGAATTTCGCGGTGATCCTAACCAAGTTCCTCAACGCTCCCACCGGTCGGTGTTGTCATTGCGGGGAGCGCAGAACGAGGGAAAGCATCCTAAACTATATGAATGTTCTATTGGTAAGTCCGGAATTTCCGCCGTCGTACTGGAGTTTCGAAAACGCATGCGGCCTAATGGGCTGCAAGGCCTTGTGTCCCCCCCATGGCCTCATTACGGTGGCGGCACTCCTCCCCGATGACTGGGAATTGCGGCTTGTCGACCTGGCAGTGCGGGCACTGACCGAGGATGACTGGATCTGGGCCGACCTGGTGATGATTTCGGCAATGGTCCTGCAGAGGGAGGGCGTACTCAGGGTCGTTTCACAAGCCAAACAACACGGCAAGACCGTTGTAATCGGGGGCCCCTATCCCTCTTCCCTGCCGGATGAACTCGTCGATGCAGGATGTGACTTCGTGGTCAAAGGAGAAGGTGAGAACACCGTTCCACTTCTTCTGAAGGCTTTGGAGGAGGGGGTTGGAGGAGGCGTCATCGAGGTTGACGAAAAGCCGGAGATGTCGACATGTGCGGTTCCCCGTTACGATCTGCTCAGTCTGGAAGACTACATAGTGCTTCCCGTTCAGACCTCTCGCGGATGTCCCTTCAATTGTGAATTCTGCGATATTATACGGCTCTTCGGCCGCACGCCTCGATACAAGTCCCCGGAACAGGTGATCGAGGAGATCGAAACCATCCACCGACTTGGATGGAAAAGGGAAGTCTTTATAACTGATGATAATTTCATAGGAAACAAACAACGTGCCAGGGCCATTCTCGCGAAACTGACGCCGTGGATGGAGAGGCAAGGAAAGCCGTTCAGTTTCTGGACCCAAGCTTCAGTGAACCTCGGCCAGGATCTGGAACTGGTCGATCTCATGACCGAGGCCAATTTCAATACGGTCTTTGTGGGAACCGAGTCCCCGGACGAAGATGTGCTGAGACTGACCCGGAAGTACCAGAACATAACGAATCCGCTCGCGGAATCCCTCAATAACATTCGCGAGAATGGACTCACGGTTGTAGCCAGCTTCATTATAGGTTTCGACGGCGAGAAGCCGGGAGTTGGAGATCGCATCTGTTCTTTCGTCGATCTTACCAGTATTCCGTTGGTCATGCTGAACACCCTCCAGGCTGCTCCCAATACCGCTCTCTGGGATCGCCTGACAGGAGAAGGGAGAATTCTTCAGGACCTAACCACCGGCCAGTCCACCGGCGCACGATTGAACTATGTTCCCACCCGGCCTGAACGGGAGATACTCGACGAATACCTTCGAGCGTGGGAATACTTGTATGACCCCGAGCGATACTTGGAACGAACCTACCGCTATTTCCTCTCCATGCGCCCTACCCGGAAGGCATTGGGACAACAAAGAAAGATTGCCGTCTCAGAAACAGTCCCGGTGAGAAGGCTCTCAATTCGTGAAAAACTCGCGGACCTCTTCCGTTTTCTGCGCGTTGTTTGGCGGCAGGGAGTTAAGCCTCCCTACCGGCTGCAGTATTGGAAGCAGCTCTTGGGAATGCGGGCAAGGAACCCGAGCCGCCTCGTCAAGTATCTGAATATGTGCGCGCTCGGTGAGAATATGTTCGGCCTCACTCAGACTATTCGGGACAACCTCGCCGACGGACTCGGAGATGGGGGAAAGGGCTGTGACGACCACGAGGACGTGAGCGGCGAGGGGCAAGGGGATTGCCCGGCCAAGAGCATGAAACGAGTGATCAGCCGAGGTTGAAGATGAGCGGCACCGCTTCATGAATCGGAGTACTTAGGGTCCGTCGCGGAATAGATCTTTCATCTTTCCGGCTCACAATCCCGGCCTTGAAAGACCGGTCTACTGTCATACGGTCCCTCCGGGACGTTAAGGCTTCCAAGCCCCTACAGGGGCGGCCGAAAGTAGCCCGGTACTTCAGTGCCTGGACTGGCTTTGGCCCAGGCCGTAACCACGATGACGGCCTTGTTGCGGCTCACCCCCCCGAGTATTCGGCGAGCGCACTGATCAGGGTTGATACTGAGGTACAGAGGCACGGATTTGACAACCTTTTCCCGGTCCATCCCGACCATCCTGCTGGAATGGATGATGGGGGTCCGTACAAGACCGGGGCACACGACACTGACCTTCACGCCGAGATCTGCTCCTTCCAACCGTAGGGCATTGGACAGCCCCACGACTCCGTGTTTGCCCGCGACATAGGACGCCAAGGTCGGTACTGGAACCAAACCGGCAAGTGAAGCAACGTTCACGATGTGCCCGAACCCCTGACCGACCATGACCCGATACGCTGCGACCGCCCCGTTCACCACCCCTGAGAGGTTGACATCGAGAACGGTCCTGCATTCTTCAATGGTGATGTCCCGAGCTTCACCTGCAATGGCGATCCCGGCATTGTTGAACAGGTAATGCAATGCCCCGTACCGACTCACTGTGTTTTCGATCAGCTTCTCAACCTAGTCGAAATTTTTTACGTCGATCATGACCGCCGAGGCTCTGCCGCCTTCCCTGACTCGGATGAAGTGAGCGACCTCTTCAGCTTTATCGCCGTTGAGATCCGCCACCACTACTTTCGCACCTCGCCTCGCAAGTTCTTCCGCCAGTGCCCGGCCGATACCTGATGCCCCGCCTGTTACGACGGCTGCCTTGTCAAGTATATGCCCCATCTGCGTAACCTCGTTCACAGTTACATGCCTCTCGGACCTTACCTGATGGATGACTGTTTCCAGGAAGCGGGTATCCGCCGTGACGGCCGTTGAAGGGCTACAGAGGATACTGCATGGCAAACCGCCGATCAACCTCAATCGTAAAAGATGCGCAATCCCTGAGTTGCGAGGGGACGACGGAGCCACGGACATGGCCTGAACGCTCTAATTCCCCCGGGTGTCCCTTTCTTCGAGTGTTTTGATTTGACGTCTTGCGGCTGGTGGTGTATAACTTCTCGAAATCGTTAGTTTTGTCAATATGTGGACCGAGAGTGTGTCCATAAGCGTTTGTTTAATAATTTCAACAACCTCTCCAACGGAGGCCGTATGGATATCAAGATTCGAATGAAAATGGGCGATATAGAGATCGAGTACGAGGGTCCCGGAGATTATCTTCGCAAGGGGATAGCCGACATGGTGGCTGCAACGGACGCGTTGCAGGAAAGGGGCTCTTTTCGCCCCGAAATGGAAGAAGAGGAAGAAGAGATGGAAACTGCTGCAGAAGAGGAGGATGAGGAGGTTTCACCCGATTCCGAGAAGCAACCGTTGCCGATTTCCGTTTCAAGCATAGCAAAGACGTTGCGATGCACCACGGGTCAAGATCTCGTTGTCGCCGCTTGTGCCAGTCTCATGCTCGTCAAGCAGGAGGATGTCTTTTCGCGCGAGCAGATACGGTTGGAGATGAAGGAAGCCGGACGGTATTACAAGGAGAACTACAGGAAAAGTCTGAGTAAATATCTTCGGGCTCTGGTAAGAAGCGGCGTATTGCTCGAGGTGGACAATAATACGTATTCCATTCCCGCCGGTACGCTGGCTCAGCTTGAAGAGATGCTTGGTTCATAAACGCACCGGAGACGTTGCCGGCAGGCGGCGTATCCTTCCCCGGGGTTCACGGGATTTGCGCCCCCGCGTATGAATATGGTGTATAATGTTGGGAAGGTCATCAGTCATGGAGAATGCAGAGAATTCCAAACAGATAACCATTTCGTTGGATACGGTGGTAGTGGTCGCTCGCAATCAAGTCTCCACCGAGGTGGGAGAGGACGTTGCAATTCTCAATATTGACAGCGGCGTCTACTACGGTCTGAATCAAGTGGGTGCCCGTATCTGGAACCTAATCATCGAGCCGAAGACGATTCGACAGGTGCAGGAGGATGTGTGCTCCGAATATGACGTGCAGCCCGACAAGTGCTTCGAAGACCTGCGAGGTTTCTTCGCACGACTTACCGACGCAGAGTTGGTTGAAGTACGCAATGAATACCCTGAAGAAATTTGCCGAACTTGCCGTGACGGATAGACTCCTTTTGGTGGTTACGGCGTTTCTGCTGGTCTTTCTGGCCGCAGCCCTGAGACTGACATCTCTACAGACCTTGTTGAACGCCTCACGGAGGGCTTCCGAGACATATCCACGTTGGGTGTCCGAGAAGCGGTGGTCATCCGGTCGGATCGTCTGGGCAGTCTCTGCCGTGGTCAGGCGCATTCCAGCGCTGGGCAATTGCCTATCCGTCGCGCTCACGGCCAAGCTGCTTCTGAGCGCTACGGGCCATTCCACCTCGTTGAGAATAGGAGTGGCGAAAGATGACTCCGGTAAACTGGAGGCGCATGCCTGGTTGGAAGACAACGGAACAATACTTATCGGGTCGGTGAACCACGATCGGTTCGTTCCACTTCCCGTTTTTGACTGAGCACGATCGTGAGCGGCATCGCCGGTATATTCTTTCGTGACGGCCGTCCCATGGATGGGCGTATCTTGGAACGGATGCTTCGGGCAATGGAGTATCGCGGTCCGGACGGCTCGAGTTCGTGGAGCGAGGATTCCCTGGGGTTGGGACATCTCATGCAGGCCAGTACTCCGGAGTCGCTTCCGGAGAGGCTTCCTCAATCTGATGATACCGGGCGATATGTCATCACGGCCGATGCGCGTATCGACAATCGTGAAGACCTCATCAAAGTCCTTGGAATCAAAGGGAAGCCAAGCACCGGGATCACTGACGGCGAAATCATTATCCAAGCGTACAAGAAGTGGGGCGACCGCAGCCCTTACGAGCTTGTTGGAGATTTCGCCTACTGCATCTGGGACCGTGCACGGAGATCTCTCTTCTGTTGCCGGGATCCGTTCGGGGTCCGGCCCCTTTATTATCATTCCTCTCGCAGCGCCTTCTCCTTCGCATCGGAAATCAGACCGCTGTTGGAGCTTGAATGGGTGCCGCGAAGACTCAACGAGGTCATGGTTGCCGATTATCTCATCGGTATGCCGGACGACCAAACCATCACGTTCTACGGGGAGGTCCTGCGCCTTCCCCCGTCACACACGCTCCTGGTAACACCTAACGGAGAGCGGCTGCGCCGGTACTGGTCTCTCGACCCCGCCCTCGAGCTACGGATGGGTTCGGACGAGGAATACGCCGAAGCCTTTCGGGATCTCTTTGTAGATGCGGTTCGGTGCCGTTTGCGCAGCACAGGTCCTATTGCGGTAACGCTGAGCGGAGGACTCGATTCTTCCAGCGTGACGTGTGTTGCAAGAGACTTGCTCGCTCGCTCGTCCAACGCCCGGCCGACGACTCTGTCTCTCATTTACGATCATGTGAAGGAATGTGATGAACGGGAGTACATCGAAGCAGTCCTCTCGCAGGGTTCGGTGACGCCGGTCTTCTTCAAGGCCGACACTGTTGTGCCGTTGCCGTATTTTGACATGGATGCGCCGTATCTTCACGACGACCCACTCGATGCCCCCACCTCGTTTGCGGTTTCCGCCATGACTCACCTGCAGGAGCGTGGAATTCGCGTCGTACTCGACGGCTTTGATGGCGACAACACCGTTTCCCATGGGTATGCGTATTTGGCTGAACTGGCCCACAATTGCAAGCTCATAACCCTGGCACGAGAAGCCCGCGCTCTGTCGTTGAGGGAGAGTCGGCCGATGATGGACATCCTGTGGCGCAAAGCGATAAGGCCGCTCACGCCGAGGATCATAAGGAGAACGTGGCGTCGCCTGACCGGTTACGGTGATCGGTCCTGGCCCAAAGGGGCTCTCATATCCAGGGATTTTGCCAAGCGAATGGGCCTCGACGAACGGTATCGGAGATTCAATGCCTTCTATCTTAAACCGGTGCACAACGCGAGAGAAGACCACTGCCGCAGTTTGACCTGGGGCGGGCTAACCGAGACTCTGGAGTCTATGAACAAGTTGGCCGCAAGAGCAGGTATTGAGCCGAGGCACCCATTCTTCGACCGCCGGTTGGCTGAGTTTTGTGTGGCTCTCCCTCATCGTCAGAGAATTGACAATGGATGGACACGCTTGATATTGCGCAGGGGTATGGAAGGGCTGCTGCCGGCGGAGATACAGTGGCGGGCGGGAAAGATCGACTTCCGTCCGAGTTTCAATTATGCTATCCTAAACATGGATGGCAACCGGCTGGCTCGCTTGTTTCAAGACAGTCTCAGTGCGCTGGGGCGCTACGTTGATCCGGCCGCCATGAGCCGAGCCTACACGGATTTCGTTTCCAATCCCATGGGACGGGATCCTTCGTTCCTCTGGTTTGCATTGTCTCTGGGACTGTGGTTAAGCAAGTCGGATGTGGTGGAGTAGAAGACTCCGATGCAGTTCTTGATGAGCGCAAGGATGCGTGTGAGATGCGACCCAAACGTTGCCCGAAACTCCGTGTGCCGTGTGAGGGGGATCCAATATGGCAGGTCCAAGAGACGAAAACGAGGAAAAGGTGTCGAAGGCGGAGGGTAACTCCAAGAAACCTTACGTAACTCCCGAGCTCGTTGTTCACGGAAGTGTGGAGAAAATCACGGAAGAGCAGAAGGGTTCCGGCGAATATGATGGTGGAACCCTGGCCAATCCCCGACGGCGCTCGGTGTAGGCGAAGACTCATGTATTCCTATTCTGCCTATGGCCTGGGAATTCGGTCTGATGTTCCGCTTCCGGATCTGATGGAGGGAACCGGGGATTACGATGTGGTCATGAGGTTTGGGAGAGTCGAGCCCCTGGATCCGGTTCCCATCAACGCCCCGATCTCTCTGCAATTCAAGGATGACAGGGCTTTCTTTCTTTACCGTGGACTAGGATCGTGTTTGATCATTCATGGGAGGGAGATCATCGGTGAACCCGAGAACGGTATGGATGCCAACCTCATCTCCGTCATGGCCCAAGGACCCGGGTTGTCGGTGTTGCTTCACCAGAGAGGGTATTTGACGCTCCATGCGAGTTGCGTAAAGATCGGCGCTCACTCCGTTGCATTCGTGGGGGGGAGTGAAGCAGGAAAATCTACAACTGCAGCCTCTCTGCATGCCAGGGGGCATGCCTTGGTGGCGGATGACATTACGGTTGTAAGCAACTCCGGTCCCAAGCCGATGGCTTATCCCGGATATCCGGGGGTTCATCTGCTCCCCGACGCCGCGAATTACTTCGGGGAAGATCTGGGGAAATCGTGGGGATGGGACGCTGAGGGCGAGAAGTTCACATTCCGTACGGACCGGGGCTTTCCCAGTGTGCCGGTCCCACTGGTCGGCGTCTATCTCCTCGCTGAAGGTCGGGATCTGCAGATGTCGCCTGTGAGCGGGCATGAAGCCGTGTACGAGCTGGTGAAGAATTCATACTGGGTGCGCTTGATGCACGATTCAAGGCCGTCGTCTTACTTTCTCCAATGCGCAAGACTTATCACTCAGATTCCCGTACTGCGACTGACAAGGCCACGTGACGTGTCACTGCTCCCTGAAGTCGCTCGGATGATCGAACGCAGCGTATTGGCCGATACCTGCGAACCTCCCAACAGACCATGAAAGTCTTACTCCTCCCAAACCCGGTATTGGAAGCGGGGCTTCCGCAACCCTACGTGCCCCTGGGCATTCTCTCGCTTGCTACGGTGTTGAAGGATGACGGCTTCAATGTGGAAATCCTCGACGTCAACGCGGTGTGCTCCGATGCGACGTACCGAGAAGTTCCGGAAGCCATCGTAGCCCGCCGCCCCGATATCGTCGGATTCTCTACCTGGTGCAACTACTATTTGGATTTGACGAAATTCGCCGGAATCGTTAGGGAATTGTTGCCGAATACCAAGATTCTTTTCGGCGGAGTGCAGGCTACCCACACGGATCGGGAAACCGTGCAGGCCTTTCCCCAGATCGATGTCGTTGCCAGGGGCGAATGCGACCATACGATCAGCGACATTGTGAGATCCATTCACGACCCGGACAAACTCCGCACCGTCTCCGGCGTAACCTTCATGCACCATGGAAATGTTGTCCGGACTCCGGATCAAGGGCCGGTTAGTGATCTGGATAGTCTCCCTTTGCCGGATTACGGTCTTATACCTTCCATGGATCGGATAGAGCGGGTAGGGGTTGACGTTGGACGAGGGTGCCCTTTCAAGTGCGGCTATTGCGTCACCAACAGCATGGGACAGGGCAGATTCAGGCAGAGATCGGTGGCGAACGTCATCAGACTCATCAAAGACGTGGTTCAAAACTATGGGAAAGACTATTTGCGCGTAGAACACGATCTTCTCACCTTGAATCGCAAATGGCTCATGAATTTTTGCAATGCCATAAGAGCCGAGAATTTGGACATTCGATGGGAGTGCTTCTCCAGAATTGATACAATAGATGGGGAAATGGTGGAATGCATGGCGGAGGCCGGATGCCGGTACATCTATTTCGGGATCGAGACCGGTTCTCCTCGGATGCAGAAGCTCCTGAATAAACGCCTGAACCTGGAGCGCGCCCCGGCAGTGATTCGCAAGGTGTGTGAAGAGGGGATCGTTTCCGGCAGCGGTTTCATAATTGGATTTCCCCAAGAAGAGATGTCGGACTTGCGGCAAACCATGCGACTCATGCTGGAGATCTACTTCTCTGGAGAGAGAGGGTTTTCCGACATATTCGTTTGGCTTTTGGTCCCCTTTCCGGGCAGCCCCCTATTCCGGGAGTACGGCGATCGACTGGCATTGGACAGTCATACTTCCAACTTCTGTGTTTCACCGGCCACTCTGGTAGACACTGACTTTGCCAAGAAGTACCCGCAGGTGTTCTCCACACTTTACCACTATGTTTCCAGACATATAGACCGGGACATTTTCGTACGAACGACTCACTTGATGATGAACTTGGTCTGCCTAAGATATACCGCTTTCAGCCTCCTCAAAGATCCCGAACTGGGCTATCCGGAGAGCCTATTGGAACGAATCGGAAATCTTGAACTTCCGGAAGGGAATATCTTCAATCGGATAGCCGATATAGAGTCATTGCTCTCCGTCTCCAAATTCATTGCGGCAAGCGTGGGCGTGGTCGAGCACCCCCACCACTACCTTCATGAATTGATCAAATTCGACCTGGCGTTCAACAAACCCAGCCTCAGTGACGATGGAAGAGACTCAACTTTGGTGGAGAATTTCTCGATTGATGTGACGGCTTTCATAAAGGAGATCAGGGCAGACGCATACCGGAACCTTCCCGGGATTCCAACATACGAAAACTGTTCCGTGCTCTTCAGGAAGAGACAAGACGGTGCGGTGGATTACATGAAACTTCCAGCAGCATTCCGGTCTCACGGGTCAAACCTACAAATAGGGCCGGTGACTTCCGGTCGGAGCAGCCTGCCTGCCGAAGGTGCCGGAGCGGCAGAAGGAGGGAAATAGTACCGGCGTGCAGTCTTTCCGATCGATATTCAAGGGATAACCGGAGGATCACCCATACCGATCTCCGGCCCGCTGCTCGTGAGCCTGATCCTCGGAGACATCAGAAATTCTTCCCGGCAAGCATGTTGCACCGTGCGCAATAATCCCGGCATGTTCCGTCGGGAGCCAAGCCGTCGATGAGTCTTCCGTACTTCAGGTTGTTCCATATGGAATAGAAGTCCAGGTTGGCGAGGTTACCCATGGACTCGGCCTTTCCCATCTGGCAGCATGGATATACGTCTCCGCCCTGACCGATCTGCACCCACCGGTAGGGTTCGCCGCAGCGGTAGGGCTTTTCGTCGTGCAGGAATCTGGACTCTTGCACCACTTGCCCGGTAAGCTCCGGGAAAGGTTCCGGAAGCCCCACTCCTATACCGCTTGCCTCGGCTGTGGCGATGACCTTCTCGAAAACCTTGAGCACCTCTTTTCGATCCGTTGAATCGAGATGCTGTTCGGGCACACACAGTTTGTCCTTGACGTCCTGAAGATAAACTACCGGGCTCAGGTGGACCAGCAGGACCTTACAGACTCCAAATTCCGCGGCCAGCTCCATTACCGCCGGAAGCTCCTGCAGATTGGCCTTCATGCACACCACATTAAAAAACAACTCCATTCCGCTCTTGTAAGAGTCCTTGTAGGTGCGAACGGTGTTCAGGAAAGCCCGGAAATTGGCGAGAGGCTGCCGCCGAATGCTTTCGTACAGTTCGGGGGAGGCCGCTTCCACCGACACGAACAGTCTGCCGAGAAGCTTTTGGGAAATGATTTCTTCGAAAAGGGCCTTGTCGGAACTCGTGCCGTTCGTGAAAAAATGCACGTTGTCCCAACCTTTCTTCTTCGCAAAGTAAAGATATCCAAGGAGTGATCTCACGATTGTCGGCTCACCCCAGTCGCTGACCAGGAGCTCGTGAAACCAATTGGGCGAGAAGCAGGACAGGTATTTTGCGAAGTTGACCAGGCTCATCGTCCCTTGAAGTCCGGGGTGAGCCGGCAATCTCGTGCAATGGCTGCAGACGATGTTGCACAGGTCGGTAAGGCCGATTTGAAGGGTTTGCCATTTGTGGCCGGGATTCCTCAGTTCAACGGGGACGGAAACCGTCGAGCCCAAACCCTGCCCGGAAGCGCCCGCAGCCATTTCCATGAACTGACTCTCAAGTCTGACCATCCTCGCGTCGAGCAGCTTGCCCATCTGCTTTTCGTAGATATTCCAAAAGGGCGTCATGTACTTCGACAAGAATCCGGCAAGATTCATATGCTCCTCCGTTGCTTCCGTGAAACGAATCGTGTGGCATTTGTCCGCGGCCCGGCCGGTTTGAGGCTGCTTGACGGATTCATTCGGAGACCTTGTTCACGTCCGGCCACACCTTCTCTTCAACGTTTGCCGTAACGCTGTCTGAGAAAGCCGACCGTTGCCTTTACCGTGGCCGTGAACCCATGCTGCGCCAAGAAATGAATTCCGCCGGCAAAGAGATTTCTCCAGTAAGTCAGCCGCAAATAAAACCTCCCCCAAGCGCTGAAATCTTCAAGCACTTGCTCAAAACTCGCCCTGAAATTCCGGATTAAGGCTTGCGGCACTTCACGGGGCAGGCCCTCATCTCTCTCAAATGAAGCCAACACGTCGACCACGAATACTCCCGATGCCTCCCGGTAAGGCACATTGAGAGACCGGAGCGTGCGGGCGCCATGCATGGAGGCGAGCAACGACAACGTGAACTGATCGAAGAACAGCGTGTGATAGATGTCACGGTACCGGTGCTCGGCCCGCCCCCAATCCTGAACTACCGGAGTTTCCAAGAGAATGATGCCGCCGGGCGACAGAAGGCTCATCAGTTTGGCCATGAATCCGTGCGGATCGGATTGATGCTCTACTACGTGACAAGCGAAGAGACAATCGAATTTCCTATCCTCAGGGAGATCCTCCAAAAGCATGGTTTCCACTTTGAAAGGCAACCGCGCCTTGACCCATTCGGTTTGGTGGCGACTGGAGTCTATTCCCGACACATCGAAACCCAACTGGTTGAAAATCAGAAGATATTGACCCTTGCCGCATCCCACGTCGAGAAATGTGGGATTGTTTCCGTGAAGGCTCCGGAATTTCTCGACCCACTCGGGAATCCCCAGGACACGGAACTTGTTCTTCAGCATTTCCAGAAACTCTTTGGCGTACGTGCTTTCGAATTCATCCAAGGGCGGAAACTGAGCTGCGAAACGTCGGTAGCCTTCACTGCCGTACAATAAGTCGAATTCCGCGGGGCCATATAACGGATGAATGAACTGAAACCCACAAACCGGACAGCGCCAAACCTCTCTGTCGAATTCGTCCACTCGGGTCACGAACGAACCATAGAACCCGTGGAGCTGGTTAGGATCAAGAAAATCGGAGCGCTTCCCGAGGCATACCGTGTCTTCGTGGGCACAAACAGGGCATTTCGGCATCATGGATTTCCTTCCCGGGATCATAGGCCTGAATCATACGGCGGCCCTATTGAATAAGTCAAGAAATGCGTGGAAGCTCGCGAAGGGAAGGGTGAACCGGCCGCGCAGAACAAGCGAAACCCCGGAGAAGCTATGCCGGCTTCCCAAGGTTTTTTCGCCGTCCCATGCGGTGAAGAGGATTGTCGCAGACTATGGGACTGTCGCAGAACAAATCTCTCATCGTTCCGGCTTACTAGTCCGGCCTTGAAAGACCGGTCTACTCTCATACGGTCCCTCCGGGACGTTCATGATCGCTTGCCCCGACAGGGGCTGTTGAGAGTAGCCCGGTACTTCAGTGCCGGGTCAAAAGCCAAGCGAGTAG
>JAZDHD010000244.1:0-40627 GCA_043806215.1 Pseudomonadota bacterium | reverse complement strand
CCTAAGTGTTCTATGGCACAAATACGGTCGCACATTTTCGTCTCGCTGCCGGCAAGGACAAGATCCGGGCACGGAGGCCCGGGCTACGAAGGACTATCATGAAGCCTTAGACCTGTTTCGTGGGACGGGCGTCCCTGCCCGTCATCTTCCGGGGCTCAGGTTGTGCGACCGTGTTTTCGCCGTCGGGAGCCCAGCCGGACATCCGGCCTCTCCCACGGTGTCTTGGGGCGCCACAGTCATGTCAATTCACCCGGTACAACCGAAGTGTCGCCCTTGTCAGGACGCAGGAGGTTTGTCCGACAGCCGCACCCGGTTCTCTTCGGTAAACCGTAGATACAGCCGAGGCATCGGACTGCCCGCCGGCCCCTGCCGCACATTGCCGTCCAGGTCGAAAATGCTCCCATGACAAGGGCACTCGAACCGGTTTGTCTGCGGATTCCAGTTCTGACGGCAACCCAGATGAGGGCAACGGTCGTCAAACGCGATAATCCCCGCGTCCCGCTTAACCAGCCAGGCTCCCGCATCGGACACGTGAACCGGTTGGTCCGGCCTCAGATCGTCGACAATCTGCCGGGCAAAATCCCGTTTCCTCTTTGTTCCGGCGCCGATGCCGGAAAACGCGGCGATGCCCCACGCCGCCATTGCCGAACCGACGGCTGTAAGCCCCAGCAGGAGATATTTCATGAAAGTGCGTTTTGTCATGGATTGGGCAATGGTTGAACGGACAATGCCTTAGTGCTGCGCGGCGCAAATACGGTCACGGATTTTTCGCGCTGAGATTGCTTTCCCGCGTTCTGCTCGGGACTGCGCTCCTCGCAATGACATCTCGTGGTTGCACGCGATTTCGGTCACGGCACCACGCTGAACCATGTCATTGCGAGCCCGAGGCTTTGGGAGGGCGTGGCAATCTCAAGTGGTTAAGAATGTGCGACCGTATTTGCGCCATGGAGCACTAAGACCTCCGTGTCTCCCCTTTGACCATTCAAAAAGACGGGCGGCGCTCGGCCGAGGCAGCCGGCACCACCCATTCCTCTTGAGTCCTATCCGTCAGCATCCCTCGTCGGGGGGCTTCACGGGCTTCTTCTGAGTGTCCTGAGCCTTGCCTGCACTTCCCGCCGCCTGTTGCAGGGCATTCTCCGCTTCCTGCTTGGTTTTGAACGGCCCGGCAGCAACCATCTTGGCGTCGGCGGGCTTCGTGTCCGTCACCGACAGTGCCTTCCCCGAGGCGTCCTTAACCACGAAGTACTCGGCGGCCACGGCCTGCGTCGCAAGACCGAAGGCGGCCAGAGCAATTACAACCACCATTAGGCGAACGATCTTACCCATCAATACGTACCTCCTTAGGTGAAATTAGACCAGTACTAGCATGATCGGCAGTGTCCCGGCCAGTCCTTTTGTCGTACGGCGCCCATTTCTCCCCCAACCCCGCGAGCCAAAAAGCACCCAACGCCATCGCTACTATCAGCGCGGCCATGACGACCATGGGCACATTGAACACCTGCCAGAGCGTAAGGCGTCCCAGGTCCGAACTCATATAGAAGCCTCCCCACAGCGGGAAGCCGGCTGCGAAGACGTAGATGCCGGCAATCATGCCAAGAAGAAACACAATTGCGTCGATCTTGCCCGATACCACCCCAACTATCGCGGTGCCCGGACAGTAGCCGCCGATGACGAAGCCTAACCCGAAGATGATCCCTCCTACCAGTTGCGGCCACAAGTAAGTCTTGAGAAGCGAATGCTTCAGAAGAATTGAATAGTCGAACAATCCCAGCCAACTCAGTACTATCAATCCCACCATGGCCGTGGTGAGCGCGGAAAACATTACACGCAGCACCCGCATGTCTCTGAAGTAGAAGATATCGGTCAGTGTACGGGAATTGGCAAACCCTGCCCGTTCCAGCACGAATCCGAAGAAGAAGCCGATGATCAGGGACACCAACAGGCCCGTGCCGTGTCCGAATATTCCCAACATGTAGAGAGGTCCGGTCATGACCATTCCCTCCTGACGAAGTATGCTGCGCCGAACGCTGTTGCAAAGACCGCCATCATGAAGACCCAGCTCCCAACGGCCATTGTTGCCCCTCCGCTCAAAGCCTGGCCGCTGGTGCACCCGAGGGCGAATCGGGTACCCACGCCTCCGAGAACTCCGCCGCCAAAGGCCAAGGAAAGCCTGAGGCCAACGCTTGCCGTCGGCCCTCTACCCACCTCCGGTTTGAACCTCCGCGCGCTCAGTACTGCAACGATACCCCCGAGAAACGCCCCCAACACCATGAAGACAATCCCGTTCATGAAAGGATGTTTCTTCCCCGGCTTGAAAAACGACTTGAAATACCCATTCTGCTCCACTGCGTCCGGTGCTATTCCGTGAGCAACCACCGCGGCGGTCCGCGCAACAGCGCCCGATGCGCCGAGGCCGGTTCCCATAAGGTAGAAGCTCATGAGCAGGACGAGGCCCAGGGCCACGCCGGCCACATATGGATTCCAAAATCCCTTTGCATATTCAGGCGGCTGCATCGGTACCTATCCTTTCTTATTACAGATTCTTTTCGGTTACTTGGGTCCGGCGGGAGAAGATCCGGACTTCGCCGGCGATCCCTTCCAGCCCACTTGTTTCATAAGGTCCTCAGGGACCCCCAGGGGAGCCGACTTGGCTTCCTTGCTCTCCACATCCTTCCAAAGGATCGGTGCCGGGTCGTTTACCGGCAGATCACTCGGACATTTCACCAGCCAACCCGAAGTAAACTGGAATATCCCCGCGACCGTCACCGCGATGACGGCCAGGATGACCGAGGCAATGAAGCCTGCGGCAACCATCCGGCCCCTCTTCTGTGCGATGTGGTTGTTCGTGATCTCCTCCCGCTCCTGCGCACCCTTCATTTCTTCCGAGGCAGGTGAATCGGCCTTGTTCAAAGACGCCGGCGGTCCCCCGGCGACCTCTTCCGCCCCTTTTCCGGAGCCCGGTTCGTTGCCTCGGTTCTTCATTTCGTCAGCCATGGCAGTCTCCCAATTCTTGAATAGTGGTTATGTCATTCACCAGGCTCTCCACCGTCAGGACCATTTCCTGCAACACTTCCTCAATGCCTCGCGACGCCGCTTCACGGCGAAGGTCCGCCAGCCAGTCCAGGTGGTCCCGGCAGAAGGCCCGGGCCTCCCCGACCGGTCGGTTCTCAATAAGAAATGCGAGAAATTCCAATAGGACGGCAAGGTGGTCGGGCGACCTTGGATCTTGCGGATTCAGGGCCAGTCCAAAGTTCCCGAGCATGGCGAGCACGTGTGCGGCAGGATCCCCCCAGGCCAGTTCTTTGCGCCCGGCCAAAGGATGGGAAGCATCGCCGGTCCATTCCTTGTAGAAGGACTCTTCCAGAGGCAGTACATTGGGCAAGCCCTTGAACAGGTCCCTCTGCCGGTTCCAGGCCGCTGCGAATCCCGCCGGATTGCCCTCGTACCCGCCGAGCCAACCTCCGGGAACTCTTCCCAGCACATCGAGCGCTTCTTCGGCCTCGGCTCGCTCAAGCGGTTCCGCCGAACCGAGGAGCCTCGCCAGTATTCCCAGCGCCCGTACCGCTTCGTCGAGATGCAGGCTCTCAACGGGACTGGAAATGCAAGCTGCGGTGGATTGGTGATTCATGATTCTTCCTCTGTCCCGCGGACTCTTTCACATCACACAATTTGCGGTGGTTGACCCGAGTAGATGATGAGCGCCCGGAGGGACATCCCCCCCACCAGGACCAGAAGGTCGGCTCCCACTACCAGGAATTTGGGCATCTCGCCGTACTCGGAGTACTCCAGGATACTGAGAATAAAGGGCACCAAAATCCCCACAACGACCACCAGAGACCAGAAGTACGGACTCAGCGCACCCGAAATCAGCATCTGTGCCGACGAAGCGGCCTCGGCGGATCTTGTGAGCGAGATAAAGATCAGCAGTCCAAGGACAAGACCTTCCACGGCCAAGAATATGACGTGCCCCAGGGCAAAATTCGACAGCGTCTTGATCGTGTCGATGTCGATAATGGCCGCTCCGATCATCGCCACCGCCAGACCGGTGGACATTGCCGAAGCCATGAAGAGCACCGGCATCAACGAAGTGTTCCAAAAGGGCACTCCGTTGATCACCGATATGAGCACTCCGGTATAGCCCGCGGTGGCCACCGCCAACACGCTGCCCGCAATCTCCAGATGAAACAGATACTTTTTGGCGATCTTGCCGACGACGGTGATCTCATTGAGCGCAGCCGCGTAGAGGAACGCGACGGGAATAAAAACGGACAGGATCAGCACTCCCCAGGCGATCATGCTGCGCAGGTTTCCTACGAGAAAGATCTGACGCCATGGCTCCCAAAGCCCGGCTTCCAGGTCAAGGACCAGGCATACCGTCCCTATGGCGACCAGCGGCCCTGCAGCCAACGACCCTGCCCGGGCAAGAGATCGTGACCAGTCCGGAGCGAGCAGATCACAGGCAACTGCCGAGATGAACGCCCCGGCCCCGGCCCCGGCCAGGAACAGATACGTAATAATCAGCCATCCCCACGCACTCTCAGGCATGATCAACTCCTTTTGTAGTAGATTCTAGGACCGGTATTCAGGTCCGCTCGAAGGGGCTGGGCCCGGTGCTCCGCTATGAACCGGGATATTTCGCTTCTTGGATCGTCGAGGTCCCCGAATATCCTCACCTGAGTGGGGCACGTGGTCACGCATGCCGGGGTTCCGCCCTCACGCACCAGTTCGATGCACATCCGGCATTTCTCGACAATTCCCCTTGCGTGGTCCATGGTCCGCATCTTGTAAGGGCAGGCCTCGATGCAGTACTTGCAGCCCACGCAGGTCTTGGGATTAACCAACACGACGCCCTCCTCCGAGGTATACGTCGCCCCGGTGGGGCAAACGCGCTCGCACGGAGCGTTCTTGCAGTGATTACATTGCAGGGGGATGAACTCCTTTGAAAAGGACGGAAAAGTGCCGCGCTCCCTCTCCACAATCCGGTTGAACTCCTCGTGCACCGGCAGATCGTTCTGGTTTTGGCAGGCGACCCGACATGCGTTACAGCCGATGCACTTAGTTGTATCAATTGCTATTCCGTATCGAGGCATTTTCAGCTCCCTGGTAAACCCGAAAAGGTATCAGGTCGTTTCCCATTTCTCACGCGTAGGTTTTCTCGACGTTCACGACGATTTCATTGACCATGGCGTGACCAAGCACCGGAGAAAAATACGTAGGCAGGAAGTCGTTGTACGATATTCCGTACCCGAATCCGCCCTTCCCTCCGTCTTTCTTGGCAAAAGTCAAATGCTTGGAGAACACTCCGTAAGGGCTCGGCACGAAGATGCAGTCCGGATGTATCCCCTCGGTGATCCGGCAACGCGCCCTGCCCTTGCCCACCGAAGAACTGATCGTCATGCACTCGCCGTCCTTCAAACCGAGAGCCTTTGCCCGATCCGGATGTATCCAGACCCGGGCCGAATCGTTAATCTCCGTGATCCTCATCAGGTAGGGTTGGTTACAGGTTGCCGTGTGCGTATGATATGCCTGTTTGCCGTGGATCATGCGAAACGAATGAGGATCCTTGGGGTCCGGCATCACGAGGGGTTCCTCCCACGTCGGCACTGCCGGCAGACCGTTGTCCCGGAGAATGGACGAAGCCAACTCCAGCTTTCCGCCTGGAGTGTCGAAATGAGGCTCACCGGGCTTCCATTCGTTGCCCACGTCCACCACCCCTTCCTTCTTCAACCGGGCCAGCGAGACGCCCAGCGGCTTGAGACCCGCGGCGTTCAATTCATCCGCCGTGAAATTGAAGTACTCTCCAATTCCCATGTGGTGCGAAATTCCCCTCAAAATTTCAATCAACGGCTTGGTGTCGTAAAGCGGCTTCATCGCTGGTTGGCGGATGGAAACCTGTGCCGTCTTGAAGGATTGGTTGGTGTGGATCACGTCGTCGCGCTCGAGATAGAACGATTCGGGGAGAATATAGTCACATACGCACGCGGTCTCCGAGAGCACATAGTCGAATCCCACCAACAGCTCGAGTTTCTTGTACCCCTCGATAACTCTGGCGGGGTTGGGCACGGTTCGCAGGGGGTTCGTATGATAGACGAAACCGGCTTTGAGCTTGCCTTGTATTGCCAGTTCGGGAATGGCCTGAGTCATCCCCTGACCCTTGGGAAGCAGAGGGTAGCGGTCCGCATCTCCCGAGCCGTCCGCCATGGGGCCGGGAACCTTGGCCGGAACCGGATGCTTGGTTGTGTCGAGTTTCCCCAGCTTGGGTTTCGGCGAAAAGAACAGCCCGCCGTACTGATTGAAGTTGCCTAACAGTCCGCCGACACATCCAACCGCCCTGACCAGTTGCAGACTGTTCTTGTACTGGGTCCCCATGGCTCCGTGATATCCGCGGTGAATGAGGGATCTGGGAGCCGCCATTGCCATCTCACGCGCCAAGACGACAATGGTCTGTTTCGATACGCCGGTCTTCTTCTCAGCCCACTCCGGGGTGTATTTCTTGACTTCTTCAGCGAATTCCGCGAAGCCCTCGGTATACTTTTCCACGAACTCTTTTTGGTAAATCCCTTCGGCGATCATGACATGTGCCACGGCCAGCATGAGAGCGAGGTCGGTCCCCGGACGTATGCGGATCCACTGATGGGCCAGTGATGCCGCTTCGCTGTACCGCGGGTCGATCACAACGATCTTGGCCCCCCGGTCCCTGCCTTTGGTCATGTCCCGCAAGTGCCCAAGGTCCAATCCTCCTGCCGGGTTCCGCCCCACCAAGACGATCATCCGGCTGTTTTCGAAATCCATGTCGGGTTTGGATTTACCTATGGTGAGCCACCACCCGATATTCCTGGGCATGTAACAGGTGCTCCCGTGAGAAAACACATTGGGTGATTTCAAGGCCCGCATGAACTGCTGTGTCAGCTTGACATTGGCCTGAGGATGACTCACCCAGAAGAGAGATTCGGGACCGTGTTTCTCCGAGATAGCCTTGACTCTTGCTGCGATCTCCTTGTAAGCCTGTTCCCACGAGATCGGCTCGAACTTGTTGGGTCCCACGCGCTTTAAGGGAGACTTGATGCGGTCGGGGTTGTAGACCTCGTGCAGGAAGCCGTGTCCCTTGGCGCACATCCTCCCACGGTTATTGCCGGCAAGAGGGTTCCCTTCGGCTTTCCATACGCGCCCCCCACGCGTGTACACCTTGATGGCGCACCAGTTCCCGCAGGCATTGCAGAGAGTCGGGGTGACCTTCACATCTCCCAGTACCTCCTCCCGAGAAGCCCACGCGTCGAAATTTACGTATGAGGCGGCGATCAGAGAAGCACTTCCGGCAGCTGAACCGATGAGGAATTTTCGCCGGGTGATACCGTTCATTTTCTTTTCCCTCCATCGGGGTGTTGGATCGGACACGGGCTGCCAAGGATCATACCCGTAACGCCGGGCGGGCACCGGATTTGGGCCGGTGTATTGCTTTGGTCACGATGGGCTGCTCATTGGCGTCCAGTTAATATATGTATATTCAGTTTTAGCTATGTTGTCAAGTCTTTTTTTCCCCTGAAATGATCCCAACCCGCGGCCGTGACCGACTCATCCCTGCCGTCGAATTTTCGGACCACGATGCCGCTCTCCTCGACAAATTCCCCTATGGGATGGAGCGCGCAACCTTGAGCCTCCATTGCAGCAGTGACTTCCTCGAGCATGTCGCGGCGGATGCCGGCCAGCAGGACGTAATCCTCTCCGCCGTTTAGCATCCAGCCCAGCGGATCCCGCCCCATCGCTTGCGCAGCCTCGATGAGTTCTTCGGTACGGGGAAGACGGTCTTCATAGATGAGCGCACCGACGCCCGACTCGGCGCACAGGTGTCCCAAGTCGGAGGACAAGCCGTCCGATACGTCTATGGCGGCCGTGCAACAGCGGGATAATGCGAGCAACCGGCCTTCCTTTACGTGGGGTCTTGGTTGCAAATGCGATCTCACCAGCGCGTCCGCGATGCGTCCAGGGAGTTGCGGCGACTCTAAGAGAATCTCGCAGCCGGCGCCGGAGGCGCCGACCGGTCCGGTCAAGGCAATCACGTCTCCCGCCCTCGCCGTATGCCGATACAAGACCTCGTCACGGCCGACCAGACCCGTCAGGGCTATGTTGATGATCAGATCGCTTCGGGACGCGGTTGTATCACCCCCAAGCAGGTTCACTTCGTGTTCCCGGGCCAAATCGGCCATACCGCGGTAAAATCCGTCAAGCCACTCCACTTCTATGCGTTCGGGTATTGCCAGACTGATGAACGCGTCAACGGGTCGGCCGCCGCAGGCCGCGATATCCGAAAGGTTGATCGCAAGTGCCTTGGCACCGATGATTTCCGGAGTGGTCCAATCGATGACGAAGTGAACCCTTTCCACCAGTAGATCGGTCGTGACCAGTAGGTATTCCGGACCGTCGAGTGAAATCACCGCGCAATCGTCTCCAATGCCTTTCACGACGCCCTTGGACCGTATCGCTCCCATCGGAGCTATGCGGTCGATAAACCCGAATTCTCCGATATCTTGGAGTTTCAATTGGGTCTCCTTCATGGAGCCACGAACGTTTACCAGAAGGTCCTTCGATAGGCGGCCCCGGTCTTCGCCGAGGAGACGGCGGGCATAGCCCGCGCCGGC
This sequence comes from Pseudomonadota bacterium, assembly GCA_043806215.1. Lineage (GTDB taxonomy): Bacteria > Desulfobacterota > Desulfomonilia > Desulfomonilales > Desulfomonilaceae > JAVHLK01. The sequence continues at coordinate 31,991 of JAZDHD010000244.1, read as the reverse complement.
GTGCGTATTCCGTATCCGTCGGTCGTCCCCCGTGTTCAGGGGTTGAACCATGCGGGCGGCCATCCCGCGTTCTGCGCGGGCCCCCTACACCAATCCTGAGTGCCTGGATACACCTACCAACCCCCGGTACACAAACTATCATGTAGGGGCACCCCCCTGTGGGTGCCCGTCAATGCCGAGGGGTTTCATCGTTCGTTGTGGCTTGCTAAAAGGCTAAAGCCGTGTTGGTTCATATGTCGAAGCCTCACATCCGTGCCGCCTTACCCTCCCTCACTTCTTCCAACAACCGGCGCACGGCCTGTTCGGGATTGTCGGCCGCGGTGACGGCCGTTACGACGGCAACGCAGTCGGCGCCCGCTTCGATCACTTCCCGGGCGTTCTCCTGTTTCACCGATCCTATGGCAACCAGAGGCAAAGCCGTCATGGAGCGGGCCTTCCGGATCCCCTCCAGCCCCCATGCACTTTTCAGTTCCGCCTTGGTCGCAGTAAGAAACACCGGACTGATGCCCAGGTAATCCACGCACAGAGTCTCGCGGGAAGTGATGTGCCTTGGTTCTTCGACGGACAGACCGATGATGCGATCCGGTCCGAGAAGCCTTCTCGCAACATCCGCCGGCATGTCGCTCCGGCCCAGGTGAACTCCCTCGGCATCGAGAGCCAGTGCAATGTCTACCCTGTCATTGATGATGAGAGGCACCCCCGCTTCCTTGAGCAATGCGCGGATGGCGCGCCCCTCCTCCAGGAACCTCCGCGTATCGAGATCCTTTTCCCTGAGTTGCACCGCGGAGACTCCCGCTCGTACCGCGGCCTCCACAATCTCCCGGGTAGAACGTCCCCGGGAGAACGTCCGGTCCGTAACGAGGTACACTTCCCATGACGACGGGTCCGTCATGCTTCACTAACTTTTGTCTTTGCGGCCAGTTCGTCCGGTGTGATTGCGTAGAGTTCATCGAGCACCCGGATCCAAAAACTGCCCGGCGCCTGTTCAGCTGCCGCGGCGCGCTCGCCGGCCAACCCGAAGAATGCCAGAGCCGATGCGGTAGCCGTTACCGGGTCCTTTTCCTGGGTCAGAAAGGCTCCGATGATCACACTCGCCGCGCATCCGGTGCCGGTCACATAGCCCAGCAGGGAATGTCCGCCGGAGATTATCAGAGACCGCTCGCCGTCGGTAACGAGATCTCGCTGTCCCGTAACCGCTATGACGGTTCCAAGTGAACGCGATATGGTCTCGGCAGCCTCGACGGCGTCCTCCATGGAGTGGATGGAGTCCACGCCGCGGGTCGTTCCGCCTTGCGGCGACAATGACAGTATCTCGGATGCGTTGCCGCGTATCACGGTGGGAAGCGACGATTCGATCAGGCTCTTGGCGGTCCCGGTCCGCAGTCTGCTGGCTCCCGAACCCACCGGGTCCAGCAGAAAAGGCTTTTTCATCTGAGCGGCCAGTCGTCCTGCCAGATGCATGGACTCGATCCACGGCTTGGACAGCGTACCGATGTTGATGACCAAGGAGTTGGATATGAGGGATAAATCCTCCATTTCCTCGGGGGCGTGAGCCATTATGGGTGCCGCTCCCATTGCCAACAGGACGTTTGCGGTCGAATTCATCACCACGTAATTCGTTATGCTGTGCACCACGGGTTTGGATTTTCTGATTCCGTCGAGAATTTCTCCGGCTGATTGCCCGTAAGCCGTCATTGCCATCCTCCTATGGGAGACCAAGATATCGTCCGTCGGGGACTTGATCTTTTGTATGAGTTAGGAATAATCTATCGGCACAGTAATGACAACCCTCACCGGGCCGATAATCGGGTACGGGTGCCGACCGTGAAACGGCGAATACCCGGGACGGCAAGTGTATTCGCCGGCGCGGCCACGGGGAGAATCGCCGGAAAGGAGAACATGGCGGATGAAAGACAAGAACGTATTCTTCAACCCCTTTCGCCTGATCAGCCCGACGCTGGATTCCGAGGCCTCCAGGATCGAGGAACTCTATGAGACTCCCCCCACGGATGTAACGTGTCTCGAAGAGGGCTTGTTGGTAATGTGCAGTAAGCTCATTGAAATGACGGACTGCGTCCGGAAGAGCTTGATAGTAACCGACCAGGGGAAAATGGCCAAATGCGAGATGTTGGGCAAGGAAATTCATGATGAGGAAAAGGGGCTCACCGGCGACCTTGTCTGTTACCCCGACACCAAGGGCGACGTGCTCAAGGCAATTGTGCTCTTTCCCGGACGTCTGGAGCGCGTCGGCGACCTCATCGAGAGCATTCTCAACGTGAGCAGGATAAAATCCCGCGACGGCATTCCGTTCAGCGACAAGGCATTGAAGGAACTCACCGAGCTGTTTTCACTGTTCACCGAGGCATTGAGGACCTTCCGCGACGTATTGCTGAACCGCAACCAGACGGTGCTCGAAGCCTTGTTGAAGCAACAGGACAAACTGGCTCAGATGACCATCGATTTCGGGTTGGCTCATGAAGATCGCCTTCTGGAAGGACTGTGCTCCCCGAAGGCTTCGTCACTCTATCTTGACATCTTGGATTCCGTGAAGAATGCAAACGCGCATATCAAGGACATGAGCGAAATACTGCTCCGACTGGCGAATTCTCCCCAAGCCGGCCGGAGCAACTGAAGCAGAAACACGATCGAGAGAAGGGGTGCCGGAGCCGGCACCGTCAAATCCACCGCAGTTGTTGAGCTTCCGGAGACGCTCGGAAGCTCGACGATCCCATGTCCTGTTGGTAGGACTATATTACCCTTTGAGACTGCATTCTTGACCGAAAGAACGGCGGCCTGCTTCGGAAGCGGAACAGGCAGGCTTATACGTGTCTAGGTATGTCATTTGATAAACCCCCGTGATTCGGGGATCACAACCGACCATGAAAGCCCCTCGGACTCCGAACCGAAGACCGGGCAGAGCCCGGTGGACAGGCGTTCCCAGGCAGGAGCCGGGAACGAGAAGGAAGGACTGTCATTAGGCCTTAGACCCGTTTCCTGGGGTCCCGCGGAACGCGGGATGCCCGTCATTGACGGTCCCGCGGGACCGTCCCACCAGGCCGGGGTCCAGGGAGAAGAGACTGGTTTCCGGCCTACGCCGGGAAGACGGTTCAGCTTGTGCGACCGCATTCATGCCGTAGAGCACTAGGCCTTCAGGCTACATGTGCGCCGGCTCGTATGGCAACCGCATTCATGTACACCATATCAGGACAGAGATCCGCACCGGTTGGCCAGACCAACCCACCGAAGTCTTTCTCTATTTCAACTTGCCGAAATAGGGACTCATCGGCTAACGGCTCGAACAGGGACCCTCTCAAGTAGGGTTTCAGATCGAATACCATTCTCTCTCCATTGTCAAAGTCCACTTCCAGCAAGAAGTTATGTCTCGGAAGCACCCTTACGATTTCTCTCATTACTCAATCCCTCCGTCTCCGCAGTCCTCTCCAATCTTGGTGAATCCCTCTCCTTTGGTAAAATTCATAGTATATACCATAACACGAGTGTCTTGAACGCATACGCAATGGTCTTGACACCGGGTCGCCGGAGGTGTAGAGACTTAGTCACATCATGACTATTCGGCCGCTGCCTATTGCGGCCCCCTTTTCACGGCCGAGGACCTGCCGCGGCAATGCACACACAAAGGAGTTACGGAATGGACTTCTTCTCGATAATGAGATCCGAGCTCGCTCGGATGATTGACGAAAACGGTTGGCACAACACCCGCGTTCAAGTGAAGGTCAAAACGCTCACTGCCGAGCAAGCAATCGGAAATCCCGAGCATAACGACTATCCCCTGGTTAAGGGCAGAGAACGCATGATGGAAGCGGATCTCGAAGGCGCCAAAGGACAGGCCTTTACCGACCGGTTCGGCAATTTCGACGGCACCATGGACATGGTGGCCGATCTGCCTCTGGAAGACTCCTTCCATCGCGCAACGTTCATCGCGACGCTCAATGCCGCGATGCGTCGCCTTGGGCTCTGCGAAGGTACCGTACACTGCCGGGACGGCGAGCCTCCCCGGTGCGCGATGGAGCTCGTTACGTACATGGAGTCGCGGTACGGCAACCCCAAGATCGCAATGGTCGGCTTGCAGCCTCGCATGTTGGAGCATCTGAGCAGGCGTTTCCAGATCCGCGTGACCGATCTCGATGAGGACAATATCGGTACGGAGAAATTCGGGGTGCACATCGGGGGACCGGAAGAGACCAATGCCAACGTACAATGGTGCGACACGGCCTTCATAACGGGAAGCACCCTGTCCAATGGGTCGCTCCAGGGCATGAGCGGGGACAAGCCCACCGTGGTTTTCGGCGTTACGGTCGCGGGTCCGGCCAGGCTGCTGAATCTCGAGAGATTCTGTCCTTTGGGACATTGAGCCGGCTTCTTTTCAGGGACGGGGATTTGAGGGCATCGGCCTGCCCCGACCGGGGCGTCCCCGCTCTTCCAGATCGGAGAATACCCCGCGGAACGCGGGGAGGCCGGTGCTACCGAAGAGTACCGGCACGGAACCTCTTGCGTCATCCCGGCGGAGGCCGCGATCCAATATCCGTGTCTGGACCCCGGCCTCCGCCCATAAGCGTTAACTTAAGGATTCCCGCTGCCAACCCGTACTTCAACCGGCACACGAATCGAGGCATGCAGACCGTTTTCGGTGTTGAGATGCAGCGATCTTAATGTGCCGAAGGCACTTAGGAATCTAGCCGGGGGATTAATCCCCCGGAAGAACGGGATAAAGCGAACAGGATTTCCGTCCCGAAGGGACGGCGTACCGGTTGTCGCCGCTATTTTGCGGCAGTCCCTAATCCGGAGTTGCCGTCTTATTGTCGCGGGCGGCCTTGCGCCTCCTGTAATAGGATAACCTCCTGAGGTAGATCGACCAGATCCTCCGGTAGGCCCCGGGAATCTCTCCGCGGTCTTGAAAACCCTCCGTAATCCGGGCCGCCAGGTCCGCCCTCTGCATTGTGGTCATGTCATCCTTCATCTTCTGGTATTCCCGCACTTCAGGATACATGACCATGGGAATGCAGCCGGTGGATGGTGCGGGAAAAGACTTGCAGATCCGCTCATAGATTTCGGCGAAATCCTCTTCCCTGATATTGCCGAACGAGATCTCGCTGACCTCGCAGGGCTGCACGTCACCGGTCGAAGTGACGAAAAGGTACTCGAATCGGCATTGACAGCCGAACGCGGGGTCCTTTTCGAGCCACGTGGATAAACCACTCAGTGGAGGATGGTTGCGGTACGCAGGGTCGTGGTACAGGTCTTTCTGCAATTGTTCCAGTACCGGGCTGTGAGGCGCCACGCCGCGGCAGGCTTCCCTGCCCGAGGGCTTCTTCTCCATCACCCGGATCTCCGCAACGCCCAGGTCTCGGGCAAAGTCGTAAAATTTCTTGAAGTTTTCAGGATCGAGGAGATCATCGGGCGGCACCAAAGAGAGACAGGTGTAGACTCCGGCGTTCTTGAAGTGCCCGACGGCCTTGCACGCGTTCTCAAATGCACGGGGATTGCCGCGGAGGCCGTTGTGAACCTCCGGGGTATAATGATCCAGGCTGACCCAGACACCGAACAGCCCATTGGCTTTCAGTTCCCTCGCATTTTCCGCGGTCACGCCGTAGCCCGTGGTAAACATCCACAAACAGGTCTCGTCGCTCACATGTTTAACAAACCGCAGAAAACGCTCGTACCGATACATGGGTTCGCCACCGTGGAGGATGATCGTCGGCGTTCCCAAGTTTTCGATACGGGTGATCGTCTTCTTCAGCAATTCTTCATCCAGGTCGTTCTCGGCCTTGCGCTTGGCATTCGTGGAGCAGAATGCGCATGAATACGGACAGCTATTGGTCGTAGATACGGACACAATCCCCGACGGCAGATCCATAAGATCCAAGTTATTAAGATAATTGGAAATCCTCTTGTCAAATGCCGGCGACGGATAGGGAGGAAACGTACTGTCGATGACCACCGAACCGTCGAATTTGACCATGTACCGGTATTTCAACATGGTGTACTCAAGGAAGGAGAGCTTGATGAAGTTGAAGAATGCGTCCATCGGACTCACTCCCCTTTGCTTCCTGACCGCCCGGTTCTCTGGGTCAAGCAGCAATTTGAGAGCCTGCCGAAAGAACTTCGCGAAATATGGGTAGGCGTCTCTTCCCGTCATATTGGATGTCCGTGATTCATGGTTTCTCATCATATACTCCCAAGCGCGCTCCGCGATTTTAAAACAGGCTTCTCAAAGTTCCAGCGACCCGTTCAAGTGCCGAGACGTTGTGACCGGGAAGAAAGGAATCCACGTGACGGAGGGCCGTTCTCATACCCTTGCACGTCGGTTCGTAGGAAGGCCCTCCCAGGAGCGGGTTAATCCATAAGACCCGGTACGAACGACGTTGGATCTTTGCCATTTCCTTGTCCAGGAGCGACGACTCACCTCGATCCCATCCGTCGGAATGGATGAGCACCACAGTGGAAGACCCAAGCATTCTGCCGCCCTTGTACGACGTGAACTCCTGCAGACACGACCCGATACGCGTCCCTCCCGACCAATCCCGCACAGATCGCGCAACTTCTTCCATGGCCCTGGGAAAGGGCATTCGCACAAGAAACGGCGTGATGCGGTCCAGATGCGTGGCAAAGACGAACGTTTCGACCTTTGCCGGAATTTGCTGAATCTCCTTTATGAATCGGAGCATGAACCGAAGATAGGGGTTCATGGAGCCGCTGACATCGCAAAGGAAGACCAGCCTCCTTATTCTGCGTTTGGGCTTGAGTCTCGGCAGATCGAATATCTCCCCGCCGTAGCGCAAGTTCTTCCTCAACAACCTGCGAAAATCAAGATCCATGCCGCTGTCGACACGCCTTGTTCTCATTCCCGTCCGGCGCAGGAGAGGCGTAAGGATTTCCCGTATCAAACGCTTGATTCTCTGGTCGGAGCCTTTGGGAATGTCCTTGAAGTCCCGGTCCCGCAGAGTTTCCCGAGGCGAGTAGACCACGTATGGCCGTGCATCCGTCATCCGGCGTTGTTCAAAATCCGACATTGAAGCCTCGGCGGGGACAAGATCGTCTCCTTGAGGCGGTGCGTCGCCCGCCGGGGGAAGCCGTTGTTCGCCGTCTTCTTCGCCGAGACATGTATAATCCGCCATGGAAGCTTGGCCAAAGAACTCACTGAAGAGCCGGTCGAATATCGAAGCCTCCTCTGCATGGGACAGAAACACGGCTTTCAACACGGTCTTGAAATCTTCCTGATTCTCCACACCTATGCAGCGGACCCCAAGAAGAGCGTCCATCACCAGAGGTGGAGAGACCGAGATGCCTCTTTCCTTGAGCATTCGTCCGAACGACGAGACCGCACCCGCGAGAGAACCGCCCGGCACGGCGGAACGCCTTGTCCCGTCGTCGGAAAGGTCCGGCCCGCCTGAGGCTTTGTCCGGAATACCCTTGTTGTCACACCGACACGTCATGTATGGAGATCATTCCCTTGTGCGCTACAAATCAGCACAGTTTCTCAATTACACCACCCAGCAGAGATTCCCTGAAATTATCATTCTTCCAGCGATCATGAAATTGAAGAATATCCTCCCGGTATTTGAGAATGCAGCCCAGTGTCGCCTCAACCGTTTCTTCGTCAAGGGCGGTCCGTTCCAGGACAAGGAGAGCCGATGCCCAATCCAGCGTCTCGGCAACTCCGGGCCGTTTGACGAAATCTTCGTTTCTCAGCCGTTGCATGAACAGCGCTACTTGCGATGCGAGATCCGCGGCAATACCGGGAATCCTGGCTGCGATAATCTCCCGTTCCTTTTCGGGGGAAGGATAGTCTATCCAGTGGTAGAGACATCTCCGCTTCAGTGCATCGTGAATATCCCGCGTGCGGTTGGAGGTCAGGATCACCAGCGGGCGCTTAACGGCCTTGAGCGTGCCGATCTCCGGAATCGACACCTGGAAGTCGGAGAGAACCTCCAACAGGAGTGCCTCAAACTCCTCGTCCGACCGGTCCACTTCGTCGATCAACAGAACGGGCGCCCGTTCCTGGGACGAAAGAATGGCCTGGAGAAGGGGCCTCTTGATAAGGAACTCCTCGGTAAATATCGTTTTCCCAAGCCGTTGAGGATCGGTGCCGCATTCCTCGGCCAGCTTGATCTGAAGAATCTGCCTGGGGTAATTCCACTCATAGAGCGCATGGTTTGCATCCAGCCCCTCATAGCACTGGAGCCTGATCAGGTCCGTGCCCAAAACACGCGCCATCACGGCTGCCGTCTCCGTCTTTCCCACTCCGGGTTCCCCCTCCAGGAAGAGCGGTTTCTTCAGCGACCAGGCAAGATAGAGTACCGTGGCCAGAGACCTCTCAGGAATGTATTGATGACTGAGTAGGCTCTTTTCTACCGACTCGATGGAATCGAACATCCTTCCCTTTCTGGTTTTGAGTGCTTTTCGGCATAAACCCCCATGATTCGGGGATCACAACCGACCATGAAAGCCCCCGGGACTCCGAGCCGAAGACCGGGCAGAGCCCGGCGGCTGGGCATTCCCAGGCAGGAGCCTGGGAACGAGAAGGAAGAAGAATATCCGGGCACGGAGGCCCGGGCTACGAAGGACTGTCATGAAGCCTTATACCTGTCTTGTGGGGTCCCGCGGAACGCGGGATGCCCGTCATCTTCAAGGGCGGGCGTCCCGTCCGTCTCCCCTGCGAAGGCCCATAGGCGCTATAGTGTCGCTCCTTGAATACTGCGGACCCCTTCACGTTTGTCATTGCGAGCCGTAGGGGTAGGCCCCCGTGCCTACCCTGGGCGGCCACAGGGGGCCGCCCCTACGGGAGGGCTCGGCAATCTCAGCCTTTCCATCGTTCCCAAGCCTCCCGCTGTGGATCTCTCGTTCCCAGGCTCCGCCTGGGAATGCCTGTCTTCCCGGCTCTATCCGGTCTTCGTGGGGCGGGCGTCCCTGCCCGCCGTCTCAATAAGCTGTCTGCCTCTACTCCTCGGGAATCGCGTCCAGCGCTTCCTTCACCACCAGCGCGGCACGACGGAGATCCTCCTCCGTATGATCGCTCATCAGGGTAAAGCGCAGCCTCGCCGTTCCTTCGGGGACCGTCGGGTACCGGATGCCGTGAGCGAAGACGCCCCGCTCGGTACATTCGGCACTGACCTTCATGGTTCTTTCGGATTGGCCGACGTGCACGGGGACGATATGGCTCGGCCGATTGCGATTGCGAAAACGGCCGTTCATAAGATCTTGGAACATTTCCGAGTTTTCCTTCAGGCGGGCCCTCCTCACGGCTCCCTCTTCCGAAGAAATGATTCTCAGTGCGGCCGCCGCGCCGCCCATTACCGCCGGGGGCAAGGCCGTAGTATAGATAAAGGACCTCGCCTTGTTGACAAGCAAATCGATGAGATCCCTTCGACCGGCCACGTATGCTCCACTTGTCCCGGCGGCCTTTCCCAATGTTCCCATTTGCATGTCCGGCTTGATGCCCGCTTCCTCCGCCAGGCCTTGGCCTCTCGAGCCGTGCACTCCCGCGGCATGGGCTTCGTCGACCATGAGCAGCGCTCCGTATCGGGTGCACAGGTCGTGCAATTCCCGCAAGGGAGCATGGTCCCCGTCCATGGAGAATACGGATTCCGTGACCACGAGTTTACGCCGGAATCCGTCGGCTTTCAACGCGTCCTCCGCCCCGTCGAGATCCAGATGAGCATAGACCTTGACTTGTGCCCTCGATAGTCGGCAACCGTCGATGATGCTCGCATGATTCAGCCGGTCCGAGACGACAAGATCCGGGGCACCCGCCAGAGACGACAAAAGCCCCAGGTTGGCCTGATAACCGCTCCCGAACACCAGTGCCGCTTCCGTCCCTTTCCAGTGTGCTATGAACTCCTCCAGATCCCGGTGAGCCTCACTGTTTCCCGCAATGAGCCTCGACGCGGTGGATCCCGCGCCGTAACGTTGCACGGACTCGACACTCGCCTGAATCACCGCGGGGTGTCCCGCCAATCCCAGATAATTGTTGCTCGAGAAATTGAGGACCGGTTTCCCGTTGACCGTCCCAGTCCGTCCGGGAATTCCATCCATTCTCGGCATGATCCGAAAAAGTCCGCGCCGCCTCAACTCTTCGATCTCCTCACTCCAACCGTTGCCCGTCCGGGATTCCATCGACATCCCACTCACTCCGCGCCGTTGCCTCCACATTCCCCCGTCCGGACCGGCACTACAACAGGACCAAGACCGTGTTTACGGCCTTTATGGCGGGTTGACGCCGTCACGGATCCATGAGAGCATGGACCTTACAAAAGATTTCTTGATGACGCAACCGGCTCTCCCTGTTATGCTTGCAGGGCTCGGTGCGTACAAGACCACGGGACTAGAGAATACCATGAAAATCACCTTTTGGGGTACAAGAGGATCGATTGCTTCACCCGGCCCCGACACCGTGCTCTACGGCGGGAACACGACGTGTCTTGAAATTACCTTGTCTTCGGGCCGCACGGTCGTCATAGACGCGGGAACAGGGATTCGCAACTTGGGGGACTCATTGCTCAAACGCGGCGCAGCTTTGGACATCCACATGCTCATGACCCACGTTCACTGGGATCATCTGATGGGTATGCCCTTCTTCGGCCCGCTGTTCCGTGATGATTGCCGCATCACCCTGGATGGATGGGCCAAAGGGTTCGAGGGTCTCAAAGCCGTGTTCATAGGCAAGCACATTGACGGGACCTGGCCCATTGGATTCGACGCCATCAATGCGAGAGTCGAACAGAGGCAACGGTTGCCCCACGGAGTTCTCGAGTTGGACGGGACCACGGTGAAGGCTCATCCGCTTCAGCATCCCCAGGGAGGAATGGGCTTCCGGTTCTCCCAGGACTCCGGCACGTTTGTCTTTCTCACCGATAACGAGCTGACGGACGACGGTTGGAAAGGGTGCCGCTTTTCCGATTTCGTCGCTTTCTGCCGCGACGCGGACGTGCTCGTTCACGACTGTCAGTATTTGCCGGAAGAGATGGAAATGCGTAAAGGATGGGGCCACTCGGACGTCCAATCCGTGGCCGGACTGGCGGTGGAAGCCGGAGTGCGCAAGTTGGTGCTCTTTCATCACGATCCTTGGCGGACCGATGAGGCCGTGTCGGAGATGGCGGCCCGCTGCAAGGGCATCGTGGAGGAGCTCGGCGCAAATGTCGAAGTGGACGCGGCCCGGGAAGGTGCGACGATTACCGTGTAACATGATGTGACTGCAGGGCATTGTTACCGGAAGTTCCAAACCCTGATGTTGGGAAAGAAAGAGGACGAATCATGGAAGAAGCGGTGAAGGCGGGCATTTGCCGGGAGATCGCCGTCCTGACGTTTAACCGGCCCAAGGCATTCAACGCATTTGACCTGGACGGCATCTCCGTGTTTACGGAGCACCTGATCAATATGGCTGTGGACGACACCGTCCGAGGAGTGGTCATTACCGGGGAGGGAAAGGCCTTCTGCGCGGGCGGCGATCTGAGGTGGGTGAGCAGTTGGCCCGATGGACCGGCCGCGGCGTTTCACAACCTCGCTGCACGGTATCACCAGGCCATCCTTGAAATCCGACGGATGAAGAAACCGGTTATTGCGGCGATCAACGGATTGGCTGCCGGCGGGGGGTTTTCACTTGCACTGGCGTGCGATTTCCGGATCATCGAAGCATCCGCGGTGCTCCGCCAGGCGTACACGTCCAACGGACTTTCCATCGACGGGGGCGGTACATTCATGCTCCCCAGGCTGCTGGGACTGGCCAAAGCACTCGAGATCGCAACATTCGATCGCGCGATAACCGCGGAACAGGCCATGAAATGGGGGCTGGTTACCAAGGTGGCGGAGGACGGACGGAGCGCCGAGGAAGCCATGAACCTCGCCGAGGATCTTGCCCGGGGATCGATGATGTCTTTTGGTTACTCCAAACAGCTTCTCAACGATTCGTTCAACAATTCACTGGAGAAACATCTCGAACTCGAAAGAGCGGCTCTCCGTTCCTGTGCATTGCACGGCGAAGGCACAGAAGGCATCGCGGCCTTTTTGGAAAAGCGTGCACCCGTATTCAACGGGTAGGCGGCGAAAGGGCACCGGACATGCTAAGTGTTTTTATGGCATAAATACGGTCGCGGATTCCCAGCATTAGCGAGGCCGAGACCAGCACAGAGGCTCACCCGTCATCCCGGCGAAGGCCGGGATCCAGTCTTCTTTTTCTGGACCCCGGCCTTCGCCGGGACGACGGGCAGGGACGCCGGTCCCATCCCGCGTCCCGCGGGATAGGGGCGCACCTGCGTGTGCGCCCAAATGCGGGCGGACACATAGGTCCGTCCCTACCGTAGCCCGGGCCTCCGTGCCCGGAACGCTCTGGTTCCAGTTCTCAGACTCGGTAACAGGAGCAGAATGTGCGACCGTATTTACGCCATAAAACACTTAGGACCGGCCGACGCCGACGCTCCCCACGGGCCGCGTTTCACGAACCGCCGCGACCGATGGTAGTCACATGCTCACGCAGCCTTTCCGCAGCACTTCTTATACTTCTTGCCCGATCCACAGGGGCAGGGAGCATTCCTGCCTATCTTCTCCGTCTGCCGGCGGACCGTCTTGGGCTTGCGTTCCTCTCCACCGGAATCCCCGTGAGAGAGAACCATCTCTTGCTCGCGCCGGGCGGCCAATTCGTCGAGTTCATCTTCGCGGGCCAACTTGACCAGAAGCATCGTCCTTACGGTCTCTTCCTTGATCCGGGCACTCATATCGAGAAAGAGATCGTAACCCTCCTTCTGGTATTCCTTCAACGGATCCCGCTGACCGTAGCCTCTCAAGCCGATGCCTTCCTTGAGATGATCCATGCTGAGCAAGTGGTCTTTCCACTGGTTGTCCACGGCCGTAAGCATGACGAACTTCTCGAGTTCCCGCATCACCTCGGGGGTGACCTCCTGTTCCTTACGTTCGTACGCCTTCTTGACCGCTTCGACGACATGGTCGGCGATACCCGGCCGTGTTTGCTCCGTCGAGGGCAACGAGGCAAGGTCGAACCGGATCCCGAACTGTCCCCACAGCGCTTCGAGAAGACCCTCCACGTCCCACTCTTCATACATGGACCGTTCGTCCGTGAAGCGATCCACGAGATCCTCCACAACATCTTCCATCATATCCAGGATGGTTCCCTTGAGATCGTCTCCGCCGAGGATGAAACGGCGCTGGGAATAGACAACCTCGCGCTGTTTGTTCATCACGTCGTCATATTCCAGAAGATGCTTGCGGATGTCGAAGTTATGGCCCTCCACCTTCTTCTGAGCATTCTCTATGGCCCTGGTGGTATACTTGTGCTCGATGGGCTCTCCTTCCTCCATGCCCACGCGTTCCATGATCATCTTGACCCGTTCGCCGCCGAATATGCGCATCAGGTCATCTTCAAGACTCAGATAGAAGCGGCTGGAACCGGGGTCTCCCTGACGCCCCGAACGGCCTCTGAGCTGGTTGTCGATCCGCCGCGACTCGTGGCGTTCGGTCCCGAGAATATGGAGGCCTCCCGCTTGAATGACCTCCTGCTTCTCCTTTTCACACAGTGCTTTAAAGTCCTGCTGAAACCTATGGAATTCTTGGGAGGTTTCGCCATCCTTCGATTTGGACCGCGCAAGAAACACGGGATTGCCGCCCAGAACGATATCGGTGCCGCGCCCCGCCATGTTCGTAGAGATCGTCACCGCGCCGAAGCGGCCGGCCTGAGCAACAATCTCAGCCTCACCCGCGTGATTCTTTGCATTGAGGACATTGTGGGGGATGCCGAGCTTCTTTAACCTTCGAGCGAGGTACTCCGACTTCTCGATGGAGATCGTGCCCACCAGCACGGGCTGTCCCCTCTTGTGGCAGTCCCGGATCTCCTCCACCGACGCGTCGAATTTCTCCTGTTCAGTCTTATAGATCAGGTCCGAATTGTCCACCCGGATCATCGGCAAGTTGGTGGGGATGACCACGACTTCCAGGTTGTAGATCTTCTTGAACTCCGGGGCTTCCGTGTCGGCAGTACCGGTCATGCCGGCCAGTTTGTCATACATCCGGAAGTAGTTCTGGAAGGTAATGGTGGCGAGGGTCTGGTTCTCGTTCTCGATATGAACCCCTTCCTTGGCCTCCAGCGCCTGATGGAGACCGTCAGAGTATCGGCGGCCCGGCATGAGTCGGCCCGTGAACTCGTCCACGATGATCACCTGGCCGTCTTTCACGATGTAGTCCACATCCTTTTTGAATAGGGTGTGGGCCTTTAGTGCCTGGTTCACGTGATGCAACGTCTCGATCTGAGCGGGGTCGTACAAATTCTCGACGTTCAAGCTCTTTTCCACCCTCGCCACGCCTTCTTCGGTGAGGACTACGCTGCGGGCTTTCTCGTCGATGGAATGGTGAACATCTTTCTGGAGACCGGGAATCACACGGTTGATCTTGTAATACCGGTCGGTGTTCTCGTGGGTGGGACCCGAGATGATGAGCGGCGTCCGGGCCTCGTCGACGAGGATGCTGTCCACCTCGTCCACAATCGCGTAGTGAAGATCCCGCTGGACATAATCGTCCAATGAGAACTTCATGTTGTCCCGGAGATAATCGAAACCGAACTCGTTATTGGTGCCGTAAACCACGTCGCACGCATACGATTCCCGCCGTTGGCTGTCGTCCAGGTCGTTGATGATGACCCCTACGGACAGGCCGAGGAACCTGTAGATGCTGCCCATCCATTCAGCGTCTCTCTGTGCAAGGTAATCGTTCACGGTGACCACATGGACACCCTTGCCCGTCAATGCGTTCAGGTACACGGGCAGGGTTGCGGCCAGGGTTTTTCCTTCCCCCGTCTTCATTTCCGCGATTCTACCCTGGTGCAGAACGATTCCTCCGATGAGCTGGGCGTCGAAGTGCCGCATCCCCAGGGTCCGCATCGATGCTTCCCGCACCAGGGCAAATGCCTCGGGTAATATCTCGTCCAGGTTTTCCTCAGCCGCCAACCGCCGCTTGAACTCTTCGGTTTTTGCCTTCAACTCCTCGTCGGAGAGCGCTGTTATCTTGGGTTCAAATTCGTTCGTGTCCCGGACAAGAGGCTCGAGTTTCTTGAGTTCACGTTCGTTCTTGCTTCCGAACAGCTTTCTCGCTATTACCCCCAACATGTTCGTTCCTTTCGAATCGAAAGACTCAGACGGGGAGCTTCACGGAATGCTCCGTCAAAACCTGTGGCGTCCCCGTCCCGATGGATGGGCAATCTCTTTCCACCTCTTCGTCGGCTTGTACAAAGACGAGAGCCGGCAAGCATATACCGGCCTTCGGTTGAAACGTCCGCGTCTGGTCTCTGTCGGAATTTTGACATACCTATTATGGATACAGACACAACAAAGCCCGGAAGGTTCGGTTTCGTGAAAGAAAGACGGCCGGGGCCTGTTGTCGCTATGCCGGCACGTCTCCACTGCGGTCCGGACGCAGACTGTCTAGCACAGCATACCAAGGGTGTCAACCGGCCGGGAAACCGTAGTATTCAGGATGGTATTGAGTGCGTTGACGAGGAAGGAAGGGACCGTCGCGGCACGAAAGCACCCGGAAAAGACGTGGGGATCACACGGGGACTACGGCCGGTGACGGCCGCTCATATCGGCGCATCCCGCCTCATTCGGGCCTGCTTGAGCCGATCCGTTACGGCAATGGATACGGAATCCGGCCGGAATTCGGGTGTGTTCGCCATTCCCGGGACAATCCCCCCGTCCCCCCTTTGCAAAGGGGCTGAAGGGGGGGGGCTTCAATGCCTGGGAACCTGACTCGAAATATCGGTCATTCTTTCCGGCACTTGCTGCGGACACGGAAGCCCTATTGGCAGAGAAGGCAGTCCGGAGAACCGCTCCCCCGTATCCTTCTTGCCCGGGCGGATGGAAGACTGGAAAGGCCGTGTCAGGCGTTTCCCTCCAACTTCACATAGCGGAAGTCAACCCACCCGGCTCGGCCGGCGGGAGTCACGACCCTGTACCAGATCTTGCTTCCTGAAAGGCGTTTTCCGGTCACTTTCACCTGTTGACCGGTCATCAGTTGGTCCACCACCGATGCACCCTGGGCAGGCCGATTCCTGACCCGGAGATGATCGGTCAATATACGGCCCTCACGGCTGAGGGTCATGAAGTGTTCGGACTGGTCTTCTTGCCGAGGACCGGACAGAGAACCGGAAGGCGACGTGAGGGGTTCGGGCGACGCAGCGGCCCTTGCTTCACGTGCGAACGCGTTTTGCGGGGATCGTCCGCCGGAGGCGGCCAAACCCAGCAGAACCGGCTTCTTGAGGTCGGATGTCTGTTCAGCCGTCTTCTCCCCAGGGGGCTCGGCGACCTTCAGGGAAGACGAGGTCTCCGCGATCTGCACTCGGAGCCCCTGGAAATTGGCGTGCATATCTTCCCGAACCTTGGTGATCATTGCCTTCAGTTCAAGGAGCGACTGCGCCTGGCTTTCCTGCCTGGAGTGGAGATCGTTGAGTCCGGTCATCCGTTGGTGGACCACGGAGGACACCCGGACGAAATGTATTTGAGCCAGGCACGTTGCCAGGATGACGCCGGCAAGCACCCATGAGAAGTAGCGGAAAGGAAAAAGAATCTGATCCTCGTCCTCGAGAAAGGAGGAGGTGCTCAGTTTTCCTTTGACCCAGAAGTACCAAAGGACAAGAAAGGCGGCAACCGCTGCACACTGAATTGCAATGATCATGACATGGAGAATCATGAGCAGGAACCTCCCGTAGGGCTATGCGAAAGGTATTTACCATTATATTTAAACCGATGCAAGAATTCTTTAAGGTAAATTATCTGTTAACCAAAAAAGGCCTTAGATTTACGGATCTCATTGGAGAAGGCTGACGGGCGAAGACCCGTACCTCACGCGAGAGCAAAAGATTCTTGACTTCTCCGAAGACATCTGGTTACATGATCGTTTTAGAGGTTAGCCGATGCGCCAAGAATTGTGCCGCGCAGACCGCACGCAACGTGGCGGCGGCCACTTGATATAACTTGAGCGGATGGGGATTCTCATTAGGTCCAGGAAGCAGATCGGGTAAACAGCTGTGAAAAGAACATTTCAACCGAGCATTATTTCTCGTAAAAGAACTCACGGATTCCTCGTCCGGATGAGGACAAAAAGTGGACGAATCGTCCTCAAGCGGAGAAGGGCTAAAGGACGCAAGCGCCTGTCGGTCTGAAAAGGGACGTTTCAGACTGGTCAAAGATGACAGAGTCCGGCGATCATCCGAATATCGGAAGATCATGAGAGAAGGGGCCCGCCATCGCACGTCTCACTTCGGCATCCGGATACTCGGGAACCCGGCGGGCAGGCAACGTCTGGGACTTGCCGTCGGCAGGAAAGCTGGGAACGCTTGTGCGAGAAATCGGATCAAGAGAAGGCTCAGGGAGTACTTCAGACTGAATCGGGACAAGATGCCTCCCGAAGTGGATATGGTATTCATTGCCTTGCAGGGAGCAAGTACGTTGAACACAAACCGGCTCCGAGAGGAGCTGGACCGATTCTTTCAAAAGATTTCAATTTAGGAAGATTTGCCCTTGGAGGGGTGATCCGTGTGTACCAGATTCTCATTTCGCCTCTCCTGCCTTCGTCTTGCCGATACTATCCCACCTGTTCCGAATACGCCCGCGAGGCGGTGCTGAGGTACGGGGTCTTGAAGGGATCATGGCTCGCAATGCGGCGATTGCTCCGATGTGGTCCCTTTGGTCCGGGAGGCTTCGATCCCGTTCCCTGAAGCGAAAGTGCCGTCAAGGGGTTGCGTTCGTCCATAAAGCAAAACGATACGATACGCCCCCGCCATGGGGAGAAACCGAATGGATCGAAATCTCGTACTAGCAATCGGCCTGTCTATTGTCATCATAGTCGTCTTCCAGTATTTCTTTCAGTCTTTTTCTCCGCAGCCCGGGAAGAAAGGTCCTGAAACGACTGAACGTGCCAAGGAGACAAAGCCGGCCCTCGCGCCCAAGGCTCAGGACGCCGAACAATCCCGGCCGGATGAGCACCGGACTCCCACTGCGACCGCGGAAGCCGCCCCGGCCGAGTCTGCGCAGTCGGCCGATGACGGGGTCAAGGACGTCCGGGTAACGGTGGACGGCCTCAAGTATCGGGCCGTTATCTCTTCGGTGGGCGCCAGGATAGTCTCATTCGAATTGAAGGATTATAGGGAAAACCTCAAGGGCAAGACCCTGGTCAACCTGTTTCCCTCCGATGCACCGGACACGTCCGGGCCCTCGGTCATCCTTACCGGCCGCGACGAGAGATTCAACGATTCCGCTTTGCGTTATCAGTACGATTCATCCGACACGTCCTTCCATCTCCTCGAGAAAGGAGCCAAGAAGTCGATCACGCTCAAGGCACGTATGAAGGGCGGGATCACCATAGAGAAGACGTATGTATTCTCGTCCGACAGCTATTCCGTAGGTTTTTCTCTTGCACTTACCAATACCTCGCACGAACCGCGGAATTACCTGATTACCTTTCCCTGGAAGAAATACTTCGACCAGAACTCGGGTGAACGCTTCGCGTGGGACAGTGCTGAAATACTTCTCGACGGGAATCTAAAGGATTACTACTTCAGCAAGATCCACGGAGACGAGGAACCGTCGGGAAAGGTGGCTTGGGCCGGTCTGGGAAGCGTCTACTTCTTCAAGGCCCTGGTGTTCGGTGAAACCCCCGCCGCAAAGGTCACGCTTTTCAAGCCTTCCAAGGACGGGGTTGCCGAGATAAAGGTGCGGTACGGCGGGGTGGACTTACAGCCGGGCAAGAGAGTCGACGCGGACATGTCGCTCTATCTCGGCCCAAAGGAACGTCAGGCGCTGAACGCCGCAGGCCGCGACCTGTCGAGGGCGCTGTTTTACAGCGAGTATACAATTCTCGAGGTCATGGCCGAATACCTGATGAAGTTCCTGAGGTTCTGTAATTCCGGGTTAACAATCTCCGGGTTGAAGATCCCGGGCACGCACAACTATGGTCTGGACATAATCCTGCTGACCATCGTCATCAAGATCCTTTTCATACCTCTGACCCATAAGAGTATGAAATCGATGAAGAAGATGCAGGATCTCCAGCCGGAAATAGCCAAGCTGAAGGAAAGGTACAAAGACGACAAACAGGCGATGAACAAGGCCATGATGGAGTTGTTCAAGCAATACAAGGTGAGCCCGCTAAGCGGGTGTTGGCCCATGTTTGTTCAGTTGCCCGTCTTCATCGCACTCTACCAGGCACTTTCGTACGCGATTGAACTGAGGCAGGCTCCATTTGTCTGTGTTCCGTCGATTTATCTCTGCATCAACGATCTCTCCGCTCCCGACCCATATTACGTCACACCGATACTTATGGGAGGGACCATGGTTCTCCAGCAATGGATGACGCCGTCCGCAGGAGATCCCATGCAGAAAAAGATGATGCTTATCATGCCTGTGGTCTTCACGTACATGTTCCTCAGTTTTCCTTCCGGTCTGGTGCTGTATTGGTTGGTCAGCAATTTGCTGGGAATCGGACAGCAGGTCCTGACAAACAGAATGGCACGATGAGGTGGATGCGCCATGTCTTCGTATGAATTTACGGGAAAAACCATCAAAGAGGCTGTGACCAAGGCGTGCGACGAACTCGGCACGGAGGAAGCGCTTCTTGAGGTTGAAGTAATTGAAGAGAGCACGAGAGGATTTCTCGGAATAGTCGGACAGAGAGACGCACGGGTTCGGGTGCGGAAACGCAACATTCTCAAGGAAGTGATGGAAGCCGAGGATAAGACGTCGTCCGACGATTCGGAGGCCCAGGCGCCGATACCGGAAGAACCGATCCGGAAGGCGGGAGTCGCGGAGCATGCCGCGGTCGCTTCGGCCGAAGAACGGGAGGAAGGCGAAGGTGCCGTACCACCGGCAGCCATCGAGGAAGCCCGGACTGTGCTGGAAGAAATCCTCGGAAGGATGCAGGTGGAAGCCGAGGTTCGGGCGACAGTATCGGGCGGCGCTGTATACCTTGACATCAAAGGCGACGGATCCGGCCTCCTTATCGGGAAAAAGGGGCAGACGCTGGACTCTCTCCAGTTCCTCGTCAACAAGATCATTAACAAGACCACCCCGCCGGGCAGTAAGACGGAGATCATTGTGGATACGGAGAATTACCGTATGAGGAAGACCGAGAATCTCCGCGAAATGGCATTGAAGATGAGCGAAAAGGCCAAGAGGACCCTTAAGCCGGTATCGTTCAATCCCATGCCTGCCGGTGAGCGGAGGATCGTGCATCTCATTCTCGCCGAGGAGAGAGAGGTTTACACGAAGAGCTACGGTGAAGGACCTCTGCGGCGGATTATCGTCTATCCGCGGCGCGGCATGGCCGGCAAGCGCCGCAGTCGCTAGGACCACGAGAGTCCGTGCCGTAGCGGACTTCCGGGGCAAAGACCGGGCAGAGCCCGGAAGATAGGCCTTCCCGGGCGAACCCTGGGAACGAGAAGAACACGGTTTCGCGTTCCCGAAAAACACCGGTGCGAGAGCAATCAGGGGACACGATTCCGAGTTTTGCGAGGTCGCATGGCGCCGTTCGCAAAATCGGATCATGTCCCCGATTGCCGGCGGCCCCCATGGCTGTACCATTCACCCTAGAGGCCCGAGGGATGATAGGCTTATTCCGGGACGAACCTTAGCCGCAGGCTTACCCACACGCCATGCCCTCCAACGTGAATCAATCTGCAGATACCATTGTAGCCGTCTCTACTCCGCCCGGGTACTCGGGGATCGGAGTGATCCGCATGAGCGGCCCCGATTCCCGGGACATCCTCGCAAACATTTTCATGCCTTCCCACGGGCGGACGCAGATCCCGGACCGCAAAGCGCTCCATGGAACGGTCGTCGATCCGCAGAGTAAGCTTGTACTGGACGACGGGATCGCGCTTGTCATGCAGGGCCCACGATCGTACACCGGCGAGGACGTCGTCGAGCTGAGTCTTCATGGAAGCCCGGTCGTGTTGGACCTGGTGCTGAGGCTGCTGGTCCGACAGGGGGCCCGCCCGGCGACACGTGGAGAGTTCACCCGCAGGGCATTCCTCGCGGGGAGACTCGATCTGGTGCAGGCCGAGGCGGTTATCGATCTTATCGAGGCCGCCGGCCCCGCAGGTGCGGAGGAGGCGAGGAGCCGCCTGGATGGATCACTCTCCAATCGGATTGTGGACCTCTCCGCCGCGCTCAAGGACATCATTGCCGTAATGGAAGCTCACATGGACTTCGATGATGATGATGAGGACCCCGCCCCTGATCCGGAACCTTCCATAAGGAAGGTCTTCGCAAAGATGCAGGCCCTCGGGGAACTCAGCGAGCTTGGCCGGGTACGTCGTGAAGGAATCAGGACGGCCGTCGTCGGAAAACCAAATGTGGGGAAGTCCACGTTGTTCAATGCATTACTGCGTGCCGACCGGGCCATTGTCACCCCATATGCCGGCACCACGCGCGATACGCTTGAAGAACGTCTCGTGCTTGGCGGTGTTGCCCTTAACCTCTGCGATACCGCAGGCATACGAAAGCATCCCGACCCCGTGGAAACCGAAGGAATTCGGCGGACCGAGGAACAGATGGCAGCCGCGGACCTGATACTTGTCGTCCTGGACGGCTCCTGCGCGCCGGATGCGGAAGATGCCGCAGTTCTGGCGCGATGCAGAGAAGAAAGGACCGTGGTGGTCATCAACAAGACTGATTTGGGTCTGGTCGTGAAGAGCGGCGACCCTGCCCTCGGCCCGGCCGGCCGGCCTCGAATGGCGGTAAGCGCCAAGACGGGCGAGGGACTGGACGCGCTGCGCCGGATACTTGCGGAGTCGGCTCAAGATATGGCATCCCTTGCCCCGGAACAGCACGCCGGAGGGCTCAACGGCCGATGCCTGCTCCTTCTGGAAGCTGCGATGGTTCCGCTCAAGACACTCCTGGACGACTTCGCCGAGCACGCAATAATCACTCCCGAGATCGTTTCTCTGGAAGTGAGACGGGCCCTTGGTCCCCTAGAGGAAATTACCGGGGAACGCGCGGACGAGGGGATTCTGGAGCGCATCTTTGAGCGGTTTTGCGTCGGCAAATGAGGCGGGAAGGAAAGGCCGTGTTTCGGGGGACTGTTCACTGCCCGTTCCGTGGAATGGGTGGGGTAACGCAGAGGCGTCGAGGGATGGGGAATTGATGCATGCAGGCCAACGTGCCGACATAAGGCGATGTTTACGGTCAGAAGCTCACCTGATATCAAGCATTACATTAAGTTTTACAGCTAACATATCTAAATAAAAGATTTTTCAAAATAACAAAAGTCTTGACTTCTCCTCGGGTTTGGGATAGGCATCAGGAGCATTATGTGAAGGCCGGTGTTCAGGGTCTTCCACCCATCGGGGAAAATCCGGTGCGATCTGGAGAAAGTTGAAGCTCACTGAGAGTGATCACACAACCTGTGGTACTGGCGGGTTATGCACTCCGGTTCATCACCGTCTGGAGGTAGCGCTTATGTCAGCAAGGGGCACGATGGGAATTCCATGTGCTGTAATCATCCTCGTCGTTCTATTGATGGGGACGGGTCCGGCCGGGGCCTGGGATGCGAGGTACCGCTATCCCATTAAAGTGAGGGTTTCCGAAACCGGTTCACCGTCTTACGGGGTGGGCGGAATGAGGGTGACCTCCGGTGATGGTGTGAGTGATTGGGAAACGGCGGCCGGTGCGGCCGGTGCGGAGATTCTCTGCCCAAGGAACGGATTCGCCTTTTCCGGAGGATTGCGTCCATTCTTCAGCAACCTCATGGGTTCCACCAAGGTGGTGAGCAGAGGGGGCGAGGGCACGTTTCTGGCGCTCAACGGTCATCTGCGCATACCCAGTCAGAGCACGCTGTGGGAGTTCTACTCCACGCTCAGATTGTGGGACAGAATTTCGGTGAATCTTCAGTACCTGCCGTGGCACTGGGGAGGCCCCGGGCATGTCCCTGCGGACGGGAATTTTTCGGGAGTACTCTTGCAGGCCAACGATGCAATCCACGCCGATCTGTCCATCACGCAGTTCGTGGTGGGCGCGGACTATGACGTGTCCTTCGGCCGGGACATAGTGTTTGGTCCCAACGGCGATCTCCACATCATCAAGTGGAAGCAGAGAGTGGCAAAGGACCAGGGTGAAGCCGCGGACTTCTCTCAAACCATGCTTCAGCCCGCAGTCGGAGCTCACGTGAGATACGATCCTTCCAATACCGGGTATTTCTCCTGGTTCAAGCCCTATGTAGAGGGGCGGTTTTCATGGATGAGTTTCGACGGTCTGGGCCTTTCGACCTGGGACATGGCGGCGGGTATTGCTCCGCCGGTGAGCCGGAACGTGGATGCAGGAATCAAACTGGGGTACAAGCAGTGGAAGATCGATGGGAACAGGAACCGGTTGTTTGCCGACGTGGCGGTTGAGGGACCGTACCTGGATTTCTCCCTCAGATTCTAGCGCCTCCGGACGGAGGGCGCCCGTGTCCGTGCCGCTTGGAAGAGCCGGGCCCGGTGCCGTGAACCGCTTGGACGATCCCCGACGGGAACGCCTGACGGCGATCCGCAGAACCAGCCCCTTGAGCATAAGGTATCCCGTTGGGCGGAGGCCCGGCGGGATTTCTTTTGTTGTCCTTGACAGTTAATTTTCCGGGCCATATAATTAATGTTAACCGACTTGATAAAGTCCGGGCGTGAGAAGAGTCCCCGCTGCACCATGTCCCGTGAGGTTTGCCCGCATGGTCTTGAGTTGGAATCGAAGATGAAGACGTTTGGAAAATATGCCAAAGACCGAATAGACCGTCTGGGCAAGAGCCAGAAGACCTTGGCGGAAGATCTCGGAGTTTCTCCGGCATATATTTCCCAGATACTCACTGGACGGAAGAACCCGCCCGACCTCGGACGGCCTAAGAACCGCAGTCAACTGAAGGCGTGGGCCGACACGCTGGGGGTCTCCGAGGACGAGCTTCTGGATTTGATACGATTTGAGTTGCACCGGGTGCCTCCTCCGCCCGAGCCGCGGTTCACGCGCATGCGCAACGTGCTGCTGAAGAAGTTGGGGAGCGATGAGACGGGATTGGCCGACGAGATACGGTCTTTGGCCTTTCATCCTGCCGAGAATCGGGCAATCCACGCGTTGATTCAAGTTTACGTGGTCTTGCAGGAAGAGTGGTCCGACACAACGGGCTTCGCGGTGAACAGATTCAAGGAGTTCTGCTACAGAGCAAAGTGTGACCGTCGATTCGTCGAGGATGTTCTCGCGGTCTTCTTCGAGGATCTCCCCTTCAGTTGGGATTGGGATGCCGAGGCAAATCAGTTGAGGCTTATACCCAAAGCGGCCGAGGTCAGGGAGGCCATCGACAGAATCGAACGGATCCTTGCCGATGTGCAGGGATTGACCTTCGGACGTACGGTTCCGGTGATCGGGCATGTGAGCGCGGGAGAGGGCTTTGAGTACACGGACGGAGGGTTCTCCGCAGGGGAAGGCTTTGAGTATGTTGCTCTTCCACCGGGAGTCGATGCGGCACTGAGCGGAGTCCTCTACTGCTTGAGAGTACGGGGCGATAGTCTTCGGGAACTCTTTGGCGACGGAGCCTTGTTGTTCATCAAACCCGAGTCGTGGGAGGAGATCAAGGACGGCGACTTAGTGGTATTCAAGCGCCGGAATGACGGCAAGGCGTTTGTGAAGAAGGTTGAGTTTTCCGGAGAGAACCTTATACTCAAATCCAAAAACCCGTTGTACAAGGATATCGTGTTGCACAAGAACGACCTGATGCTCTTGGAGAGGGTCATGTCGGTGGTGTTTTAGGAGACTGTCTCGGAACGGTTGGAGCGTCGTGAATCGTGCCGCGAGCAACATGACCTACCGGTTTTTGCAGCCGTGAAAAGGGTTCCATACGTGCCCGGCCGCGTATCAAGACCGTTCTTGGAGTAGTGCAGTGATGTACAGGAAGAATCGTGCATTTGGGGCCGCCATGGTGTGTATCGCTTTCTGGAGCATCGCGGGAGCGGACTGCGTTGCGTCAACCTCGGACACGATTCCTCACCTGACCTCCGTCAACTCCGGGTTTCGATACGGCTTCCCACCTCAGATCGAGACACGGGGTCTGCAATTCGCTTCGCAACGCATACCCCTTGACCGGCCCGACGTCCGCAACCGTATCCTCCAAGAGATCAACTACCTGCTTATGGACAGGCGCTCGATAATTATCACATGGCTGGCCCGGGCGGATTACTACAAGCCGGTTATTTTGCCCATACTCCGGGAGTACAAGCTTCCCTCCGAGTATCTGTTTCTGCCGGCCATCGAGAGCAGTTACGATCCAAGGGCATTGTCTTCCGCGGGAGCGTACGGCTACTGGCAGTTCATCAAGTCCACTGCCACCCGAGGTCCATCGAACTGTGACGAATACGACTGGAAGATGCTGATCACCGGATGGAAGGACGAGCGCGGAGACCTGGTGCGTTCGGCACACTCGGGAGCACGCTATCTCGCCTGGATGAACCGGGTGAGGAAGGTCGGCATCAACGGCCGTGATCCGAAAGACGGGTTCCAGGACTGGCTCTTGACGACCGCAGCCTATAATGCGGGTCCCGCACGGGTGCTCGAGCGGTTGAACCTGTTTGGGGCATCGTCGTATTGGGACGTCCCCCTGCCGGAGGAGACCGAGAAGTATGTCCCGCGGCTTATCGCCATGTGGATCATCAGCACCAACAGGGAGTTCTACGGCATAAAGGTTCCGTCACGGGGTTCGGTGGCTTTTGATACTCTGACGAAGGTGCGTCTGCGCAAAGATCTCTCCTTCGCCGCAATGGCAAAACTTTTGCAAACCAGCCCACGGAGCGTATGGAAGCTCAACGCGCAGATCTCTCCCGCAAGATTGGTGTTTCCGGCGAGGTCCGGGCGGAAAACCATCGCCCATACCATCAGGGTTCCCAAAGGTCTCGCCGGGAGGTTCCATTCACAGCTTGCCGCCCATGGTTACGTGGGCAAGTAGAGTGTGAAAGGAGGAATCGTGATGATGAGACAAGCGCAGGCCGGCGCAGCTGCCATGCGCGTTCCGGTTGCGGTTGGATCCGCGGTGAGCCCGATGAGCATCGCCCAAGAAGCGAGAGGTCGTTCCGGTAAGAGAGCCTGTTTGGTGAAGAGGCTTTAGGGTGTGACATACAACCATTACGACAAACCTTCTCTCTTGACACAAGGGGCTTCAGCGCAGTATTTTCTTGTGGAGCCCGTCGTCATTTTCCGGACTCTCGAACAGCATAGCGAGGCCCCTGCGATGAGTGTTACGATCTATGTGGGAAATCTGTCCCTCAACGCGGACGAGGAGGAACTCAAAGATCTCTTCGAACGATACGGGGAGGTGGCATCCGCAAGAATTGTCTCCGATCCATCATCAGGCCGAGCATGGGGATTCGGAATCGTCGAAATGGAAGGTCGGGATGAAGGTCTTCGAGCCATTCAGGATCTCAATTCTCAGGTCCTTCACGGGCGCCCCCTCAAAGTGAGCGAGGCCCCTCCCCGTATTGAGAGCAATACCGTCCATATCATTTCGAGGACGGGACAATGGGCTGTAAAACGTGAAGGAGCCGCCACGGCGTTGAAGGTTTTTCCAACGAAGGAGGCCGCAACCGGTTTTGCGGACCAACTCCTGGAGGATTCCAAGGCCACTGAAATAGTAGTTCATCGGAAGGACGGAAGTGTTGCCGCCAGAAGACGCTCGGGGCAGCGAGACCGGCCGGTACAGGTTACGGCCGTAGATACCCGAGCCATATCTCAATAGGTTGATGCGTAGACCTCCTTTTGGCCGAGAAACATTAGATGGGGCAGCCCGGCTCTCAATACGAGAAGAACGTCTTCCTGAATTGTCCGTTTGATGAAGGTTATCGACCTTTTCTGAAGGCCTTGATATTTACGCTTGTTCATTGTGGTTTGGTACCACGAATCGCATCGGAGAGGGCTGATTCAGGAGAAGTGAGATTTCTCAAGATCGTCGAATTAATCAAACACTCCCGGTATGGTGTTCATGACCTCTCGCGAATGGGGCCGTTAGGACCGGATGAGCTGCCAAGGTTCAACATGCCTTTTGAACTGGGGGTGGACATTGGTGCAAGACTCTTCTCGAACGGGCAATTTTCCGACAAGAGGTGTTTGATTCTTGACCGTGACCGGTATCGATACCAGAAGGCGTTATCTGATATCGCCGGGCAAGACATAAAGGCGCACAATTTGGATCCGGAGACGTTGGTTCGGGAACTGAGAAATTGGCTTGTTGAATGTGGAAACAAGAATGTCCCGAGCGGTACAAAGATCTGGGACGCATACAGCGCATTCTACGCCAAGCTTGATCTGCTGTTGGAAGCGCTCGGATACAACGAACGAGACATCAAAGATATGCCCGTACGGGAATTCATTGAATTCGTGCGCCAATTCGAAAGCCGCTGAATTCCTGAAAACTGCGTACCTTTCACCGCCTTCCGATCTCTCATTGGACCTTAGAACCGCGGGCACTTCCGCCCGGGAGTGTTCACGATCAAGATCCTTGCACCGGCTTCATCGGACGTACTGAGGACGGCCGCGGCTTCCGGCAGGAGGTAGATGTACTACTATCCCTGAAATTCTTGTCGTGCCGCGAAGAATTCTTGCATTCCGGGGACACGATCCCGATTTGTGTCCTTCCGCTGCGCTCCGGCAAATCGGGTCATGTCCCCGGAATTGTGAGGACTTGGCATTCTCGGTGTTCGCTGTGCCTCTGTGGTGATTCACTTTTGGTTGCGGCCTAAGGCTGCGCTAAGGGCATTATCGACTCCCGGCACATATGAGTTCGCAGTCACTCGAAAACCATGAAGTTTGGCGCAGGCGGATGACGCACGTGGAATTCCGGAACATCGCCGGCAAAGAAGCAACGCTATAGGATCGTGACGGGACAAACCTGTAAGCGCGGGATGAGATGAGGACGATCCGGCTCTTGGCCGCAACGACTCACTCTTCCTCGCTGCCTACGGTGATACTGATATAACCCGAGATGGCTTCGAAGTTCGCCCTGACCTTGAACTTTGACTCCTTCTTAACCAAACCGATCCTCAGAAGCTCATTTACATCGCGTGACAGGGTCCTTTCCGTTTTTCGTGCGTAGGCTCGCGCCAGCCGAGGGTCGAGAAGCGGAAGCTCCTTGATGGGAACAACGGAGTAATCTCTGGAGAGAGCGAAGACCAGATTTCTTTGCCTGTCCCTGCTTTCGCTCGACTTGTGTCTGAATTTGCCGTACACATAATCTCTCCAGACCACTTCCCATTGTTCATGCTGGATTTTCGCCACTTGTTGTTTCAGTCCATCCAGGAAGCCCTGCACAGCGTAGGTCAAGAAGGGGATCACATCCCCTTTGGATTGACTCGCACGCTTCAATTCAAAATAGTACCGACTCCTGGTCTGATTATAGTGATTACTCAGCAAATGCGCTGCAGGATGCGGAACCCCTGATGACATGAGAAAACGAAATTCCAACAACCTTGCCGTCCTTCCGTTGCCATCGCCAAAAGGATGTATCCACGCGATGTACAAGTGAGCAAGGACCGCCCTGATAATCGCGTATACAATCCCCATTTCCGGAGGACCTTGAAAGTCGTCACTGTTAAGCCATTCGCACAGCCTATCCAAGAGGAATTCACAATCTTCGGGAGGAGCCCCCCGATATCCGGGGACTCCGACCGATATTCGTCGGATCTCCCCGGGAACGACATGATCTTCAAGAGTCAGGTCTTTGAGCACGGCCGCATTTATCTCTCTTAGTTCATCCACTGTTACCGGAGCAGCCTGACCGCCATGACTGAAATGACCGAGCACCGTATTGCATGCATGGATGATATTCTTGACTTCCTGCTCAAGGTATTTTTTCGATGGGGGCAATCGTAACTCACCCCGGAGATGTTGGCGGACTTCTTCTTCCGTGAGGGTATTTCCTTCGATGGCGGTGGTAGCTTGAGCCCCTTTAGCCAGATAAATAAGGAGCAATTCCTCGTGAATGCCCGGCAAGATTGGTGCGTTCGTGATATGTTCGCACTTTGATTGACACTCTCCGAGCATCACCCAAAGCTTTGGGGAGGCAGGGCGCAGGTCCGCGGTGAACTTCAACCAGGGGTGTGTCTTCTCGTATGTCCTCATTTATGTCCCGTTTTTCACATTATATACTGAGTACATATGAATTATCCGACCATGTCTATGTCCTGAACGTACCTCCGGCCGAGAGAGTTGTCAAGAAGTTCCGTGAGCAGTGAGGCACTATGGATGATATGACTTTTCCAGACTGGGGCATGCCCTCGATGCCGCCCCTTGAGACCCGTCCTTTTACGCTCGCACGATCCTCTTGTTCCCATGCGGTAGAGGTTGCCCGGGATGTGTCGATCAATGAGGCTGCACTGCACCGATTTGCATCTCAGTTGGATGTCGCGATGTTGCAGGACATCCTCAACAGACCTTTTAATGGGTGACCCCTTGTGCCTTGCTCAGCAGCGCGCGCACTTCCGCCCGGGAGTGTTCACGATCAAGATCCTTGCACCGGCTTCATCGCACGTACTGAGGACGGCCGCGGCTTCCGGCAGCAGGTACATGGAATCTCCCGTGCTCAAATGGTAGTCTTCCCGGTCAACATGCACGGTGAAGTCCCCGTCCAGGCAATAGACAAAGCGGTCGGTTCCCGGGTTTTCGACAGGGATACCTTTCCGACCACGGGCGAGAACGATGAGCCGTGCGTCCATCCTGTTGAGCATCACCCCATCCGTCAACACGAATTGTTCCGTACCGGCGCCGATACCCTCCGACGGCAACATGCCGGAGCTTCGGCAAACCACTGCCTTTCGATAGAGTACCTCATCGAGGAACAATGCCGCCTTCATTCCGAACGCATCGGCGATCTTGATGATTGTGCCCAGTGTGGGCGAGGTCTTGTTCAATTCGATGGAACTAAGGTTCGAGGCGGCTATTCCGGTTCGTCGGGACAGCTCGGTCAGCGATAGGTTCCTGCTCTTTCTATAGGCCCGGATCTTCGATCCGACGTCGATATCTTCGTCCGACATGGTGTTGCTCCGATGCGCCGACTTAGTGCCCCGTTTCCCAAATACGGTCGCACATTTTCGTCTCGCTGCCGGCTCGGATGCCGGCAAGAACAAGATCCGGGCACGGAGGCCCGGGCTACGAAGGACTGTCATGAAGCCTTGGACCTGTTTCGTGGGACGGGCCTCCGTGCCCGTCATCTTCTTCAGCTTGTGCGACCGCATTTATGCCATAAAACACGTAGGACCAGTCTACGCGGAGTGTCGCTCGAGCGAAACCATCGCCTCAATGGTCGGTGTCATATCTACGCCTTCCTCCAATAGTATTCCTCCCGAGCGGATCTTCTTGTCCTGCACGGTGATCGTACCATGGGCCAATTCCCGGATGGCGTTTCGTAACAGGGGGAGTTCTCTGGTTTCGCCTTCCAAACGGATCTTCTTGAACAGGGGCCGGCTTTCGCGTTGTTCCCTCGTTGCATCGGATTGAATGTCCCGCTTCCACTGGTCCCAAAGGGGATCCCATTGGCCGCCTGCGATGGGGAACCGGCAGTATGAAATGACGGGGCCCCGGTCCAGAGTCCTGGTGACTAGGTGGATCATGATGCCCTGTTCCTCGGCTTCCTCCGAGATAAGTTGATGGATCACTTCCTGCCAAGTTCCTTGCGGTCCCCAGGGCAGTGCGGGGTGTATGTTGACGATGTCCAGCGCGTCGAGTTCCGGATCGCCGATGATGAGCATGTAACCGGCCATGACCACGATGTCCACCGGGGCCAGCAGTTGAACCGTCTTCACCACTTCCTCGCCAAAGCGATTCCGCCATTCTTCCAGACCCCGCGAGGCCTCTGCCGCCGAGCGGCTCTCCCAGAGGCCTTTCTTTCTCAACTCAGGAAGGAACTTGACATGCGAAAGCGTTGCCGTGGGGATCTCGAGGCCTGCCGCCAGGTCGAAGAACATCTCCCGCTGTACATATTCTTCATTGGCAGGTGCGTCCCCGGTTTCCCTATGGCAGAATATCCATTCGATCTTGGCCGGTACGTTGTTATTCACGAGGTCATCGTGCACGGTCTTCAAGAGGTTGCGTGCGGCAGGATCACGGCCCGTGGAAAACCATCCGATTGAAAGCGGCATGAGGAGAAGACCTCCTTGGTGCTTGGTTCTGCAAATGCGGTCGTGTGTTATTTCACCTTCCGCGAGTCGGGGATCCGGAAACAGAGTCTTCCGGGAGGGCCGGACTGAGGAAACTGTCTCAAAACTCCGGCACGGAGACAAATCGTAGCACGATGCGGATTCATTTTCGTCACGCAATGCAAGACCGGTTGCCTGCTCGTCGCGGACGTTTGCTGCAGACCTCTGTAGGGGCGGGTTTTACACCCGCCCGCAATCGAGCACCCAGAATCGGGCGGGTATGAAACCCGCCCCTACACCGCGACGTGCCACGACTTGGGCGCATATTTGAGTTTTGAGACAGTTTCCCCATGGCCACCCTCAGAAGGGTAGGCGGCAATGAAGATTGGCGACAGGGAAGTCCCGGACCATGCTCTCCGGGGGCTGTGCCGGAAATGGAAAATCGCTCGTCTGGAACTCTTCGGTTCCGCTCGAACCGGCAGGCTCGGCCCCGAGAGCGACATTGACCTCCCGGCCCGGTTCGACCCCGATGAGCAATGGTCGCTCATGGACCTTGCCCGGGCCGAAGAAGAGTTCTCACTGCTCCTTGGCCGAAAGGTGGACCTGGTGGACCGGAAGAATCTTGAACGGAGTGAGAATCTGGTGAGGCGGCGGGACGAGATTCTGGGATCGGCGGAGGTGGTGTGGGGGTAGTGAGACAAGGGGCGGCCGATGTCGATCCTTTCTGCCGCGATTTCGACAAACATCTTGTTCCGACCTCATCGGTCTGGTAGAAATTTCGCGTCCATACTATCCCGGCCCAGAGAACAAGGACCTTCCTCGTGGGGAGGGATTAGACCTCTCG
>JAZDHD010000243.1:0-2420 GCA_043806215.1 Pseudomonadota bacterium | reverse complement strand
CATCAGTTCGCCAAAGCCCTCGGGAGATACTTGTTCGAATTCATCGATCACCTACGCAAGCAGGACTTCTCGGAAAGAACTGTCTGCAAGCACATGGACAACTGCTGGTGCATAGGGTACCTTGAATGTGCTTTCGGGTATAACGACGATTTCGTCCCGGGAGAGGTCTTTTGTGGTCCGGAATCCGGTCACGAATATGACTTCAAGCGGAAGTTCCATGAATCCGAGTATGCCGTGAAGTCGTTCCGAGCGACCTGGAGGAAACTGTATTCATACACGAAAGCATTGGGCCATCTGGAAGGTTTGGGCAACGTAATTGAATGATTAGGAAAGTTTGTGGTGACGCGATCCCATGACAGGTCCCTGCCGACTGGTACGGAAGTTGTGCGGAATTCGGGGGACATAAAACCGTTTTTCGTAGTGATCGCTTTCGTGGTCTCCGCACGGTGTTTTGGTCGGATTCCGGCCGGTGAGCCCCTCAAGAGGTGTACAAATGTATTTCCGTGCCCCAACGCCACACCCAGAAGGAACACGCATTCCGACGGAATACCGCACCATATGACACGGTACAGATAGGCAGCCGCCACGCTGTGAGGTAGGCCGGCCATAGAGCCATGCTGGGAGAGAGCGGCCGCATGCCAAAAAAAGCGGTATTATGTCCCCGGAATTCCTGAATGTCATTTAGTTATGACTGGAATTGACTGCAATGGCCTCATTGGATATAATTACCAGCATGTATGAACTTATGTACGTTCTATTATCCAAAGACCAGTCGGATGACACCGAATCAAGACAAGTTTGAAAAAGCAAGACGCGTCTTCCAACAAAACGGCGGTACAATGAGAACCGCCGAAGCCATACGCCGCGGAGTTCACCCCCGGACTCTCTATGAGATGCGAGACGCCGGCGTCCTGGATCGACTCGGACGAGGGGTCTATCGACTTGCGGAATTGCCTGTCCTGGGCGATCCCGATCTTGCAAGAGCGGCACTGAGAATTCCTCGTGGCGTGATCTGTCTAATTTCTGCCCTGGCCTTCCACGAGATAACCACTCAGGTACCTCATGAGATTTACGTAGCGGTAAATCGGGGAACGACTCGTCCTCGGCCGGACTACCCCCCTTTTCGAATCTTCTGGTTCTCCGACAGAGCCTTTAGTGAGGGGATTGAGACTCATACAAGGGATGGGGTCCAGGTCCGTGTGTACACCCCCGAAAAGACACTGGCAGATTGCTTCAAGTACCGGAACAAGGTAGGGATGGATACAGTCATCGAGGCTCTGAAACTTTACGGGCAAAAGAAGCCCATCAGAGTTGACGATCTGCTCCGATTTGCCTGTGTGTGCCGGGTTCATAAGGTCATGAAGCCCTATCTGGAATCTCTGCTATGACCAATCAACCTACCAAGGACCTTGGCGCCTCTATTCGACAGCGTCTTCTGAATCAGGCCCGAGAATCGCGACGCCCTTTCAACGAACTGCTCCAGTACTATGCGATGGAAAGGTTCCCGTATCGGCTCTCAAAGTCCCCGTATGTGAACAATTTTGTCCTCAAGGGCGCACTGATGTTCAATGTGTGGAGAGGACCGTTCTCGCGGCCCACGATGGACATCGATCTCTTAGGCCGCCTCGGCAATGACATGGAGAGCATCATCGCTGCCCTGAGGCGAGTGTGCATTCAGGAAGTCGAACCGGATGGATTGGTCTTCGAGCCTGAGAGCCTGGTAGGAGAGAGGATTATCGAAGGTGCTTTTTACGAGGGTATCCGGGTTCGTCTGCGTGGCAGTCTCGGAACAGCTACTGTCGTAATTCAGATCGATATAGGCTTTGGCGACACAATTGTGCCTTTTGCCGTGACCGCCGACTATCCTACCATTCTCGACCTTCCGGTCCCGTTGGTGCAGGGATACAGCAAAGAGAGCGCGATAGCCGAGAAGTTTCAAATCATGGCAAAACTCCGCATCCTCAACAGTCGCCTCAAAGACTTCCTTGACATCTGGCTCCTTTCCCATCAGTTCGATTTCGAGGGGCAAACGATGGCCGCTGCGATCAAAGAGACGTTTCGGAACCGAGGAACTGAAATACCCTCCGATCCGGTTGCGCTTATGATGGCCTTTGGCCAAGATACCGCCAAGCAGTCTCAATGGCGTGGATTTCGTCGTAGGAATCTTCTGGAGGATGCTCCCGAGAATCTCATGGAAGTGGTGGATTCCATTTCTGCGTTTCTAGGTCCTGTGACCGAAGCTGTAGCCCTCGGAAAGACCTTCAGTGAAATCCGGAAGTATCCCGGTCCGTGGAAGGAAATGGAAGCGCTAAATACTCTCCAGTTTCTCAAGAAAACCTTGTCGGCTTGCGAAGAATTTGAGACACAATAGTGCAGGAGAGAAATCATGGAGAATGCAACATCCTTTGGAGAAGTCTTGG
>JAZDHD010000242.1:0-19201 GCA_043806215.1 Pseudomonadota bacterium | reverse complement strand
TGCTCCCGCGATCGAGAGCACATCAGAATTGGTTGTACCGACCATAAGCATTTATGAGGTGTTCAAACGGGTGCTTCAGCAGCGAACTGAAAATGAGGCACTGCAAGCCGTGGTAACAATGCAGCAAGGACTGGTGGTCGACTTGGGAGTAACCCTAGCCTTGGAAGCGGCAACGTTGTCGCACCAATTGAAGCTCCCAATGGCCGACAGTATCATGCTCGCAACTGCTCGGTCGTACGGAGCAGTCCTGTGGACACAAGACAGCGATTTTAGAGGTATCGAGGTAGCTTCTCAAAAACCCCGGGCGAATTCCAAGAATTCCCCTCCCCGACCCTCCCCGCAAGCAGGGAGGGAGCGCTTCCCCCCGCTTGCGGGGGGATAAGAGGGGGGAAATGGCCCGGACTTATTGAGAAGTTGCCACAAAGCCACCAAGACACGAAAAAGAGAATGCAGGTAATCCAAAGATTTCAAGGATTAACACAGATTTCACATCATCTGTGTCTATATGTGCAATCTGTGGACTTCTTCCGTTGGTTTTATTGGTGCCTTGGGTCTTGTGGTTCATTCCTTCTTCTTCGCGATGAACCGTTATCATCAATCACTTCGGTTCCAATTCATCGCCCCTTCGAGAGGCTGCGGCCACCGCGTCCATGAGGATGCCCCCGAGCCCCGAACGCTCCAGCACATGGAGTCCGGCGATGGTGGTGCCGCCGGGAGACGTTATGCGGTCCTTGAGCTCCCCGAGATGCACGCTCTCGGCCGACGCAATGGTTGCAGCTCCGAGTACCGTCTGAACGGTGAGTTTCCGTGCCGTCTGTCTGTCCAGCCCAAGAAGAACGCCGGCGTCCGTCAAGCTCTCCATGATTGAAAAAACATACGCCGGGCCGCTTCCCGACAAACCGGTGACCGGATTCATCATCTTCTCATCGACACGGACCGCAACGCCGACCGCGGAAAAGATGTTCATGGCCACCTGGAGATCTTCTTCGTCCGCCATACCGGCCGTACACAATGCAGTGGCGCTCAGTCCCACCATTGCCGCCGCATTGGGCATGGACCTGACAACCCGGGCCGGTTTGTTGAGCCGCGACAGGATGAAACGCGTGGGAACGCCCGCGGCCAGGGAAATCATCAGGTGCTTTTCCGTGATGCTGCCCGCTATCCGAGCGATTACCGTATCCATCACTTGCGGCTTGACCGCTAGGATCACCACGTCCACGGAATCGTTCACGGCATCCTCGAGATTCTCTGCGGCCCGGACACCGAGTTCCTCAACCAGGGCCGCCGCCTTGTCTCGATCTACGTCATAAACCACAACCGAGTCCGGCGCGGCCATGTTCCCGTTCACGAGGCCTCTAATGAGCGCGGAACCCATGTTGCCGGTTCCGATGACGACTATTCTCTTCACTATCAGCTCCCTATACTTCTCACTAGGAATTGCGAGGACTCGGCATTCCGGTGTTCACCGTGCTACAGGCACCTTGTATGCAATGAATCGGCAAAACCTATGACATTTTGTCGAAATGTGATAATAAGCACAGTATGATCCACCATAACATGGATCATAGCGGTGACCTATGAATTTTCCTTGACCGGGGGGTGAACCTCGGTCCGACTGATACGGGAGGAGAGATCATGAACGAGATCCTGAAAGTTGATGCCCGGGGCCTGGCGTGCCCTCAACCGGTCCTTGAAACCAAGAAGGTTCTGGACGAGGGAAGGGAACGCTATTTTGCAGTGCTTGTCGACAACTCGACATCAAAAGAGAACGTCAGCCGCTTCGCCAAGAATCAAGGGTGCGAGGTCGAGGTGCAGGACTTAGGAGGGGACCAATTCGAGATCACGGTGAGCCGGCTCAGCTACCAACCTGTGCCGGAGCATGCAGAAGAGCTGCTTCCGTGTCCTATTCCCGAAGCGGTCACAAGAGGCAGAAATGTGGTCTATATCGGAAAGGACGGCATGGGAACCGGGTCCGACGAACTTGGCGCAAAGCTCATGCGGGGATTCCTCCGTACGTGGATTGACGTGAACCCAAAGCCCTGGCGCATGATCTTTATCAACTCGGGCGTCCGGCTCACGACGGTGGACGAGGAGAGTACGGAGGCAATACTCCTTCTCGAAGAGCACGGTGTGGAGATACTCTCATGCGGGACCTGTCTGCAGCATTTTGGACTCGAAGACCAGCTGAAAGTGGGAAAGGCCACCAACATGTTCGAGGTCATCGAGTCGCTCAACTCGGCCACAAAGGTTATTTCGCCGGATTGACGGCGTAATGCACGACGGTCCGGAGAAATTGAGGTAGAATTGGGTCATGAAAGGCAATGTAACAGAAATTCTTAAGAGGGCTTTGGAGCTTCCCCCTGAAGCCCGGGCCGCCGTCGCCGGGGCGTTGCTTGCCGGCCTGGACGAAGCAGTTGACCGGGATGCCGAATCGGCGTGGGATGCCGAAGTTGTGCTGCGGCTCAAGGAAATGGACGAAGGGACGGTAGAGATGGTCCCTTGGTCAAAGGCCAGGGATCGCATCGCCGGTCAGAAATGACGCGCCGGCCAGTTATAGTTCATCCCGAGGCGGTGGCCGAAGCAGAAGCGGCAGCGGACAGGGATAAGAATCTGTCTGCGGCGGCAGAATTTCGCGCCGAACTCGACCATGCGATGGTGAGTATTGCTCATGCCCCCAAGATGTGGCCGTCACACATAAGGGGCACCCGGCGCTTTCTGTTGAGGCGATTTCCTTTTGCCGTCATCTACCGAGAAGCCGCAGATGCTATCGAGGTGGTTGCCATAGCACATGTAGACGACGGCGGGGATATTGGAAGCACCGTTCAATTCATCGACGGCGGGCATCGCGCGCTCCATGGCCTGTGCGGTGCATTGCTTACTGCGGCACCTTCAAGCTAATGCGAGGACGGACGCGCGACATACTCGACACCCCAAAACAAAGTGCCAAGTGCAAGGGGCACAGCCCACTTTCTGAAATCCGGCAGCTTCCGGAAATGGGATTCTGGGATCTGTGTTCTTTTGGGATCCCTATGGTTCCCAGGCTCTCATGCCCGGCAACGAGATTAAGGATCACCTTTAAGACTCACACGAAAAGAGAAGCGTGCGTCCCGACATCTCTGCCGGGCGCTGGAAGAATGTCGTCACGACCGCCGTCGCTACCAAGACAACGGGCATTAACGTCACTACGTTGTCACCCGGAGAGTACTCGATTCTCCAAGGCGGAGCTGCGAATTATTGTCGCCCCGATTTCCCAAATCAGACCAAGACATAGGCCTGATCCCAGGTACGCAGCAAATGTCCGTAAGGAGCCGGTATAGCCTCTACCAGCTCCCACCACCTCCTACACCACCAACACCCGCAGTGGGAAATCCTGACGAGGGCCCCACATCATAGGTTCTTCCGGCTTTCCACCAGGACGGCCTGCTGTAGTAGGCCGTCCATTGCTCCCTCAGTGCCTCGTTTGAAACGGGTGGAGTGCCGATCTGAGGCGGTTTGAAGGTCCGGACTCCGTGAAACTGCTGTGCATCCGCCACCGACGGGTTGCCGAAACAAAAGCAGGCGAATAGGAGAGCCAAGGCCAAGCTCTTCCAGAGATAGTCTCCATATCGTCTCGTTTCCATATCGTTACTCCTCATTGCGTCAAAAGGTACCGAGTCTACTAAAAATTTACCATAAGCGACGTGATCACCGCCATTACCGGGTCAATGGTTCTGTCAGGCGAGACACCCCAAAAGTTCCCGGCAGCGGGAACATCCCAAGCAGGAACCGCCTTGTCGATACACGCATAGTTGAACCATCTGCCCGGCTGCCAGTAGGCCGCGCTTAC
This sequence comes from Pseudomonadota bacterium, assembly GCA_043806215.1. Classification (GTDB taxonomy): domain Bacteria; phylum Desulfobacterota; class Desulfomonilia; order Desulfomonilales; family Desulfomonilaceae; genus JAVHLK01. The sequence continues at coordinate 15,375 of JAZDHD010000242.1, read as the reverse complement.
GTCGAGGATCCAGCTGTCGAGAAGATTCCAGGTCATGCCTGCCGTCACTTCCCACCCCAGAGCGTTGTCCGGGATGGCAGGCGCCGGATCCGCAAAGGTCCCTGTGGGCGCGTACGCAACACCCCCTGCTGCCGTGGGCGTTATGTACCCCCAACCATAACCGTGAGAGACTCTCTCCGCGTAGAGGAATGATGCGAACAAATTCAGGTTGGCTGCCACCGCATAGTCGACTCGACCGGCAAAGACGCTTGCATCCACAATGTACCCGTTCGCGCCCCTGTTGAGAGCGCCGACACCGGCACCGTAATTGGTGCTCAAGAGTAGGCTGAACGGCCTGAACGCGCCCGTGTTGCCCTGGTCGGGATTCCAGGCAATGGTGTTTAACCGATAGAGGTCCACCGGAACAGGCTGCCTGTCTATGAGCACCCCGTGTCTTCGGTCAGGTCCTGGAACAAATGAGTAGAACAAGGTCAGTTTTGCAGGACCCGCTATTGCGCCGGTCTGGACCAAGAAGCGCCAGGACTCGGTGTACTGCGGTCGCCAGACGCTCGAGCCGAAACTCACTTCAGCATAGACAGCATCGGGGCCCTGGAATAGCCCTGTGGTTGATCGCTGCCAGCGGGCATTCCGATAGTACCAGGCGGCCTCGGCATTGAAGAAGAAGTTTCCGGGAGCGTACTTCAGATAAATCGAGCCCTCGGTGGACTGACAATCCAAGACCCCGGAATTTGCCCTGAGTGCGGGCGTGTCCGCGCCTTCGGGCCCCTGGTGAAAATCATAATACAGAGCCGCCACTCCCCCCTCGAACGCCCCACATTCATAATTGAGAAAGGCGTAAAGGTCCCTGATCCCGGTGCCGTTCTGGTCCCACGAGTTGGAATAGAGCCGTTCCGTCAGGTCATTGAGTTCCGGCACCGCCCGCCAGGTATAGAGCCCCAGACCGATACAGAACGGACCCGTATAGGTCACAAGAGCAACATGCTCCTGGGTGCGGTTGCCCGAATCGAACTGGAGGCCCAGGCCATAGTCAAACGGTCGCTTTCCCACCGCAACCAACCCGAGAGGGGTCTTCAGCATAGCCCACCATTGGAGCCACTCACCATCTGCAAATGCGACCGTGGCACCGGGGACGACATCCGTGTCTACGTTGCCGATCCGGTAAACGCCCTGCATGGTTACAGCCGGATTGATCCGAAGCCTGGGGAACAGGCTGGTACTGAAAGAGCTTCTCGCAGCGGTACTGCCGGTGACCATGTCGCCCACCTGGGGACCGAGCCAGCCGTTTTCAGCGGCAAAAGCACCCACCCCCCCCGTGCTGTTGTCGACGTCGTACGGTCCAAAAAAACCGCTCTTTCCGTTCTGAAAATAGTTTGACTGAGCGTACGATCCGAACCCGGCCATCTGAAATTCCCACGCGACAGCCGAAACCGGAAGAACAAGGATACATATTCCGAGAATCACGATTCTCGCTGCAATGCAGCCACGCATACCCATCGTTCCATTCCTCCCCACACACTGAACATTCAGCCGCCAGAGGATGAGGCGGTCAGATACACCACCACTTCGGTCTCCCCCATCCCTATAATGCCCCAGCCGCTGAGCCTTAGCTTATAACACTATATAGTGTTCCATTTAACACGGATAGATTGAGAGAGTCAAGAATAAAGACATGGAAGAGGGGCTTATGGCCCTTTTCTCTTGCTTACCGGGTTGATGCAGCTGATAATAGACTCGTCTGAGACAGGCGTACAGGGGAAGCGAAGCTGTCGTACAAGAGCGGGGAAGGGAAAACGAAACGCGTAACGCTTTGCCGGCGGCCGCGAATAACAAGGGAGGCAAAGGACGAAATAGGCCGGCCTACCGTCGAGAGGTGAATCATGGGAACTATGAGGTATGCGGATACGAAGGCCAAGCGCGAATCCACTCTTCTGGATCTGTTACTGGCCTTTTTGTGCCTTTTCGTGCCGGCTTTGGGTTCAGCCGACGCACAATCGCAGGTCAATCCGGAAAAACTGAACAACATACGACGGCTGATCGAACTACAAGGCGGGAAGACGGAATTGAAACACCGTACGCTCAATGCTTTTGCATCTGCCATCGCTAACTTGGGAAAGAAGGATGCCGACCTCGCTGCTGCTCTGAAGACCGAACTGGAGGGTGCCGGCTTGGATGAGTTCATTCAGAGCATTGAGTCGGTTTACGATAAGTATCTGACCGACGAGGAAGTCGGAGAAATGCTGAGAGTCTACCAGTCATCTTCTCGATCTCATATCAATAAGATGTCCCGGATCGCCGAGGAGATCAATCGAGTTTCAAGGGAATGGGCAAGACGCCTGGCCATTAGGGCCATGAGCAAACACATAGGCATCTTTGACGCGGCAGTAGCAGGAAACATAGCGCTCGTCAGTGAACTCCTGACGCAGGGCGTAGACGTAAACTCCCGGGACCCAAAGGGAGTAACTCCCCTGGTTGTGGCAGCACGCAAAGGGAACACTGAAATGGCGAGGCTACTCTTGGAAAAGGGCGCCAACCCAAATTCAAGAACCAATACCGGCGGGACCCCGCTTATGGCGGCAGTTTTCTCCGAGAATAACGAACTCATTGAATTGCTGCTGAGCAAAGGATCCGACCCAAACGCCAAGGACGATCGAGGGATCAACGCCTACCAGTTGGCCGAATATATGGATAAGAAGGGCGCTGCGGCATTGCTCAAGAAAAAGACAGCGGACACGAGCCCTGTCAGTTTCAGTATGGTTGTGGGAAAGTTGGGCGATGCAAAGGAATGCGTCCCTGTAATGAACTTCCCCACTGCTTCATCAAAAGAGTTGAAATGCCTGAAGGCGGGACAAGAGGTTGTGCCCGCGGCAGTACAGACGACCGAAGGGTGGGAATTGATAAGTCATCCGGTCATCGGGTGGGTACCTTCGGAAACACTCAAACCAATGTTCAGGGTGACTCGAGTGGGCCCGAACGAGGGGAGGGAAATTTCGCGTGGTGGTGAGCAAACAACTCAAAGCCGCGGGTCCCAGAGGTCGAGAGAACGGCCGGCAGAGCGTCGTCAGGAGGAGGAACCTGCTTCTCAAGAAAGCATCGGCGGGAAATGGTGGAAAGAAAGGTAAGGAAGCGATGGAGCGATTTTACGGACACCGATTGCCCATCGCACGCTGCGAGTAGGAGAGCATAGGGACGATGCCTTGTCTTGCGTACCAGGTTTGACGCAATTTATATTGCGTTTGACTGAGCAGAGCAAGCTGGACGAGGACGAATCTCAGGATCGTATATGAACGGAACAAACGAGACGCACGGCACGTTTTGGTCGTCCGCCGCAAACTATGGGAGAATCGGCCGGCGTGACGATTCTAGGAGTAAGGATTTGAATTGAAAACGCGGTAATCCCCACGATTGAGGAGGATGCTATGAGAACGAGAACAAGCCTTGGGAACGTGACGTTGACGTTTCTGAGACGGGTACTGCTCTTGCTTTGCCTGGTCTCCACAGGAAACGGTTTAGTCGGTACCGTAGCTTTTGCGGCCCCCTTTAACACGGTTCGAGTTACAATTGCGGTTACTGCATGCAATCCGAAAACGGGTGAGAAAAAAACCATTACGAGACAGTTGTATTATGGCGGCGGTCTCGTATCGGATCCCTCTGAATCAGGGCTTCGAGAGAAACAGTACCAGGACTGGGCCAAGAAACACAACCTAGACCCGAAGAATAGAAAACAGAATAGTGAGGCCTGGCTAAAGTACAAGACACAATCCGTAATGAAACAGGCAGTCGATTACTACCTGTCGGAATGGCAATCGAACCAGGAGTTCGTAAACACGGCCGGTGAAATCGCAGGGAATATAAGCACCGGCGTAACCATAGTCACCCTGCCGTTCGCCCCTCAGGTCGGCATTGTAAGTTTCATCGGCGGAAACCTTGTGGTAAGTGGAGGTATTGAAGCTGCTAAATGGGCAGGCCAGGCTGTAGCACGACAGGCTAAGAACGAAATAGCCGCCATGGCCAAGGAACTGGCAGACCAAGGCTTTACGAAGAATCTGAAGGGCGGGATCTGGAAGGTGGAGATTGTGAAAAAATAGATGTTGCGAGGTGAATTATGGGGGCCATGAGGTGCCGGGAGACAGATGCAGGGAGTGTGCTTATCCTGGGAGGATTACTTGTTGTTTTCTTGTGCCTTGCCGCGCCGGTCTTGGATTTGGCCGGTGCTCAATCGCAATCCACTCAAGACAAACTCCAAAATATACGTCGGTTGATTGAGTTACAAGGCGGGAAGACGCAATTGAAACGAAGTGTGCAGAATGCTGTTGCTTTTGCCACCAAGAACGTGGACGAAAATCAAACGGAGTTCGTGGCTACCCTGAGAAGCGATCTTGAAAAGGAGGGTGTGGACGATTTGATGCAGAGCATTGAGTCGATCTACGACAAGTATCTGACCGTGGAAGAAGTCGGAGACCTGCTGAAACACTATGAGTCCTCTGGGCAATCCCACGGCAAGAAGATGGCCAAAATCGTCGAAGAAATCAATCGAATCGCTGTTGACTGGGGAAGACGTTTGGCCATTACGGCCATGAGTAAGCGCATGGGAATCGTTGACGCCGCAATGGCAGAAAACGTAGAGCTAATTGGTCAACTGTTGACGCGGGGCGTCGACGTGAACTCCCGGAGTCCTGAGGGAATGACGGCTCTGATTGTCACGGCGCGTACGGGAAACATTCAGATAGCAAGACTGCTGCTGGAAAAGGGTGCCGACCCAAACTTAAAGACCAAGACCGGTGAGACAGCGCTCATGGCTACAGTCTCAGGGGAGAATGATGAACTCATCGAATTGCTGCTGAGCAAAGGATCCGACCCCAATGCCAAGGACGATCGAGGGATCAACGCATACCAGGCGGCCGAATTGATGGGTAAGAAGCGGGCAGCGGCTATCCTGAGGAACAAGACTGCGGACACGAACCCTGTCAGGGTGACCATGGTTGTGGGAAAATTGGGCCGTTCAAAGGGGTGCCTACCTGTACTGAATTTCCCCGGGGCTTCATCAAAGAAGCTTCAATGTCTCAAGGTGGGCCAAGAGGTTGTACCCATTGGAGTACAGACCACCGAAGGGTGGGAGTTGATCAGTCAACCGGTCATGGGATGGGTAGCTCCGAAAACGCTCAAACCAATGTTCAAGGTAACCGGAGTCGGTTCCAGTGAGGAGAGAGAAGCCTCCCATGGTAATGGGAAGGCTACCCTAAACCCGTGATCCCGGGGTCGGAATAGCGCACGACAGATTGTCATCAGGAGGAGAGACCGAGCCCGAAAAGAATGCCGGCAGCCGTTCTCGAATCCATTCACCAACCCGGGGTCATGTGCAGTAAACGTTATGGAAGTTCTTCGTCGCAATAAGATCCTGAAGTTCATGGCTTCTGGAGATGCCAAGGCAAACAGACTTTTTCCTGCGTGGCTTGAAGACACTGAAGAAGCCGAATGGCATAACCCGATGGACGTCAAGAGAAGACATGGTACAGCCGATTTCCTGCAAAATAACCGAGTAGTCTTCAATCTTGGCGGGAACACCTATCGGATAGTGACGGCGATTGACTACGAGAGACAGGTCGTCTTAATCCGATGGGTTGGTTATCATAAAGATTATGACAGGATATACGCCGCCGTCATTTAATCGTGACAACGAGGAGGCTTATTGATGGAGGTCAAACCCATCCGGACGAAAGAAGAATACGAAGCCGCAATGGAACGCATAGACGTACTTTGGGGGACTCCTCTGGAAGACTCCTCAGAATCAGAGGAACTCGAGATATTGCTTACCCTGACCGGTGCTTATGAAAAGAAGCATCATCGGGTACCTCCGCCGAGTCCACGGGACATATGCGAGTACCATTTGGATCGAATGGGAGTGAGTCCGGAAGATATCGACCGGATACTGCACAGCGGAAAGAAACTACGGAATCTCATCACTGAAATGACAGGCCTCAGTGCCGACCAGGTTGACAGCCTTGGCGACGTTCCTCTCAAGGCATTTACCGCCGAATAACCTTGACGAGGAACCCGGACATTGGGATAGCATACTCCGGCTAGATCTCTATTTCCAACCCCTCATACGCGGCCATGGTATCCTTGAACTTCTCTTGGGCCCGCCGCTCGATGTCTTCCACGGTTTTGTCGTCATTACCGTGATGAAAAAGTATCACGCGTTTGACCTTCGCGGCCTTGGCGGTTTGCACCGCTCTCTCCCATGTGCTGTGCCCCCAGCATCTCCGTGAGACCCCATCCTTGCTGCCTACATACTGGGCCTGCGTGTACATGCCGTCAATGATCACCAAATCGGCGTTCAGCAACAGCCTGACCATGCTCGGCTCGATGTCCTCCGACAACTCGGTGTCGCTTGCGTAAACAAAGATCTTTCCGTCCCACTCCACCCGGTAACCCAAGCTTCCCCCGGGGTGATCGAGCTTTTCAGTCCGTACCACCGCGTCGTCTATGGTGACGATGTCGCCGGGATCAAGATCATGGAACGTGAGAGAAGCACCCATATCTCCAAGCGTCACGGGGAAATTCGGTTGTGACATCTGATCGGTCATGATCCTGTGAATGGTGGTGTTCAGACCCGTGCCGCCGTAGAGATGAAACTCGTTGCCGGGCATGAATGCCGGTGCAAAGAAAGGAAAACCCTGAACGTGGTCCCAGTGGACATGAGAAAAAAAGATGTGGCCCACGATATGCGCGTTCCGTTTTGAGCCCTCATTGCGGCGGAGCAGATCCTCACCCAATTCCCGGATGCCCGAACCTGCATCGAAGATGATGAGAGTTCTCCCGAGGCGCACTTCCACGCACGCGGTGTTTCCACCGAATTTGATCGTGGTTGGCCCAGGTCGCGGGAGGCTTCCGTGAACGCCCCAGAACTTCAACAACATGGTCTTTTCCACACGGCTCGTCCGCCACCGGAAAATGGTGAGTCTTTCGGAAGGGTGAAAGACAATAGTTTGAAACTACACGTATTATTAGCACATCTTCAGGAAGGATGTCAAGGATCTCTGAATGTGAGGAAATGACGAGGCCAAGAGGAATTTACCACAACGTAAACTTGACAGCCATGATTTGGTGATTACCTGTGATATGAACCTGAAAGGTTAATGACAAGCGCAGCGGAGGTAGTCACCATGCCCAAAACCATAGGAATAGATCTCGGAACCACCAATTCCGTCGTAGCAGTGACTGAGGGAAGGTCCCCGGAAGTGATCGTAAACGAAGAGGGAGGCCGGACCACTCCATCGGTCACGGCATTCACCGAGAAGGGAGAACGGCTGGTTGGACAAACGGCCAAGCGTCAGGCCGTAACCAATCCCAAGAACACCATCTACTCCGTGAAGCGATTCATGGGGCGGAGATATGACGAAGTGGAGCAAGAACGCAAGACGGTGCCGTACAACGTCGTAAAAGGAAAGGACGGAGACGTCCGGATAGAGGCCGGAGGCAAGACCCTCAGTCCGCCGGAGATCTCGGCCGCGGTCTTGCAGAAGCTCAAGAAAGCTGCGGAGGAGTATCTCGGCGAGAAGGTTACGGACGCGGTGATAACCGTGCCTGCGTACTTCAACGACTCCCAGCGCCAGGCAACCAAGGACGCGGGGCGGATCGCAGGACTGAACGTTAAGCGGATCATCAACGAGCCCACTGCGGCAGCCCTGGCCTACGGGTTGGACAAGAAGAAGAACGAACTGATCGCGGTGTACGACTTCGGCGGAGGAACGTTCGACATCTCGATTCTCGAGGTCGGTGACGGCGTGGTCGAAGTCAAGGCCGTCAACGGCGACACGCACCTCGGAGGGGACGATCTCGACCAGCGGATCATTGACTGGATCGTGGAGGAGTTCAAGAGAGACAAGGGGATTGATTTGAGCAAGGACACAATGGCTCTCCAGCGTCTCAAGGAAGCTGCGGAGAAGGCCAAGTGCGAGATCTCTTCCACCATGGAAACGGACATCAATTTGCCTTTCATAACCGCCGACGCAACGGGACCGCAGCATCTCAATCTCAAGTTGACCCGGGGTAAGCTCGAGGCCCTCATCGCGGATCTGGTCGACAGAACCACGGAACCGTGCAGGAAGGCCTTGGCGGATGCAGGAGTCGGGGCCAAGGACATCAACGAGGTGGTCCTCGTGGGAGGTTCTACGAGAATCCCAATGGTGGACAAACGGGTCGTGGAATTCTTCGGCAAAGAGCCGCACAAGGGCGTGAACCCCGATGAAGTGGTGGCTCTCGGCGCCGCAGTCCAGGGCGGTGTGCTCGGTGGAGAGGTGGAAGACGTGCTTCTCCTGGATGTGACTCCCCTTTCTCTTGGGATCGAGACACTCGGCGGAGTCATGACTCGGCTTATAGACCGGAACACCACGATTCCGACGCGAAAGACGGAAGTCTTCTCCACCGCGGCGGACGGACAAGACGCCGTAGAGGTGCACGTACTGCAGGGAGAGAGAGAAATGGGCGGCGACAACAAGACGCTTGGGCGTTTCCACTTGACCGGCATTCCGCCCGCTCCACGGGGAGTTCCTCAGATCGAGGTCGGGTTCGACATTGATGCCAACGGGATTGTTCACGTGACCGCGAAGGACCTCGGAACCGGCGCATCGCAGGACATCACCATAACCGCGTCCAGCGGTTTGTCCGAGGGCGAGATCCAAAACATGGTCAGGGATGCGGAACGCAATTCCGTAGAAGACCGGCGCAAGAGAGACGTCATCGATGCACGCAACCAGGCTGATTCTCTGGTCTACAATATTGAGAAGCTCGTCAAGGAGAACCGGGATAGGCTCAATCCCAATGACATAACCGCGGTTGAAGCTGCATTGCGGCAGACCAAGGACGCGATGGAATCCGGTGATCTGGAGGGCATCCGGTCCTCCATGGACGTGCTCAACAGCGCATCACACCAGATGGCGCAGACGTTGTACGGTCAACAGGGCGGCGGACCGCAACAGCAGGCTTACGGGGCAGGTCCAACGGGCGGATGCTCGGGAGGAACCTGTGGTTCACAAACCGGCCGGCCTCCGCAGGATGACTTCATCGATGCGGAGTTCCGCCAGGCCGCCGGCGGCTGAGGCCGCTAAAGGGCAGGGGCCCGGTCCGGGGCCCCTTACATGGTAACGTTTGGTGATTCTGCTGCGCGAAGGCCCCCCCCGATTATTCGGGAGGGGCCGTTTCCATTTCCGTCGCCGGCCCTCGTGAAAGTCGATGCCCCGTGAACAGCGGCGGTGCGCATCAGCAACGGAACTGAGCAATCCAGCTTGCGGGTTCGCCACGATGTACGGGTGATCTTTTTTCGGCACGAGACTCGGGCCGCCGGCAGTGGAAGGCGCGCCCACTACAGATGAATACCGTTGGGATGTGGTCCAATGCCCGGCATCTTGTCGCATGCCGACGCGTCGTTGATTTCCCGCAACGGCAAAGCGACCTCGATCAGTCTCTTTCCCTTGAATATTCGGCCTTCCGTCATTATTCAGCCTTCCTGGGTATCTGCGCCGTAAACAGGTTGCGTTCGTAGTCCGATTCCAACACCAGATCCGGCGCGGCGGCCAGGGCTCGGCGGATACCGGTGCCGATTCCTCGATAGGGCAGTTCTTTGGTTGCGAATGAGGCTATGAGCGGGTTGCGGATCACCGACACGCCATTGCGGATATTCTCTATGGTGATATTGTTCGGCAGAGAGCCGGGACTGATCAATTCGATACGATTGTCGAAAATAAACACGCGCCACGGTGCGGAGATGAAGTAGTCACGGTGCAGGAGCATGTTCACGACGAGTTCCTCCAGCGCGACCTTCGGGATTTCCAGATCACCTTCGGTGTTGAAGTCCTTGTCGCCCTGCACGCGGTGAAGATTCCGCGTGAGAAAGGACATGGTGCGGGCGTGCATGTCTCGCAGACAACCGTCGATGTCCTCGCTGTCCCGGTATCTTATGCCCGCCGGGTCGTTACCGACGAAGGAGACGGCCTTGACAACGAAGGCCGGGCGATGGCGTTGGGGAGTCTTGCCGAAAAGAAGCAGGCCGGCCAGATTGAGCGTCGATCCCCGTGCCAACCCCAGATTATTCAACAACCGGAGAACCGAGATGCCCGTCTTCTCAAGCGCCTCGTCAATGGACTCTCCATATTGCTTGATGAAGAACTCGCCAAGGTGCCCCATGTGCACATCGTCGGCAGCGGTACCCCGGATCGGCACTCCATCGGCATGGACCAGCTCGGCCTCCTGCATCATGCGCAGGATTTCTTCGCGAGCCGTTACTCGGCGTTTATCAGCACCGGATTTTACCCAGAATACGCCCTCGTTGTCGGAGTACGGCTTCGAGATGCCTTCAGGGATCGTGACAACCATGACCAATAGGTCGCCTACAGAAATGTTCTCTGTTTCAGGATTGATCGAAGGCCGCACGCAATCGGCGGCAACGTTGGAGATGAGTTGATTGATCCTTCGAATGTCTTCAGGAGATAGACCGACGACCGAGCCGGTGTCGCCAACGCCGATGAAAATCCTTCCGCCTCTGCTGTTCGCAAAAGCCACCATTTCACCTGCCAGAGACCTCGCATTGGCGACACCTTGGCTCAGCTTGAATTGCGTCCGGCTATCTTCGCCCCGCGCAATCAGCTCGATGATTTCCCTTGCTTCCATAACCGGCAAATCTCCTTACGGCGAGCGAATGCTTCACGGCCGCCTTCCATTATAGCGTACAGTTTCAGTCGGAGTCACCCCGGCCTATCTCTTGTTCCATTGGTAACTTGGTTTTGCCACAGTGCCCCGGGTTGCCGTCATGGTGACCACGATTCCGATCTTCGTGGGTCTTGCGAACCGCTGGATTAACAAGCAGCCGTTCACCTCACACGGAACCTCACATTTGATGAACTTCTCAACGTAGTTTTTTAGGGGCGTCCCGCGTAACTTCTCAAAAACCCCGGGCGAATTCCAAGAATTCCCCTCCCCGACCCTCCCCGCAAGCAGGGAGGGAGCGCTTCCCCCCGCTTGCGGGGGGATAAGAGGGGGGAAATGGCCCGGACTTATTGAGAAGTTACCGTCCCGCTATCTTTGACGATCCTCACCCCCAACCCCCTCTCCAAGTTTGGAGAGGGGGCTTCCGGTCCCCCTTCCCCAGACTTGGGGAAGGGGTTAGGGGATGGGGAGAGAGGAGGTACTATAAACTTGGTCTTTATTGTCCCTATTTGATACTCTCCTGTCGTATAATCCCCCTGGTCTCGGAATCGATCACCGTGTACCGGCGCATGATTGCAGAGGCTGCAACCAGGGCCTTTTAGGCAACAACCGGTCCATTCATTATGACGGCTGAGCCTGGGCCTTAAGTTCTCCTGAGCATCTTGGTTTGGCTCCGGGCAGAACGCGTTTAAGAAGAAGGGATTTCATGCCACGACTGACGGAGCAGGAACGACAAGAGATCATTCGCTATATTGAAGCCGACAAACCTTTGCCGGATAAATACCGCTTTCTGCTGTTCGAAGAGAAGCGTGAAGTGGAGCTGGTCTGGAACGGTAAGACAGGCGAGGTCTGCAATATCGTCCTGCCCTTCCAGGTAATCGAGCAGGTGGACGAGCCTCGGGCCGAGAAACCGGAAGACACCGTGTTGCAGCCGACCCTGTTCGACCTGGACACTCGTGGCCGCCAGCTCAAGGGCTGGACAAACAAGCTCATCTGGGGCGACAACAAGCTCATCCTCTCATCGCTGAAGAACGGCCTGCTCCGTGAGGAAATCGAAAAGCATGGCGGCATAAAGCTCATCTACATTGACCCGCCCTTTGACGTAGGTGCTGATTTCAGCATGAACATCGAGATCGGCGGCGACACGTTCACCAAGAGGCCCAACATCCTCGAAGAGATCGCCTATCGTGACACCTGGGGCAAAGGTGCGGACTCTTTCATAGCCATGCTCTACGAGCGGCTGGTGTTGATGAGGGATTTGCTGACCGAGGATGGGAGTATTTATGTGCATTGTGATTGGCGCGTTACAGGTTTCATTCGATTGGTATTGGACGAAGTATTCGGAAACGATCGTTTCCAAAATGAAGTTATTTGGCAGAGATCTCTGCCGCATGGAAATGTTGATTACAAATTTGGTTCATCGCATGACACCATTCTCCGCTACAGCATGACTGACTCTTTTGTGTGGAATCCCCAATATTCTCCTCACCGCGAGGAATATCTCAAAGACTTTTACAAGTACACTGAGCCTGACGGAAGAAAATATCGGCTAATTTCCTGCATAAACCCGAACACGAATCGACCTAACCTCACTTATGAATGGAATGGTATAAAGCGCGTTTGGAAGTATTCAAGAGAACGAATGCAAAGAATGCATGATGATGGTTTATTAGTTTATTCTAAGACTGGAATGCCTTCTTACAAAGGCTTTTTGGATCAGATGAAAGGCGTTCCAATGCAGGACATGTGGATAGACATTAGCCCATTGATGGGTGGTAGCCGAGAATGGATTGATTACCCCACCCAAAAACCTGAAGCCCTCCTCGAACGCATCATCAAAGCCTCTTCCAACGAAGGCGATTTGGTGGGTGATTTCTTCTGCGTGAGGAAGGGGACGAAGGTCTTGTGCGTGTGTCCAGAGATCCCCCCCCCCTGCCCCCCCGCAAGCGGGGGGGAGACATATTCTCCCTGCGCCGATGCAGGGTTCGAGGAGCGAAGGTTTTCCGCCCACTTGCGGAGGTTCGGGGATGGAAGCTCTTTTCCCCCTGCTTGCGGGGGGATTAAGGGGGGAAAGTCTTCTCCTCCTGATTGCGGGGGGATTAAGGGGGGAAAGTCTTCTCCTCCTGATTGCGGGGGGATCAAGGGGGGAAAGTCTTCTCCTCCTGATTGCGGGGCATTGGAGGAGGAAATTCCTATCGACCTCGTCAAACTCGGCGACTGGGTGTATTCTCACGATGGCAAGCCGCATATGGTGCTCGCAGTCTTCTCTCGTAATCATGAGGGTATCATGGTCACCGTTGTCGGCGAGAACGGAAAATCCCTCTCGCTCACAGAGGAGCACCTAGTCCTAACTGAACGCCGCGTGAAACATCTCACGCCACGGGGGCAATGGAGCGGCATTCCTCATGAGCATTTTGCGCGCGCCAGGGAACTACGGAAGAATTCGAGTCCTCCGGAACGCGCTGTCTGGACCATACTGCGAAGCGAACGACTGGGCGTGAAATTTAGGAAGCAGCATCCCATCGGTCCCTACATTGCCGATTTCTTCTGTCACGAATGCGGATTGGTGGTGGAAATAGACGGCGCACAGCATTTCGAGTCGGATGAATCGCGGTTGTACGACGAGACAAGAAACGCTTTCATGGAGAACATGGGGCTAACGGTAATTCGTTTCACAGCGTATGAAGTCGGTGCTCATCTTGATGGTGTTACCTCCGAAATATCCCGAATATGCCGTCAACGGGTCTTGAAATCAGATCCGCAACAACAATGGCGTTATGCCGGTGATCTGCTCCCCGGAGATACGGTGTACGCCGGTATTGAACAACACCCTTTGAAAATCTGTGAAGTACTGCGCTCTCATACAACGGAAGAAGTGTATGACATTCGGGTGGAGGGCGCTCATTCATACATAACCGACCTCTGCACCGTCCACAATTGCGGATCCGGCACTACGGCCGCCGTGGCCGAAAAGCTGGGCCGCAAGTGGATTGTCAGCGACCTGGGCAAGTTTGCCATCCACACAACCCGCAAACGGATGATCGGCGTGCAGCGGCAGCTCAAAGCCGCCGGCAAGAACTACCGGGCCTTTGAAATCCTCAACCTGGGCAAGTACGAACGCCAACACTACATCGGCGTTAACCCCAATTTGCGCGAAGCCGAACAGCAAAAGCAACTGGAAGCAAAGGAAGCCGATTTCCTCGACCTGATCCTTCGGGCCTACCGTGCCGAAAAGACCGACGGCTTTGCCACATTCCACGGTAAAAAGGCCGGTCGGCTGGTGGCGGTGGGACCGGTCAACCTTCCGGTGACACGCCTGTTTGTGGAAGAAGTTATCCTGGAATGCCGAAAAAAACACATTACTCGCGTGGACATCCTTGGCTTTGAGTTTGAGATGGGATTGTTCCCCAATGTGCTGGACGAAGCCCGATCCAAAGGTATTGACATCGCCCCCAAGTACATCCCCGCGGAGGTGTTCGACAAGCGGGCGGTGGAAAAGAACCAGGTGGTTTTCCATGATGTGGCGGCTATCGAGATCAAACCGCACACAAAAAAGAACAACGTGGCGGTGGAACTGACCGACTTTTCGGTCTTTTATTCGCAGGATTCCATCGCTGCTGCGGAAGCATCGCTCAAGGATAAAGGCAGCAAAATAGTGGTGGAGCGGGGGCAGATCGTGAAGGTGAGCAAGGACAAAAACGGCATCGTCAGTCGCGAACACCTCACCCAAAACTGGACGGACTGGATCGATTACTGGGCGGTTGATTTCAACTTTGAGAACAAGCGTGAAATCGTCCGTGTGCGAAACCCTGATAGTGGAGACTGGGAAGAGGTTTGGACCGGGGATTACATCTTTGAAAACGAGTGGCAATCCTTCCGCACAAAAAAGGACCGGTCGCTGGAATTGACCAGCATCTTTCACGAATGCACACCTGGGCGACGCAAGCTGGCTGTCAAAGTGGTGGACATATTCGGGAACGACACCATGACCATCGTCGAAGTGAATGTAGGGGGGAAATCATGAAAAGAGACGAAGTCATTCGTCTTTTGCGCCGGTTCAAAGATATGAACAAGGACAAATATCAAATTGTAAGGCTCGGCATTTTCGGTTCTGCAGCCAGGGACACTATGAATGAAAGTAGCGACATTGATGTAGTGGTGGAACTCACTGCGCCGGATATGTTCATGCTCATCGGCATCAAACAGGAATTGGAGGAACAGTTTGACTGTCATGTGGATATTGTTAGATATCGGGCTACCATGAATGCTTTCTTGAAGAGTAGAATCGATCAGGAGGCACTCTATGTATGACAAAGCTCTTGCCCTGGAGATTTTAAAGCGGCTTCATCAGGCGGCCCTGACTATCTTACAGCGATTTGATCCGGTGAAATCCGTGGAAGATTTCACCGGATCTTCCGCAGGAATGGAAAAACTGGACAGTATCTGTATGTTGTTGATCGTCATTGGAGAGAGCCTGAAGAATCTGGACAAGGTCACAAATGGAGTCTTGCTTCCACAATATCCCCAGGTCGATTGGAAAAAGGCCAAAGGGTTACGGGATATCATCAGTCATCATTATTTCGATGTTGATGCTGAAGAAATTTTTCACGTGTGTGCGACGCATATCGAGCCTATGCGAAAAACTATCCACCAGATCATTAAAGAGTTATCATA
>JAZDHD010000241.1:0-4277 GCA_043806215.1 Pseudomonadota bacterium | reverse complement strand
GGGCATCTTCACGAATTCGACGTCTTTGGTACTCCCTACGGAGATCCGGCTATTTCGGGGGACGGGGACGTGTTGGACGAGAAAAAGGTCAGGCTCGACCTGCTGATGTCCGAGGAGAAAGAGAAGTTCCATTACCTGTACGACTTTGGAGACAGCTGGGAACATGAAATTCTTCTTGAAAAGATCATTCCTCCGGAGAAAGGGACCCAATATCCTATCTGCCTCACGGGGAGACGCGCCTGTCCACCGGAGGATTGCGGCGGCGCTTGGGGTTATGAGGAACTCTTGGAGGCGCTCAAGGATCCTTCTCACGAAGACCGTGAGGAAATGCTGGAATGGGTGGATGAGGACTTTGACCCGGATCGATTTGACGTCGAAGCCATCAACCGTAGACTCAATCTACCGGTCGGAAAGCAGCATTGGACTTGGGGAGGGAATCCTCCCACGGCATAAGGTTGACCGTGCCGACCTACGCAAGGAGGGGTACGAGATCCTGCACTTCGTGCACCCCTTCCGAAATGGCGCGGAAGTGCCGAACACCACGGTGCGCGACAGACCAGCCATAGAGCGATGCCATGGGAGAGCTGCCGACTCGTAAACCAAAATAAGTGTTGTGTCCCCCGATTTCCTCAGTGTATTGACCAAAGAGTCAGTCGGAGAAATCGGTGTTCTGATAAACCAGTTCCGGCGATTCACCCGACAGGTCGTACACAAAAAGATTCGAGTCGCCACAACCGCAACAAGATACTGTTGCCCAGTACAAAACATGCAGTCTGTTGTTCACGGTGAAAAAGAAAGGCGACCTGAGTGCGCAAGAACCGTCCAATAAGAACGCATTATTGTTAAGGACCACTACGGGAAGCCCGTCCTGATTCAGAAACTCATCAGTACATTTGAAAAGTACGAAAGCGGCATTACCTGCCCGGAACACATCCGGAGCAGAGTCGGCCACATCCCTGACAGGCTGACCTGGAGCGGAAAGATCTCGATACCCTGATCCTGCGATTTTGCGAGCTTTCGCTTCCATGTCCTGAGATAGAGATGATTTATCGTTCTGTGGTTCGAGAACGTTGACCGCTGAGGGAGCAATCCCGACGACTGCAATCTTGTACCACGTATCGTCAACTTCGGTAGAGCATTCTGCTGTCCCGGTCAAGTGGGTCGCATCGAATTCATGACCAACGTGCTCAGATAGAAACGTGCCTGCGGTCTTCCCGGTACAACTTGCTTTCGTACAAACCAAGACCACTTTGAGTCCGGCCTCGAACGAACCCGCCAAGCAAACAACTTCATTGTCTTTCCTCTTGTCACCCGGCTCGCCACCACAGCTGAAAGGGAGAGAAAAAGAAATACCTTTCCTTTCGACAGGTTGGCTTTCAGCATAGGAGCCCGAACCAGTCAAGACCGCCGCCAATAAGGGTACTACCATTCGGCAGATCACTTTCATGCCCTGATTTCTTCCTCCCTTTCTTAGTGGCACATTTGTGGCAATTATCCCTGCTTTGGTAGCGCCGGCCTCCGTGCCGGTATTCTTTAGTAGAAACAAAGTCCTATCTCTCGCCCGGCAGGGACGCCGGGACGCTACCGCGCGTTTACGGAATCCGTGACCGTATTTACGCCGTAGAACACTGAGTGCTTCGCGGCGTAAATACGGTCGCGGATTTTTCGTGCTGAGATTGCTTTCCCGCGGTGCGCGGGACTGCGCTCCTCGCAGTGACATCTCGTGGCCGCTCGCGATTTCGGCCACGGCACCACGCTGAACCATGTCATTGCGAGCCCGAGGCTTTGGGAGGGCGTGGCAATCTCACCCGCGAATCCCGCGTCCCGCGGGACGGTTCATCCCGCTGAAAGCGGGATTCACCACATCCTACGAAAATGTGTGACCGTAATTAGGAAACGGAGCACTTAGCGGTACCGGGGGGCCGGTTTTGACCCGGCAGCAAAAAAAAATCCCTGCCGAAGACTTTTTCTCGTGATCATGTGATGTGCCTCATACGCATTTTGCACAATTGATGATATCATTTGTTAGAGGGAATTACGCTCTGCAATGCGGGATGAGTCAATGGATCGTCGAAAATGTATTCTCGTGGTCGATGATGAAAGCCGGAACCTCGATCTGATGCAGTTCATGTTGGAGGCCTTGGGGCACCGGGCGGTACTGGCGGCCGACGGAAGCGAGGCTCTCGGCAAGCTGGCGCCGGAGATCGATCTGGTGCTGCTGGATGTCATGATGACCGGAATGGACGGCTTCGAGGTTGCACGCAGGATTCGGATGCACCACGAGTACGCGGACGTACCCATCATGATGGCCACGGTCTTGACGAGCAAAGAGGACCGACTGCAGGCCGTGGAAGCCGGTGCGAACGACTTCATTTCCAAGCCCATCGACAGGATCGAACTGAAGGTTAGGATAGACTCCCTTCTCAAAATGAAGGAAGCGCGCGACGCGTTAAGACAGTATCAGGCGCTTCTGGAAGACATGGTGGAAGAGCGCACCCAAGCGTTGCGGGAGAGCGAGAACCGGTACAGAATGCTGGTGGAGAACGCTCCCGTGGGTATCATATCGTGGGACATCAAAGGACGAATCCTTGAGCAGAATCAGGCTCTCCTGGAAATTCTCGGGTCTCCTTCCCGTGCGGCCACTCAACAGATCAATGTACTGCTGAGCCCTCCACTCATCGAGGCAGGCATCGCGGATGACATCAAGCGTTGCATGAGCACGGGCGAGCACATCGTTTCGGAGTACGACTACACGTCGGTGTGGGGCAAGCGCGTCCACCTCTGTGTTCATCTTGTGCCCACCCGTGATACCGAGGGCCGGATAGCCGGCGCTCAAGCGATAGTCGAGGACATCACCAACCGCAAGAAAGCGGAATTGGCATTGCTGGAAAGTGAACAACGCTTCCGCACTGTTTTCGAAACCGCTCAAGACTGCATATTCATTAAGGACGGCAATCTCAAGTACACGCATGTCAATCCTGCCATGCTTAATCTGCTGGACATGTCCGAGTCGGAAGTCATAGGGAAGACGGATCGTGACCTGTACGGCGACGGACAGTCAAAGGCCCTGCGGAAGGTTGATCTGCGCGTCTTGGAAGGGCAAATAATTGAATCCGAGCATTCGTTGAAGCTTGACCGGGGCAGAATAACCATCAGTTGTGTAAAGGTTCCCATGGCTGATTCGGAAAGGAACCATATTGGACTCTGCGGAATTGCCCGCGACGTCACCGAGTACCGTGAAAGGCAGTGGAAGAGCCCCCCGGAAGGCCGAACATACGAGAGCGACGCTCCGTCCATGCGCGAGGTGATCCGCCAGGTGTGTCGCGTTGCCCCGAGCGACTCCACGGTCCTTCTTCTTGGTGAGAGCGGATCCGGCAAGGACTACATCGCCCGCTTCCTCCACGACGTATCCCATCGGGCCGCCGGGCCGTTCTTTGGCATCAATTGCGCGGCCCTGGCTCCCGAGCTTGCCGAATCGGAACTGTTCGGTCACGAAGCAGGATCCTTTACGGGCGCCCGGGGGAGGAAACGCGGTCTGCTGGAGTTGGCCGAAGGAGGCTCCCTTTTGTTGAATGAAATCGGGGAACTCTCCTTGCCTCTACAGGCTAAGCTCCTGACGTTCCTCGATAGCCAATCCTTCACCCGCGTGGGAGGTGAGAAGAGCATCTCGGTGAATGCGAGACTCATCGCCGCGACGAATCGTGATCTGCAAAAAGAAGTACTTGACGGCCGCTTCAGACGAGATTTGTACTATAGGATCAATGTCTTTTCCATCAGTATTCCTCCGCTCCGGGAGCGTAGCGAAGATCTCCCCCGGTTGGCCGGGGAGATCCTTGCAGGCCTCACCAATAAGCTTGGCTTGGGGTTCGTCCCCACAATCGATTCACGATGCATCAAGACTCTGGCCGCTTATCCCTGGCCCGGAAACATCAGGGAGCTTAGGAATGTCCTGGAACGGGCCGTCATTCTGGGAGACGGGCGTAATATCGACCCGTGCAACCTTTCCCGTTGGGACAACGATCTTGTCGCCGAGGAGATTGCCGACTGGTCATTGTCCGTCACCTTTCCCGACGGCCGGTCTCTCAACGACGTCATCCGGGATGTCAAACTGGGCCTCATCAACGAGGCCCTGCACCGTACGCAGGGGCGCAAACAACAGGCGGCGGAATTGCTGGGAGTCTCCCGAGACGCGCTCAAGCATCACATCAAGTCCCTCGGACTAAGCCTATAGTCGATCTCATGGATGCAGCCGCATATCCTGAGCCGTCTTACCGGCG
>JAZDHD010000240.1:0-28497 GCA_043806215.1 Pseudomonadota bacterium | reverse complement strand
ACGGGGATGGAAAACAACAACTGAGTGAATAGGGTCTGATAATGGGTTATGGGTTTGTTCTGCATGAACCGTTTGATGTAGATGTTGGTTGCGGCCCAGAGCACTGCCGCGCCGACCTCCAACAGATCGCCCACCCAATAGTGCGGGCCAAGGTTCGCGGGCCGGGTGGCAAAGACCGTGACCAGCCCGGCAAACGACAGGATCAGCCCCAAACACTTCGTCACGCTTAGGCGCTCCGACGAAAGAAAGAAATGAGCCCCAAGCGCGGTCCACAACGGCTGGGTATAGAGAAAGATGATTGCCCTGGATACGTTGGTCAAGTCCAGTCCATAATAGAGCACAAGGAACTCTGCCCCGAAGAGGCCTCCAATGGCTGCACCGTGTCTGAGATCCTCTCCTCCAATAAAGACTCTCTGCCCAAGGTACCAGGCGTAGGCCCAAAGGCAGAGCGCGGCAACAACCGAGCGGAGCATCGCGGTGAGAATCGGCGTAATTCCCTGGCTGCTGTACTTGATGCTCACCATGTTTCCACCCCACAGCAAACACAAGAAAACCAGGAGTACCACGCCGTCGGCCGGTATATGGGCCGAATCCCCCATTGCTTTGGCCCCTCCGAAGTACTGCCGTATATTCAATACTATTCCTCCGTTGCCGGAAATCACGTGAATCCAAGTGATTTCCCGCTTCCCTCGGCACAACGCCGGCTTTTTCCAGCCGTCAGCGAACCATACGCGGGATTCCAAGTCAAGCCCGCGGCGCGCATGTCTCGGCCACAGCCGGGAGATCGAGTCTCCAGCAACCAACAACCGTATGTTGGACGCAGCCGGAGGACTGAAACGGAAGGAGGGGGGATTCGCCCGTCTGGTGAAATCGCGTTTCAGAGCTTGGCATTGACGTAGAGTTCGATCCCTATGATGGGAGCTATGACCCTGTCGGGGTTTGTGCCCCAATTGTTGACCGATGAGGGAACGTCCCAGTTCGTTATCGATTTGTCGATGCAGGCAAAGTTAAACCATTTGCCGGGCTGCCAGTACGCGGTCCGAAGATAAAGCTCCCAATTTTCCAGCAGCTTCCATGCCACACCGAGGTTTACCTCCCAGCCCA
This sequence comes from Pseudomonadota bacterium, assembly GCA_043806215.1. Taxonomy (GTDB): domain Bacteria; phylum Desulfobacterota; class Desulfomonilia; order Desulfomonilales; family Desulfomonilaceae; genus JAVHLK01. The sequence goes on along the minus strand of JAZDHD010000240.1, from coordinate 27,393 downwards.
GGTCGTTGTCCGGTATCGAGGGGGCCGGGGCCGAGAAATCGCCTCTGTGGCCGAAATCCACCGTGCCGGTCCCGTCGGGGTTTGGCCTTATGTATCCGTAGCCGTATCCATGAGATGCCCTTCGTGCAAGCATGACCGAGGCGTCAACAGTCAAGTTGTTGGCAGCCATGTATTGAAGCTGCCCTGCCGCCACATCCGAAGCGGACATGTCCTGTTCCGAGTTGACTCCTGCCCTGTAGTACTTTGCCATGAGGAGACAATATGGGTTGAAGACCCCATACGCGCTTCTTTCCGGATCCTGGATGAAGGGTTGCTTGTCGATGAGAATTCCGTGTCTCCTGTCCGGTCCGGGCATGTGACACAACAGAAGGCTGAGCATAATGGGGCCTGAAAGTCCTCCCATTTCAATCATGTACCGCCACGACTCGACATATTTGGGAGCGAAGCGGCTTCCTCCGCCGGGGTGCGGGATGGCCGGATCACCGTTAAAGGTGCCGTCCTGTGAGGATTGATAACGAATGGTGCTGTAGTACCAGTCGGCCTCGGCGTTGAAGAACAGCCTGCCGTTGAAATACTTGAAATAGATCCAGCCCTCGGTGCCCGACGCAGCGGACGGAGGTGTGGAGATGCGCTTGTGGGTACTGGTCCTGCCTTCAGGTCCTTCACCGGACTCCCAATAGAATCCTCCGGCGCCTGCATCGAAATCCCCGGCCGCGTACCTGATGTAGCTCAACACATGGGCCGACCTTGCCGCATTTTGATCTTCAAAGTTCCAGTATTGAGTGCTCCCCCGTCTCCAAGGATAAGCACCGACGCCCATGGCGAGGGGACCGCTGCATGTCTCCAGCTCAAAGATTTCCACGGTCCTCCTTGCCGCATCCAAGAGGTCTTCGGCCATTTTCGTACTGCTGAATTGGAGCCCACACCCCTTTTGGAAGCCTCTTCTCCCATAATGGATAGTGCCCAAAGGGGTATGAACCGTCATCCATAATCTGGTCCATGTCCCGCGTGAGAAAACCGCTTCAAGATCCGGATTGAGAGATGGTCCGGAGTCCTGTCTGTCTTCCGGTCGGATCCTGTAGGTTCCCGTCAGGTACGCCGCCTTGTTGAATCTCAACAGGGGAAACATCGCGAAACGCGTCGAGGAAGCAACTGCCGTGGTCCCGGAGAGCATTCTTGCCTGGAACCAGCCATTCATGGAGGCCAAATTAGATCCTTTTGAACTCATGTCGATGTTGAAGGGTCCAAAGAATCCGTCCGATCCGGCCTGTGAAGCATAGACGTAGCGGAAGTTGACGAGGGCGGAATTAACCGTTAATTCCCATGCATATGAAAGGCGAGGCATGACCGGAAGAAGGTTCACCATGACGGATACGAACAGGCAGAGTGGAAGTCTCACGGGAAAGCTACCCTCCCGGTGAGGGACCGGTCTCCGGACATTTCGTTCACGGGGCTCCAAAAGCTTCCGGATTGCGATGATGGTATCAGGCATCCTGATGAAAGGCAAACGGCAAGATGCTCGGCAGCGCTCGCTCCGGCCGGCACGGATCACTTTGCCGCTTCGTGGACGGAGTCCGAGGTGAAGGAAGACGTGTTTCCGGCCTCCGATACCTCTTGCCGCAAGAGGCGCTTACCTGCATACTATTTCTATTGAACGGGGGTGCCCCCTGCCCGGACTGCTTGACCGGGACCTGCGGCCGAGTGGGGGAGATCATTCACGGCACCACGGCAATTCAAAGGAGGACCCTGCATGAAGTCGGATCTAAACCGGGAAGTCTTCACTCAGATCAGCTATGGACTCTACATCGTAACATCGCATCTGGACGGCAAACTCAATGGACAAATCGTGAACACGTGTCTCCAGGTTACCGCGGATCCCCCCCGCGTGGCGGTAATCATTAATAAGAACAACTTGACCCACGAGTTTATCGCTCAAAGTAAGGTTTTTGGAGTATCGGTACTGGACACGACGGCTCCCATGACTTTCATCGGGTTGTTCGGCTTCAAATCGGGCAGAACCGTGGACAAGCTTTCCCAAGTGCAGTCTATTTCGGGAACGAGCGGAGTGCCGTTGGTGACGGATCACAGCCTCAGCGTTTTGGAGGCACACGTGTTCGATCAATTGGATGTGGGAACGCACACCGTCTTCGTGGGAGACGTGATAAGAGCCGAGGTTCTGAAGGTAGGCGAACCTCTGACGTATGCCTATTACCACTCCCACTTGAAGGGCAAATCGCCAAAGGCGGCACCGACGTACAACCCCGACAAATAGACGGGATGCCTCAGTGTTCTTTGGCGTAATTACGGAGAGGTATTCTTGGAGACACTCAGCGGTCGGCTGAGCAATCCGGGGACACGATTCCGAGTTTTGCGAGGTCGCATGGCGCCACTCGCAAAATCGGATCATGTCCCCGATTGCCGGCTCGGGTGCCCGCAAGAACAAGATCCGGGCACGGAGGCCCGGGCTACGAAGGACAGTCATGGAGCCTTAGACCTGTTTCGTGGGGTCCCGCGGAACGCGGGATGCCTGCCCTGGGCACCCACAGGGGGGTGCCCCTACAAGTTAGGACCGTGGGACGGGCCTCCGTGCCCGTCATCTTCAAGGGCAGGCGCTGCCCGCCGTCTCCCCGGCGTAGGCCGGGGTCCAGGAAAGGATGACCGGTTCCCGGCCTGCGCGGGGAAGACGGTGCCGGCGGACGCTACCGTACTTACGCAACGGAGCACTCAGTCTATTACATGAAAGAGGTGACGGACAGTGGACGCAAAGCCGAGAATCGGAAATCAAGTGATCGGTACGATCAAGGGTGTGAAAGGACATTGCAGCGCAGGACATAAGGCGGGTGACCGGATTCCGCTCAGCGGCCATGACACGGGCGGGCTCTGCGGTTTCCTGTACCACCAGGCATTCCCGTACATCATCATGCTCCAGTTCGGCGGAGGCTTCCCGGTTGAATGGGGAGATCCCGATGTCGTCGAGCTCGATTGCATGGACAAGGCCAATGCAGTGACCATCGAGCTCAAACGAATCAGGGATTGAGCATCTCGGTACACGGCAGCATAAATGCGATCATGGATTTAAGGCAACGATCCCGGCTTTGGTAGCGCCGGCCTCCGTGCCGGTACTCTTTGATCATGCGCCCGGCAGGGACGCAGGGACGCTACCGCGCGTTTAGGGAATCCGTGACCGTATTTGTGCCATAGAACAAGTGCTCCGTTTCCTAAATGCGGTCGTACAATTTCGTCTCGCAGCCGTCTCGGGTGCCGGCGAGAACAAGATCCGGGCACGGAGGCCCGGGCTACGAAGGACTGTCATGGAGCCTTAGACCTGTTTCGTGGGACGGTCCCGCGTTCTGCGCGGGATGCCCGTCGTCTTCAAGGGCGAGCGCTTCCCGCCGTCTCCCCGGCGCAGGCCGGGGTCCAGGAAAAAGAGATTGGTTCCCGGCCTACGCCGGGAAGACGGCTCAGGATATGCGACCGAATTTGCGGAATCGACTACTAAGTCGGCGCCCACGGGGGGCAGAGGGGATACTCCGTTTAATGCATGGGAACGAGACCGCCAATTTCGCTCATTTCTTTTCCGACACTCGCCCATAACCGATCATTCTGTGTCCGCCGACATTTTCCGCAACACGTAGGGCAAGATGCCGCCGTGCAGAAAATACTCGACCTCTACCTCCGTATCGAGGCGAGCCCGGCACGTGAAACCGATCTCCGGACCGTCTTCCTTGACGGCGCGTACGGAAATATCCTTGCCCGGCCGCATACGGTCAATGCCGGACGTGAAATAGCTTTCCGTACCGTCCAGCCCCAACGACTCCGCGTCTTCGCCCCGCCTGAATTCCAGCGGCATTACGCCCATGCACACCAAGTTACTGCGATGGATGCGTTCGTAAGACCGCGCAATTACCACTCCAACACCGAGTAAGCGCGTGCCTTTGGCCGCCCAGTCCCGGGACGACCCCGTGCCGTATTCCTTTCCTCCGATGACGATCAGTTGGCGCCCTTCAGAAGCGTACTCCATGGCTGCATCGTATATGAAAGCACCCCGTCCCTCCGGCAGTTTCCGGGAATAACCGCCCGTGCGGCCTTCCGCGAGCCTGTTCCGCAAACGGACGTTGCCGAACGTTCCACGCATCATGACTTCGTGGTTGCCTCGGCGGGAACCGTACGAGTTGAACCGTTCGGGTTCCACCCCGTGTTCAATCAGGTACCTGCCGGCCGGATAGTCGCGTGGTATAGCCCCCGCAGGCGAAATGTGGTCGGTGGTCACCGAGTCCCCCAAGAGTGCAAGAACCCGCGCTCCGTTCAATTCCGACGGGGGCTGGAGGTCCCGGCTGAAACCGTCGAAGTAGGGCGGGTTCTTTATGTACGTGGATTGAGGGTCCCAGTTAAAGATGACACTTTGGCCGCCTTCCAGACGCCGCCAGGTCTCATCTCCCTCGTACGGATGGGCGTACCCCTCCTCGAAAAGCGAGCTTGCGACATGGCGCTCAACCAGATCTCGGATCTCGGCTTCCGAAGGCCACAGTTGGTCGAGGTGAACCGGCGTTCCGTTGGGGTCGAAGCCGAGCGGCTCCGTTGTCAGGTCGATGTCGATGCGTCCGGCCAAGGTGTACGCAACCACCAACATGGGTGAGGCCAGAAAGTTGGACCTGACCAGTTGATGGACTCTTGCCTCGAAATTGCGATTCCCCGAAAGAATTGCCGAGGTGTTCAGATTATTGTCGACAATTGCGTTTTCCACCGACTGATGCAAAGGACCGCTGTTGCCTATGCACGTGGTGCAGCCGTACCCCGCGACATGAAAACCGAGGGCCTCCAGATAGGGCATCAATCCCGCGTTTTCAAGGTATCGAGGCACTACGGGTGAGCCCGGCGCAAAACTCGTCTTGACGTATGGAGGAACTTTCAGTCCTACCTTCACCGCGTTCTTGGCCAGCAGTCCTGCACCGATGAGAAGATGCGGGTTTGAAGTGTTTGTGCAGGACGTAATGGCGCCGATCACCGTAGAGCCGTGCGAAAGCCTTGTCGGCACCCCATTTATGTCGATCTCTATTGGCGCAACCGAATCTCGGGTCCCAATGCAGGCTTCCTCCCATGCCTTCCTTACATCCGTTATAGCGATGCGGTCTTGAGGACGCGATGGTCCGGCCACACAGGGTACCACATCGGCCAGGTCGAGCTCCAGCACATCGCTGTATTCGGGTTCTTCCCCACCAGTGCAAAAAAGGTCGTTCGCCCGGCAGTACGTCTCCGCAAGGTCCGCACGGGAACTCCGGTTCGTGTTCCGCAGGTACTCGATGGTCCGCTCGTCCACGGGGAATAATGTCAGCGTTGCCCCGAATTCGGGAGTCATATTGGCTACAACCGCGCGATCCGGAACGGAAATGTCCTTGACGCCCGCGCCCGTGAATTCCACAAATTTTCCGACCACGTTGTATTTCCGGAGCATTTCGGTCACCGTGAGCACCAGGTCCGTAGCGGTGACGCCCGGCCGAAGCCCGCCGGTCAATCGTATTCCTATCACTTCCGGGATGACCATGCCGTACGGTTGGCCCAGCATGACCGCCTCAGCTTCGATTCCGCCCACACCCCAACCCATGACCCCCAATCCGTTGATCATTGTGGTGTGCGAATCCAGCCCCACCACGGTATCCGGATAGGCAACCGGACCGCCGCGGTCCCGTCCCGTCATGACCACCCGTCCGAGGTACTCCAGGTTAACCTGATGACAGATGCCGACACCCGGCGGAACGACCTTGAAATCGTCGAAACTGTTCCGGGCCCACTTGAGAAGACTGTAGCGTTCCGCGTTCCTTTCGAATTCGATCTTCAAATTGAGTTCGGCAGCCTGGGTGCACCCGAAATAGTCCACTTGAACGGAGTGGTCGATGATCAGCTCCACCGGCACTTGCGGATTGACCTTGCGGGGATCGCCGCCGATGCGGGAAAAGGCCTCCCGCATCGAGGCCAGATCGACTACCGCGGGAATGCCGGTGAAATCCTGCATGAGCACCCTTGCCGGGTGATACGGAATGTCCACGGGATTCTCATACGATGTCCGCCACCGGGCCACGTTGAGGACATGCTCTTCAGTGACCGTCTTGGAGTCGAGCTTTCTCAGAAGGTTCTCCGTAAGAATTCTCACGGCAAAGGGCAAACGCCCGATCTCTGCGAGGCCCTCCCTTTCCAAGCCCCGTATTTCGTAAAAACTGTAAGTTTGCCCATTCACGCTTATTTGACGTCGAAACGACTCACGGTCCATTGTATTCTTCTCCACCTCATCGCACGCTTGTTTGCCGGCGCCTTGAAGAAACGCCATTGTCACGCATACTACTTTTTCCGCAGAGCGTAAACGGCAAGCCTCCGGCCGACACGCAATCCGTGCGCCGACTGCCCCTCATTCCCTCATGATCCCGGCCGCGCAATCCTCGTGCCGCGCTTCTTTCCTCGGGTTCACGGCAGCGACTGTGACGCTCCAGGCGTTACGGGGAATGTGCCGCGGCATGTGTCCCACAGTGTACGGGGATTTCGCCACACTGGTGTGGTAATTTCCATCATTCATTACAACATACAATAGTATTGATGGGTTATTGCCTCACGGCGTCGGCGGGTACCGAACCTGTGTAGTGTTTTCCCTCTCTCGTGGAGCCGGCGGTCTCATGTGGAGAATATCCTATATTCCGTTTGGATTCAACAGGTTACCAGGTCACGGCTTTCTTGGCACGGCCCATGCATAACCTCATGAACAAGAGAACGGGACACACAAAAGATTCCGGACGACACCGGAAAAGGTTAAACGGAATAAGAACCAAGAAGGAGGCCTGTCATGGCAACAAGAGTGGAAATCAGCGTAACACTGAAAGAGAAGGACAGCCGGCTTTGCAATCACGCACTCACCGGACGGGCCCCTCTGACCAAGATGTGTGCTCACAATTACGAGTGCGGGTCATGTGCCTACGATCAGATGCTGGACGATTTGGTCGACATCCCTCACTGCCGGGCGGAACGCCCTCGGGCAATCACCAAAGCGGCCTGAGCCAAGATGAGGTAAGTGTCTGTCCCAAGACAAACCTTCCAAGTTGATTCGGCGTTTTTGGGGGACACGAAAAGGCCGGTGCGAGGAGCAATCCGGGGACACGATTCCGAATTTTGCGAGGTCGCATGGCGCCGTTCGCAAAATCGGATCATGTCCCCGATTGCCGGCGGCCCCCGCAGCTATACCATTAAACAGAGAGGCCCGAGGGATGATGGGCCGTTATTTGGTGACAGACCCTAAACAAGGCCGCCGTGAAGGACATTTCCTCTTGTTCCCCCTTTGAAAAAGGGGGCTGGGGGGATTTATGAATCAGAAAAATCCCCCCTAACCCCCCTTTACTAAAGGGGGGAATCTGAGGACTCCGACAATTCCAGGTTAAGTTGGCGCTTATGCGGCGTGCCGACCGTTTTCCTTGGAATGTCAAGATCCGTTTCCGCCCATAACATCCCAACCCATGAATGATCATGGGGAACGGCCGTCGAACCGACGTCCCCAATCCGTGAACTCAGCCGGCGGCACCACATAAGGAGGCGAACAATGGCAAGTAAGATCACCGGGTTCAACTTTTCTCAAAAAGAGTGCATTTGGATGAAGGCGAGAGTCATCCCCGTGAAGTACTGCGACAATGCATTCGACTGCACCACATGCTTGTTCGACAAGACCATGGCCAAGCGGATGTCCAAAGAATCCGCGGACGCGGGTTGGAACACCAAGATGTTCGAGCTCCCCGGTGAGGACCAGCGTTGTCGTCACGCCCTGACGGGCCGGGCCCCTCAACACAAGATGTGCGCCCGAAGCTTCGACTGCGGAACGTGTCCATACGATCAAATGCTCGACGACATGATCCAGATCGACCACACGCTGTTCGGTCCGCCACAATACCTCAACGCCCATGGATATCTGGTTCCCCGTGACTACTACATACACCGGGGGCATGGCTGGGCCCGCGTGGAATACGGGGGGCGTGTCCGTATCGGACTGGACGATTTCGGCAACAGACTGGTGGGGCCGGTGGACAAGATGCGTCTCCCTTCGCTGGGAACCAGGTTCAAGGTGGGAGAAGAGTCTTTCATCATGGATCGGGAGGGTAACGAAGCCTCGGTCAGGTCGCCCATCTCGGGAGTCGTAACCGCGGTGAATCAGAAACTCATGGATTACCCCCACTGCACCAACCAGGATCCCTACAGCGCCGGTTGGGTCATTCTCATCGACCCCATGGAGTTGCGGTCCGACTTGAAGGAACTCAACTTCGGCGTAGAAAGCGTAAAATTCATCGAGTCCGAGGCCGAACGCCTGTTGTCGATGATAACCGACGATCCCGCGGCTGCGGCGGCCACAGGCGGCGAGCCCATCAACGATGTCTACGGATCTTTCAAGGAGATGGGTTGGAAGACCATCGTGGGAAGCTTCATCTGATGAGTATTCGTCGAGATCCGTCACGCGGTGCCGAGTACCCGATGAAACCCGCACTGCCCTTCGGAACGGCTCTCCAAAGGGCAGTGTTCTTCTCTTGCAGGGAGTGCGTGCATTGCGGGCACGGATGTCCGGATAACCGTTTCCGGTCCGCATGCCCGCACCCGCAACATCCGGCCGGTCAAATGCCGGCTCCCGTCAATGCTTGGATGCCCGGCCTCTCGAAAGGGCGGAAAAGGTTTGCCTCTGTCCCGCCGGGCCTTTAGGCGGGACTCCCTAAGCGAGTCGCGGAGAGTGGCAAAAAGAATTCGCGGAGTTTAGAAGCACCAACCGCCCCACCCCCATCCCCAACCACAAGCCGGATACATATAGTACCCATAGTAGTAAGGATAATAAGCGAAAGTACCACAGATGACCGTAGCCAACGTCAGTAATTTCTTCATGTTTCCCTCCCATTTTCCACCAACAGAAGGAGGCCCTTTCAAGAGTCCGGCACCTAAGAAAAAGAGTAGCAACCCCGCCATCGGGTGTCAAGAAGGACCCCTATCCTGAAGCACATTTCCTCTTGTTCCCCCCCCCCTTTACTAAAGGGGGGAATGTGAGGACTCCGACAATTCCAGGTTCAGTTGGCGCTTATGGGCCGGCGCCGGGGGGTACTAACCAATTTTTGACCGGAAGGTGCTGACGCGCATTCGAAGCCGAGGTACTTTGCGTTTGGCAACAGCCTTTCTACGCCTTTCCAGCCACCCGCGTCTCACGAAAGCCCTCCGCACGTTGTTCCCGTCCGTGCCGACGATTTCGCCGATCTCCTTCCAGTGAAGGCCTTTGTCCCGGAGCATGCGGGCCTCGTCAATATCCCACTGCATGTTTGGCTGTCGCCTCGGGTTGTGCAGCCCCTGACGGACGAAATAGTGCCTTACGGTTCCCGGGGTGAGCTTCATGTCCCTATCAATGTCCACCCACTTCATCCCCTTGGCCCGCAACCTCTTGGCCCGCTCGACGTCCCAGGTAACGTGACGGCCGCTTCGCTTGTACATCGGCTTCCACCCGCGATTCTTGAACCCTGATCTCACCAGATCCTGAGGCAGCCCCATAATCCGGGCAATTTCAAATATCGCTTTGCCCTGGTCGGCCAAGCGCTTTGCACGGTCCATGTCCCAGCTGGGTTTGAACCCCCGCCTGTCGGGAACGATCTTGAGGTTTCTGTTTCGAAACGCGTCATACACCTGTTCTCGGGTGAGCTTCATGATGTCCGCTATTTCCCTACAGGTGAAGCCCTTCTTGAGCAGTTTGACCGCATTGTCCAGATCCCATCTGATCCTCTTGCCCATGTTTCCTCATTACCTCATTAGACGATTTATTCTGCGGGTGACTTAATAGTCGACCGGCCGAGTCCGCAACTTGGGGGCGACGCCGTTTCCCTAACCAGTTTCGTGCATAGCAATTCCGGTATGTTACAACATTAAATCCCTAGGGTCAATAGCAGGTCGCGTTGAAAGATATCTTAGTGGGCACGGATTAGCCCATTTTTTTGCCATAGCCGAGGCGGGCCGGCAACTCGATGGGCTATGGTACGGGCTTGCGGGATTCCTTGAACTTCTTTTTCAAAATGAGCATCTAAAACTCATGAGCACAAGAAGGACGTCAAGGAGGCGAAGATGGTGGAGTGTTCCATAGCCAAATCAGAGGCGGCGAAGAACTGGCCGGAGGGGATCATCTCGGTCAAGATAACGATGAATCCTTATCTGCTTGCAATGGCCACCGAGAAGTCTCTCGAGAGCGGAACGCGTCTCTGGGAGTTCATCAACACGGCTCTGTGGGAGAAGTTGGGCAAACCGGATCAGGATGCCTTGATGGAGTTCGCTGCAAACATTGAAATCTTCGATGAAGATCCCAAGTGGAAGAAGCGTCTCAAGATCACGGCACGCCACGAGGTTGAAACGGCGGCCTACAGGAAAGCGTTGGAGGACGCCAAGGAACTCGAGTCGCCGCCGACCGACGGGAACGGTCATGCAGACTGATGACGAAACAATCTTTTGAGGGCCGGCGGTGCATTGGTCAAAACGGCCGCCGGCGGACGAAAGTAAAGAGAGGTACATCATGCCCATTACCAAGTATGGATGCAACGACTGCGGCAAGGAATTTGCCAAGATTGTGATAAGTCCGGAGAAGGCGCCTTTGGAATGCCCCGTGTGCGGCGCAGCGGAGCCACGCGAGATCGGCGCGGCATTCAATCCCGAACCGGCATTAGCCGAGCGGCTGTCCTGCGTATCCTGTGATTCGTGCGCCGGAGAGACCGGATGCGCGACGGTGAGACCGTCGTGATAAGTCCGGTCGGAGAGGTCTCTCCGACGTCAAGATCTTTACATCCCGGCGGCCGTAACGCATAATGAGAGCCTTTGCAACCAACGCGGAGGGCTCCATGAGAGCCTTGAACGGCCGTTTCGCCGTCCGGAAAAAAGAGTGGCATGAAAGCGGGAAAATACTCCAGGAGCGGTACTTGGATCCTTGCAGCGTCGGCCTTCGCCGTCCTTGTTCTCGGACCTTTTCCGGATCTTCTTGCAGGCGACCGCTCCAGTACACTGCGGCATACATGCGGCGACATATTCCTGGAAACACTCGCCGGCGATGATTCGTTTATGAAGAGGTATGACCTTCCCGCGGATCCGAAGGCGGCCCTGGAGAGCATCCTTGCCCGCGACGAGTTCAAGGATCGAGGGGAGTCATGGCCGGCACAGGTGCGGCGGCGGATGGAGGAAGCCTTCATCGAGGCCCTTAAATGGATCCTTCGTCGGATACCGAGCATCGGCCCCCTGGAAATTGATGACGACGTGGGTCGGATGATTCTCGACGCCCAGTTGATTGGCATCATTGCCTTAGTTGGGGGCCTTTTCGCGTGGCTCTTGGTAAGGCTGATCAGAGCGGGAAGACTTCGGGCGGGAGTGCAACATCCCTCCGAAGATCATGATCCGCCGCCGCCGTCCGGAAGCGCGGAAGCATTGAGGTCGGCGCGCGCCATGGCGGAACAGGGCAATTACCGCGACGCGCTGATCTATCTGTTCAGATACGTTTTGACCCGGCTCGATGAGAAAGGAAAACTGATCATCGGTCCCGGCAAGACAAACCGCGAGGTGCTCAATAGTGTCCCGGTCGAAGAACCTCTCCGGGCACCGTTGGCCGAGATGATTCCCCTCTTTAACAGAGTCCGGTATGGTGATGCCGATTGCGGCAAAGATGAATTCCGGCGATTCGAGGCTTTGTGCCGAAGAGTCACCGAGGGTACGTAGCTGCAATGTCCTCGAGGCACAAACTCTTACTTCTCTGCTGTTTCGTGATCGTCGGAATCGCCTCGTATGGTCTCCTCAACCACGTCTCGGACGATTCCCACCTGCTTCATCCTTCCACGTTTTCCACACACCCAAACGGCTGTAAGGCATTGTTCCTGTTACTGAAAGAATTGAACCTCCCCGCGGCGCGGTGGCGAAGCCGTTACACGAGATTGGAATCCGTCAATGGCGTATTGATTGTAATGGATCCTCAGTCGGTTCCTTTCACCAAGAGAGAAATCAAGAGCCTCAAGAAATGGATCCGACAAGGCAATACGCTGATGGTGTTTCACGGAGGCCCCAAAATTTCTCCTCCTTTGGGGGCCGTTTCTAACGGACTTGCCAAGCCGGAAGGCACGAAGCGCGGCGAATCGAAGAACAAACAGGAAACGAGCGGGGATTCCTTGGTTGATGCGTTTAATCTCGTGCCGGTACACCGGCATAAGGCGGACCGGAGCACTGTGAACGTATCGGAGCAAGCGATCTACGGAGTCTCCGGACTGAGTGTTTCGAACCGGACCAGATGGAAGAGTGCAACCGGCGGGTGGACCGCCGTTGTGCGGGACAAAGAGGGACCCATCATCGTGTCCGCGAAAATGGGAAAGGGAGAGGTGATCGCGGTATCCGATGCGAGTATGGCGTCGAACCGGATTCTTCCGTTGGATCAAAACGTCAGGCTCGTTCCCGCTCTTCTGCTCCAAAAGGGAAAGCCCCGCAAGGTGCTGTTCGACGAATATCATCACGGCTATGCAATGGCAGAAAGCTTTTGGCACTACGCGGCCTCGTCGGTTTTCGGATGGATTCTTCTCCAGATCCTGGTTGCCGGAGCACTTGTTCTGTACTCCCGCAGAGCTTCGCATGCCGGTCGATTCCGGTCGTTGATTCAGCCCAAGGGTCGTTCTTCCCTGGAATATGTTCAGTCCATGGCAAATGTCCTTGAATCTTCCAAGGCCGGTACTGTGGCACTGGATGCCGTAATGCGCCGTTTCTTGACCCAACTGTCACACAGGACCGGTATTCCTTTGAAGAATTTGGAAAAGGACCCGGATGATCGGATCGGGAGTCTTGTCGGCTCTTCGGGTGATCCCGGCGGGCTCTTCCGGGAATGCCGGGAAGCGATCCGGTCGGGGAAGGAAACCCCGCGGACGTTTGATCTGGCCCGCCGCCTGGGCGAGATGCGGGCCAAGTTACGGCATTATTCGAGAAAAACGATTGCCGGTAGTCACAGGAGGAATGATGCAGGATCTTGAGACGGTCCGGAAAGGCCTGGAGACCGTCAGGCAGGGAATGACGCAAGTGATACGGGGCCAAGACGCCGCCGTAGAGCAGCTTCTCACATGTTTCACGGCCGGAGGTCACGTAATCCTGGAAGGCGTTCCGGGGCTGGGAAAGACGTTGCTGGCGCGGACCTTGGCAAGGCTCGTCAACGCGGACTATCGGCGGATCCAGTTCACTCCGGACTTGCTTCCCAGCGACATTGTGGGAACAAATGTCTTCAACATGCAGACGTCGAAGTTTGCCCTCCGCCGGGGACCCATCTTCACCGAGATCTTGCTTGCCGACGAGATAAACCGCACTCCGCCCAAATCTCAGGCTGCTCTCCTGGAAGCCATGGAGGAAAGGCAAGTCACGATTGAAGGCGCGACAAGACCCTTGCCGGATCTCTTTTTTGTTATGGCTACTCAGAATCCGGTCGAGTACGAAGGAACGTACCCGTTGCCGGAGACCCAGTTGGACCGGTTCATGATGAAGATCGCCATCGGCTATCCGGAACCGCAAGCGGAACTGGACGTGATGCGAAGCTATGCCCAAGGCAAGGACTTGCATGACCTGGAATCGCTCATACCCGCCGGGGTTTTGGCCAAGGAGAGTGTGACGGCAATACGGAAGATGGTGATCGGCGTTGTTGTGAAAGAGGAGCTTCTGAAGTATATCCTGTCGATTGTGGCTGAAACCCGCGATCCGGTCTATGTTCAGTTGGGTGCATCTCCCCGGGCGGCCGTCGCCGTCCTCAAGGCATCGAGGGCGTTGGCCGCATTGCGCGGTGAAGCGTTCGTCACCCCGGACGAAGTGAAGGATGTGGTTACGCCCGTGCTCCGCCACAGAGTCATCCTCCGGCCTGAGGCGCTCATCGACGGCTTGACGTCCGACTTCTTCCTGCAAGGCATCTTGCAGCGCGTTCCGGTACCCAGATGAAATCGGGATACCATCCGGAAGTGAGAAGCGGAGAGTTGATCCGGACCTGGCCGTTCTTCTTTACGGTGAGGTTTTTCATACTGTTCGGGATTGTTTCCGCCCTGCTCATACCGCTCTACTTGTTCCGTCCCTCAGGCCTGCTCTTGCCCTTGGGTGTGGACATTCTTCTCGTGCTGGTTGCCGGCCTTGACTACCTTATGAAGCCTTCTCCGGAGGCAATCCGGATCGAGAGGCCCCTTCCGTACCCGTTGGCCGTCGACCGGTCCAATGACATATTTTTGGAAATCGCCAACATGTCGGGCGCTCCGGCTTCTCTGATCATCAAGGATGACTTTCCCCCGCAATGTCCGCAGCAATTGCCGCCCATACGGTCTGTTGTGCGCCCCGGCAGCGGTACGCGTCTGAAATACCGTTTAACTCCGCAGGAACGGGGAGATGGGGAATTCGGGAACATCCATTTCTGGATCAAGGGGCGATTGGGGCTCGTGTGGAAAAGAGGAGTATCCCAGGCCTCGTGTACGGCCAAGCTCTACCCGGGATTAGCGTTGATCGAGCAGCGCAGGCTCGGGGTACGACACCCTTCAGCGGAAGATCCGAGAAGGGCGGTGAGAAGAACTGGCGAAGGGTACGAGTTCGAGAGCCTTCGGGAGTATGCGGTCGGAGATGATTCACGGATGATTCACTGGCGGACTTCGGCGAGAAAGGGCAGGCTCATCCTTCGGCAGAACCGGTTGGAGCGGAGTCAGAACGTGTTTCTCGTCCTGGATGCCGGGCGGATGATGACCGCCCGAGTGTCCGGCAAGACCAAGCTGGATCACAGCCTGGACGCGGCGCTTCTTCTCGCCTATTCGGCGCTGGAACTGGGAGACAAAGTGGGGGTCATGGTTGTGGGCCGAGAGGTGCAGGTATTCCTGCCCCCTGCAAAAACTCCCGGCCATTTCGGCCGAATACTTGACGCCACGTACGCGCAGGCGCCCAGGATGGAGGAGCCGCGCTTTTACCGGGCTCTGTCAACGGTATCCACGAAATTGAAGCGGCGGTCCCTCATCGTCATCTTCACCGACCTCATTGACGAACGGGCTTCCGAGGGCCTGATGCGGTACAGCCTTGGGATGTTGCCTCGACATCTTCCCGTTGTCGTTGCCCTGTCCGATACCGAGGCGGCCGCGGTTGCGGACGGCATCTCGGAAAACAAACGGGACCTCTATCGCCGAGGGGTGGCGGCGGAGATGTTGGACCGTCGGGAACGGCTCCTCGCTCGTCTCGCTTCCGTCGGGATCCTGGTCATCGATAGTCCCCCGGATAGAGTGGCTGCGGACGTGGTGGACCGTTACCTGGACATCAAAAGAAGACAACGCCTATAGGCGTGGAATGGGGTTGACATATTTGTATTTGCGCCGGGTCTTCTCTTAGCCTCTCAAGTTCTGCCGCCGGACTGCCATACACCAAAATACCAATAATAACCCACCCTTTGCACTACCCGTATTCGCTCTACGGGGATACGGAATGCTCACAACAAAGACGACAGGAGCAACCCTTACCCAAGACATAATGCCTTGCCCCGACGACTACGGCACCTTTTCTGTCTATTCTTCCATAGATCCGGTCAAAGAGATCCGTTTCGCCGTGATCGAAAAAACGTCTAAAGGCGTACGCGCAAACGTCCGCCGTCTGGACCATACTGGTGAACTTACTATCCACAAACACGGGGGTTTCCACTATGTGCTCAATGCTCCTGTAACGCGTCCCAAAGTCATGGTACTGAGTCATGGCTTTCGTCAGCCTACTTGCTACCGTGGCATTGTTATCCTGAATCAGGATTCCGTGGGCCTTCGATCCGTGCAATCTTGTCATGGCTTCCAGATAAGCATCGAATCGTGTTACTACTTGCAGAAATGCTTGTTCAAAAATCTGCATCGGCTGCATCGAACGACAGGATGTCTTGTCAATGGATTCCGAGAAGATGCGGACAAATTGCATATTGTTCAGAGTATCAAGCAAATCCCTCAGCAGCTGTATTCTTTCCGGATAGGCCAGATCAAAGTAAGGCTTCGATTTATCGTATCTTTTCTTCTCTTCATTGTATTTCTTCTTGCTTGCGCCGGTATGGGTGCCGACAAGAATTCTCTTCCATTCATCATCCGTCTGCCGCCTTAGCTCCGATCTGTCTGAAACAGTCAACCTTTCCTGTGCTTGATATCTGCGGGCAAGCCACCCCGTGTGAATCTCGGTCTCGGCAAGACCATAGCGGGACTTGATTAGGTTGAGACTCTGATTCACAGCCTTCCACTGATAATCAGGGAAAGCTACCCCAAGCAACACGAAATGGTTCGTGTTACCCGTGTGGTCGGTTGTTCCGGATTCATCGAGGTAGCAGAGATACACGAGACTCCCGTATCAAAAAAAACGCGACGGTCTCTATTCCCATCGCGCTTCTTCTCAATCTGTTCGGCGTCTAGGGCGGGGCAACCGTCCCGCATGAGTCAAACGTCTCTCCTAGACAAGTTAAGTTTAGGCCGTGGTGCGCAAGTTGTCAATAGAAAAGGAATCATTGGCCGGGGAATGGGGTCACCCATTAAGAAGTAGGCTTGACATATCTGCATTTACGCCGGGTCTTCTCTTATCCTCTCAAGTTCCGCCGCCGGACTGCCATACACTCAAATACCAGTGTATCAAGCCTGCCTCGTGCCTTTTACCCCCTTGTTGCATCTTTGATGGAGTTCCTATAAGTGACTCGTGACCGGACCTTCATGCTTCGTTGTGCCTCGCCGGCAACGTAGTTGGTACGAGATCTCATGGACTTGCCTCTGTTAATACAGGGTCTCGCAATCGGTTTTTCGGTAGCCGCTCCCGTTGGGCCCATCGGCGCGCTGTGCGTGGTGAGAACGTTGACCCGCGGACGGTTGTCCGGGCTGGCCACCGGCCTGGGAGCCGCTGTTGCAGACGCCGTGTACGGCTGCATGGGGGGATTCGGCATCACCTTCCTGTCGCAGATCCTCATCGAACAACAGGTGTGGCTTCGAGCCATTGGGGGGGTGTTCCTCCTTTACCTTGGAGCACGGACCCTCATCTCCCAAGCCGGTGAAACCGCCGTACTCTCGGAACCCAAGGGTCTTCTGGGCGACTTCGGGTCTGCATGGGTTCTTACGCTGACCAATCCCATGACCATCATTTCATTCGGCGCGGTGTTTGCCGCACTCGGGGTGGGTAAGGCCCAATCGGCGTATTTGGATGCGTTGCTGCTCCTGATGGGGATCTTCAGCGGTTCGTTGCTCTGGTGGGTTGTATTGACCTTTGGCGTAAGCCTTTTCCGCAACAGGATAGACTCGCATGGTCTTGGCCGGATTAACCGGGTGTCGGGCGTGATCATCGCAGGTTTCGGGGTAGCAGCGCTGTTGAGCGTTGCGTTCCGGTAGGAAGCGACAACTCTTGGCGGTCGCTCAAGTCATCGTGAGGAGCGCAGCGGAGCCTGCCCCGCACTCAGATCCTGGGAAGCAATCCAGCGCGACTGGATATACGTAACCGAAAAGGTGCTCAAGGGCAGCTAACACTGCCTGCCCGCACCATCGGATGGAACCGATACGGTTAATTGTGGACAGACCCTTAGTGTTTCAAGGCATAATTACGGTCGCACATTCTTGACCTCTTGAGATTGCCACGCCCTCCCAAAGCCTCGGGCTCGCAATGACATGGTTCGGCGTTGTGCCGTGACCGAAATCGCGTGCAACCACGAGATGTCACTGCGAGGAGCGCAGTCCCGCGCACAGCGGGAAAGCAATCTCAGCGCGAAAAATCCGTGACCGTATTTACGCCGCGGAGCACTTAGTGCTCTTCGGCATGAATTCGCTTACGCATTCCGTGAACACGCGGTAGCGTCCCGACGTCCCTGCCGGGCGAGAGACAGTGCGTTGTTCTCCGTCTCGTTCCCAGGCTCCGCCTGGGAATGCCCGGCCTCCGGGCTCTGCCCGGTCTTAGTGGGACGGGCGTCCCTGCCCGTCATCTTCCGGGGCTCCACAGCCCGCCCTACAGTCCGACGGACAAACGACGCGACACCGTCACTCGTAATACCTCGCCATAGCCCGTTCCCACTTTCCCTGCGCCTTCAGAATCACTTCCAGCATCTCTCTCACCGCTCCGCGGCCTCCGTAATGACGAGTCACGAAATCCGCTTCCCGTCTCACCTCCGCAGGCGCCTCCGGGACCGTGAAGCTGACTCCGGCTTTCCTGAACAGAGGAATGTCCACCACATCGTCTCCGATGACCGCAATCTCGTCCGCATCGAGACCCAAGGTAGTGCACAGCTCGTCCATAACGGGCCGCTTGTCCCAGATCTTCTGATATATGTGGGAAATTCCCAAGTCCTCTGCGCGTCTGGGGACAATGTCCGAAGTCCGTCCGGTCACGACGGCGAACTCAAGACCGCGGCGTTGTGCAAGCTTTATACCATGTCCATCTCTCACATCAAAGGATTTAATCTCCAGCGAATTACTACCGTACGTAATGCGCCCGTCGGTCAGGACCCCATCGACATCAAGAATGATGAGTCTGATTCTCCGTAAGCGATCCTGCAAGGAGGCAGCGGGAGGCTCTTCCGTTGCGGGCCGTAGCCCGGCAGGGACCGGGGCGGTTTCCGCCGGCATTGCGTGCCGATGGATGGCCAGGAGATTTGCCAACAGGGGCTCGAGGTCTTTCAACGCCAGCGAATTGGGTCCATCGCACAGAGCGCGATCCGGGTCCGGGTGAACCTCCATGAACACTCCGTCCGCCCCCGCGGCAACGGCCGCGCGTGCCAAAGGCGGAACCAGGGAGCGGTCCCCGCCGGAACAGCCCTCGCCCGCGCCCGGAAGTTGAGCCGAGTGGGTGGCATCGAAAATGATTGGAACGCCGAATTGTTTCATGCGGACAATCGAGCGCATGTCCACAACCAGATCCTGATAACCGAAACTGGTCCCCCTTTCGGTGACAAGAATGCGGTCGTTCCCGGTACTGCGGATCTTTCTTATGGCGTACTCGACGTCCTGAGGTGCCTGGAATTGGCCCTTCTTTACGTTTACCGCCCTTCCCGTAGCCCCGGCGGCCGTCAGAAGATCCGTTTGCCGGCTCAGAAACGCGGGAATCTGAATAACGTCCAGGACTTCCCCTGCGCTGCGCGCTTGGTCGGGAGTGTGTATATCCGAAACAATCGGCAGACCGGTCTTTGCCCTGACCTCATTGAGGATCTCCAGTCCCCGTTCCATTCCCGGACCCCGGAATGAGTCCACGGACGTCCGGTTTGCCTTGTCGAACGACGATTTGAAAAGGATGGGAACACCCGTCCGTTTCCGGATTCGCGCGAGTTCTTGGGCCACCTCCAGGACGAGGTCCTCGGATTCAATCACACAGGGTCCCAAGATGAAGAACAGTTCTCCCCCACTACACAGAGTGAGGCCTCCGATGTCCACCGACGCCGGTATTGCCATGGATCCGCTCATACATCGACTCCCGACCGTAGGTTCCGCACCAATAAAGGAGATTGCACGCCTTGGGTTTCGTGGGACGGGCGTCCCGTCATATTCGTGGGACGGGCGTCCCTGCCCGTCATATTCCGGGGCGGGCCGTGCCTGCAATCGATTGCGCGACAAGATCCAGGGCCTTCATTGCCTTGAGGCCCCTCTCGCCGTCCACGATGGGTGAGCGTCCTTCGCGTATGGACTCGACGAAGTCATCGATCTCCTTTTGGAGCGGCTCCTCATTAGGCACGTCGATCTCCTCGCGGCGGCATTCTCCCATGGCGCACGCCCCCACGCATGATCCCGGAACCTTTTCCGCGGTGTACTGCGTAAGTGAACGGGACAGGGTATCGGCAGTGAGATATCGGCCGGCAGTGGCGACCGTTATGAGCCGGACCTTTGTCGGGGTGCACTTGGCCGTCCAAAATGTGGCGACACTGCGGTTCCGGAACTCGACGGCGGTGTGGGCTACGTCGTATTGCGAGGAAAAGACGGGCCGTCCCGAAGCCCAGACTCGTTCCATGTCGGAGTCTACGATCTCGAGGGCCAGGTCGATGTCGTGGATGAGGAGGTCGTAGAGAACGTCTACGTCGAGACATCGGGAACCGTCGAAAGGCATCAGTCGACGGGCGTCGACGGAGATTATCTCTTCGGACACGGCGCGGACCATCTCCATCAGTTTGACGATTGCGGGATTGTAGCGCTCCACATGTCCCACCATGAGGACGGCACCCGATTCACGGGACACGGCAAGAAGGCGGGCCGCGTTTTCAACATCGTGAGCAAGGGGCTTTTCCATAAGAACGTGAATGCCCCTTTCCAAAGCGAGTTGCCCGATATGGGCGTGCAGAGTGGTCGGTGCCGCCACGGTCAATGCATCCACGTCGTCCAGGAGTTCCTCGAGGCTTCCAACGCGGGGGCAGTCATGGCGGCGGCTTATCTCCTCGGCGCGCTCGGCGTTGGGGTCGAACAAGCCGGTGAGCTTTACGCCCGGGAGCCGGGACAGTATCCTCACGTGGTGTTGCCCCATGGTTCCCACGCCTACCACGCCTATTCTCAGGTCTGGGCCGTCCGTTTTCATCTTCCGGAAGATACACTCACTCGGTTGTTTCGTCAAAGGCTAAACCGTTTACTTCCGCTAACCCTTTGTGATTAAATACACGGGGAAAATTCATCGGGAGGTACGGAATGATGAGAAGCGTGCTGGTCGTCGTCATGGCTCTGATGGTTTTCGGCGTACCCTCATGGGCCGCGGATCCGGTCGTCAATCTGGGCGTATACCTTCCCATGACGGGAAACGTCGCGGCTTTCGGTGAGATGGCGTGGTCGGGGATTACCACTGCCCATAAAATGGAACCGGAGGTCTTGGGCCGGCCGGTGGATCTCAAACTGGTGGATACCAAGTCCGACAAAGTGGAGTCTGCAAATGCAGTCTCGAGACTCATAGAAAAGGAGAAGGTTGCCGCGATAATCGGCGAGATGATTTCGGGAAATACCATAGCCGGATCGGACCATGCGGAACGGCGCCGGATCCCAATGGTATCGCCCACCGCTACGAACCCCATTGTGACCCACAATAAGAAGTACATCTTTCGGGTATGTTTTATCGATCCCGATCAGGGCCGGATAGCGGCAAAACTTGCCGTTCAGGAACTCAAGGCCAAGACCGCTGCAATGATCTATGATATTTCGCAGGATTATTGCGTGGCATTGGCCCAGTTTTTCAAGAGGGAATTCGTCAAACTCGGCGGTAAGGTCGTTGCCGAGACGAAATTCAAGACGGGAGATAGAGACTTCACGCCTCAATTGAGTGCCGTACTTGCCGCAAAACCGGATATCCTGTATGCGCCGATCTACTACACCGAGTGCGCTCTTATCGCCAGACAAGCCCGTGAAATGGGATTGGACGTACCCATACTTGCCGGGGATGGAGTCCAGACTCCGGAACTTATCAAGATCGGCGGCAAATCGGTTGAAGGGGTCTATTTCACTGCACACTTTCACAGAGACATGATCGACAACGAGCGTGGCAAGAGATTCCTGGAGACGTACGAAAAGCAGACCGGAAAATCTCTCGATGCATTTGTCGCCATGGGGGCGGACGCATACTTCATTATTATCGATGCAATCAATCGCGCGGGCGCGGCCGATTCTGTCAAGATCCGGAATGCGCTGGCCTCTACCAAGGATTTTGAAGGGGTTACGGGGAAAATCACGCTCAAGTCCGATGGAAACGCCGTCAAGGCCATGGTGGTGAACAGGGTCAAGGATGGGGAATTCGCCTATGTAACCACGATCAATCCCTGATGATCCGGCGGCCTCGGCTCTTTCCTTTGGTCCGGCACCATGGCCGTCCCCTCCACAACGAGCTTGGTACCGGGAACGGATCGCAATTCATTGCCCGGCCGATGGTATTGTGTTATACCAAACACCGTTCCAAGTATCGGCTTTGGTGCGGATTTTCTCCCAATCACAATTCCGGAAGCAAGGCGGCGGCCGGCCGAGCGGGGACATTCGGGCCAGTGGATCACGCTTACTTTCTGCAACAGATCGTTTTCGGAATCACCTTGGGCTGTCTGTACGGCCTGATCGCCATAGGCTATACCATGGTCTACGGTGTGTTGCGCCTGATCAATTTCGCTCACGGCGACCTGCTCATGGTGTCGGCCTACATTGCCTTCTTCGGAATCGTGATATTCCACCTGCCCTGGCTTGCCGCCTTGGTGATAGCCGTAATCCTCACAGGAATATTGGGCGTCGTTATTGACCGGGGAGCGTACAAGCCGCTGCGGAGAAGCCCGCGGATCAGTGCTCTCATTACCGCCATAGGTGTATCGTTTCTCCTCGAGAATCTCGGTATTGTCCTCATCGGGGGCAGGCCCAAGTCATTTCCCATACCGGAGATGTTTTCCGGCTACGTCGCCGCGGGCGGGGTCCGTATCCCAATCTTGTCTTTCTGGGTTTTTCTGGTGACCGCAATACTACTCATTGGGGTGGTGTTGGTGGTGAACCGGTCGAAAACCGGTATGGCAATGCGCGCATTGTCGCGTGATATGGAGACGGTCGCGCTCATGGGGGTGGATGCGAATAGGGTAATTTCATTCACCTTTGTTCTCGGATCCTTTTTGGCCGCGGTGGGCGGCATCCTGTGGTGCATGAAATATCCTGCGGTAGAGCCCTTCATGGGCGTTATCCCCGGCCTGAAGGCATTCGTTGCCGCCGTGTTGGGCGGCATCGGCAATGTCGTCGGGGCTGCCCTGGGCGGGCTGATCCTCGGTCTGGCGGAAATCCTCATCGTGGCTTTCCGGCCCGACTGGTCCGGATACCGTGATGCCATAGCGTTCTGCATCCTCATCGTGATCCTGTTAACGCGTCC
Organism: Pseudomonadota bacterium; assembly: GCA_043806215.1. Taxonomy (GTDB): domain Bacteria; phylum Desulfobacterota; class Desulfomonilia; order Desulfomonilales; family Desulfomonilaceae; genus JAVHLK01. Next base: position 4,554 of record JAZDHD010000240.1, on the reverse strand, counting down.
AACCGGGATTATGGGGGAGGATTTACCGGATTAAGGTGCCGAACCGCGCAAGCCGATGACCCTTAACGTGGATGGGTAATGGAGAACACGACTCGATCAACCAACCCACATGCCCTCCGGGACCGCTTGCTCACCCTCTCGGCGGTGGGGGCGTTCCTTGCGTTTCTCTGGTACGCCGACAACCATTTCGACGCGTATGACATCAGACTTCTGAACAATATTGCCATATTCATTATTCTGGCGGTCAGCTACAATCTGATAAACGGGATCACCGGGCAGTTCTCGCTCGAGCCGAACGCTTTTGTCGCAGTGGGTGCGTACACGAGCGCGATTCTCACTCTTTCTCCCAATGAGAAAGCGGCCTCGTTCATAATTGAGCCCATGGTGTGGCCGCTGTCGGAGATTTGTGTTTCGTTCCCGGTGTCACTTGTCGCGGCCGGCATCGTGACGGCCTTCATGGCCCTGCTCATGGCCGTTCCGGTTTTCCGCGTGCGGGGAGACTACTTGGCAATTGTGACCTTGGGCTTCGGAGAAGTGATCCAGGTGGTCGCCAACAACATTGTTCCCGTCACGAACGGTCCTCTGGGGCTCAAGGGACTCACCCCGCACACGGATCTGTGGTGGAGCTGGGGCATCTGTATTTTCACGGTCTTCTGCATCGTACGCCTCGTTAATTCCTCGTACGGCCGGGCCATGAAAGCAGTTCGGGAGGACGAAACCGCGGCCGAGGCAATGGGCATCGATGCGTTCCGCATCAAGACGCTCGCGTTCACGTTCAGCGCGTTCTTCGAGGGGGTTGCCGGCGGCTTGCTCGCTCACCTCATCACGACCATTTCACCCACCTTGTTCACCTTTCTGCTCACGTTTCATCTTCTCATAATCATTGTGGTCGGAGGTTTGGGGAGTACTACCGGAGCGATCATCGCCGCAGCGGTGTTCACGTACGGAAGTGAATTCTTGAGGATCGTGGAAGAGCCTTTCAGTTTCTATGGATTCGACTACGGGGGTATTCCCGGAATGCGGATGGTGATCCTCTCCCTGTTGCTCATTGTGGTGATGCTGTTTGCCCGCCGCGGAATCATGGGCCGAAATGAATTCTCATGGCAATGGCTTCTCGACATACCGAACCGAGTGGGGTGCCGGCTGCGGGGGCGCCGATGAGTGAACCGCTCCTGGAAATCAACGATCTGACCGTTACATTTGGGGGGTTGACCGCGCTCGACGGCCTCGGCATGGAGATCGGAAACGGGGAAATCGTCGGCCTCATCGGGCCGAACGGGGCAGGAAAGACCACGGCGTTCAACGCGATCACCGGCATCGTGAAGACCAGACGGGGCAGCATAAGGTTTCGGAATCGCGACATCACGGGATGGAAAACGCCTCACATTGCCCGGCACGGAATAGCAAGAACCTTTCAGAACATCAGACTTTACGACGATTTGACCGTTGTGGAAAATGTTATGGTCGCCGGCCACGCCTCCGTGTCGTACGGCTTCCTCGAGGCAATAATCGGTTTGGGCCGATGTGTGCGCGATGAGCGGCGGATCCGTGAGAAAGCCGAGTACCTGCTGGAACTGATGGGATTGATCGACGTATCCCGGGAAAAGGCAAATTCCCTGCCCTATGGCAGCCAAAGAAAACTTGAGGTGGCGCGGGCCCTGGCCCTAGACCCCGGACTCCTCCTTCTGGACGAACCCGTTGCCGGTATGAATCCCATGGAGACCCGTGAATTCGGCGAACTCATTGAAAGACTCCTCAAAGAACTGAAGCTTGCCGTTGCACTCATTGAACATGACATGGGATTCGTCATGGACGTCTGCCACAAGATCAGGGTCATCGACCATGGGGTTCCCATAGCGTGGGGCACGCCCAAGGAAGTCCGGAACAACGAAAAGGTCATAGCAGCATACCTGGGCAAGGGATAGACGGCTGGCAGGAGCGGCTCATGCTGGAAATCGAGGAGCTTTACGTAAGTTACGGTGCAATTAGCGCCCTGAAGGGGATTACCCTGAGTGTGGCCGAGAAGAAGATCGTAAGTCTTCTCGGAGCGAACGGGGCAGGCAAGAGCACCACGGTGAGAGCCATTTCCGGCATTCTCCCGATCCGGTCCGGAGATGTACGCTTCGACGGACGCTCCTTGTTGGGACTTCATGCTCATGAGATTCAGCGACTCGGGTTGGTTCACGTTCCCGAGGGACGAAAGATTTTTGCAAACCTTACCGTTCGGGAAAACCTGGTCATGGGTGCATACAACAACGAGGACGGCAACGATGTCCTGAGAACCATGGGGAGGGTTTTTTCCGCGTTTCCCATACTGGAGAGCCGCGTCGGTCAGCTTGGCGGTACGCTTTCCGGAGGTGAACAGCAAATGCTGGCCATCGGCAGAGCTCTGATGTCCCGCCCGAAGCTCCTCATGATGGATGAACCCTCGTTGGGATTGGCCCCAATGGTGTCGGCGGAGGTCTTCCGGGTAATCGAGGAGATTCGAAGCGAAGGAATCACCATTTTCCTGATCGAACAAAACGCCAACGCGGCGCTCAAGATCGCGGACTACGCATACCTCCTGGAGACCGGCTCGGTTGTTCTCCAAGGCACGGGTAAGGAACTCCTTTACAATCCCAAAGTCCGAAAAGCCTATCTGGGGGAGGCGGCAGTCGGGTAACGACTGATCCCGGGAACGAATATTCCGGGAAATGAGGCGCTTGCGGCGACCTCCCTTCGATGGTATGGTAAGCCCTCCCGCAATGCTCCAAAGCGGGGCGTTGTCACCGGCAGTCTTAGGAGGGTTCGTTGGACCTGCTTGATTCCATACAGTTAACCATGCAGGAGCTGGAACGGGAGCTCATTGCGCAGTTGAAAAGCCGCGTTCCCGTGGCCTTCGAAATCGGGGCTCACATCATGAACAGCGGCGGCAAAAGGATTCGTCCCCAAATGGCCGTTATTTCGGCCAGGCTGGGCGGATATGAGGGCATTGACGCGGTGAGGTTGTCGGGTGCCATTGAGTGCATTCATACGGCCACGCTTCTTCACGACGACGTGGTGGATGATGCCGATACCCGACGGGGCCGCCCCTCGGCCAACACGTTATGGTCCAACGAGATGTGCGTCCTGGGTGGGGACTTCATTCTGGCCAAAGCGTTTTCGGCTCTCACTTCCATCGGGAATCTGAGAATCCTCGAAATCGTGTCCGCTGCGACGGAACGCCTCAGTGAGGGTGAACTCTTCCAGATGATGAACATCGGGAACATGGACTTGACCGAGGAAGATTATGTCCGGATCATCACCGACAAGACCGCGGTGTTGATGGAGGCCGCGTGCCGGGGCGGTGCCATTCTGGGCTGCCTGGACGAGGAGAAGGAAGAAGCGCTGGCCCGATTCGGCTTCAATCTGGGGATAGCGTTTCAGATGACCGACGATGTCATCGACTACAGGTCCGACAAGCAGACTATGGGCAAGAACCCGGGTAAGGATCTTGAAGAGGGAAAACTTACCCTACCCTTGATCCGTGCACTGAAGAATGCAAACGATGCGGAGAAAGCCAAGGTCGCCGGCATGATTCGGGAACGGTCGCCCTCTTCGGAAGATCTTACGTGGGTGAAGGACTTTCTTCATCGACGCTCCGGTATTGACGAAGCCCTTGACATAAGTCGGGGTTACCTTCGCAAGGCTGCTCAATACCTGGAGATATTCCCGGATTCCGAAGAACGACAAGCTCTGACGAAGCTTGCGGACAAGATTCTCCACAGAACGTATTGAGTGAAACATTGACGGCAAATCGTGCGTCTGATATGAACCGACCGGTCTTTAGCGGGCAGAAGGACAAACCATGTTGAGACGCAGCGTAAGCGTTTTCCGGAACGGGTGCAACAGCTCGGAGTCACGATGGGGGGAACCGATGCAACGTCAAATCCTCATGGTCGCGGTTGCCCTTGCCGCGTTGCTCATTACCGGCTGTAAGCCCTTCTGGGGCCCAACCGTTAAGGAGGAGGCCCCCAGCGCCGAAGAACTGTACAAGAAAGCCGAGGCGCTCTATAAGGACAAGGATTATGATGCGGCAATAGAAACGTACCAACGCCTGAAATCCGGACATTCCGAATTTGAGAAGGCCCCTGAAGTCTATATGAGGATTGCCGACGCGTACTACGACAGCGGCAAGCTGGAAAAAGCCGCCTCGGAGTATCTTCAGTTCGTGGAACTCTACCCGGGTAACGAGAAGGTGCCGCGGGCCAACTTCAGGGTTGCCATGTGCTATTTCAAACAGATCAAGAGCACCGACCGTGACAGCCGGGCCGTGACGGTCGCGGCCGAGCGTTTCAAGGCCTTGCGCGACAATCCGGACGCGGGGGAATGGGCAAAGAAGGCCTCGGAAAAATACGACGAATGTTTGAAAAAATTGGCGGAAAAGGAATTGTATAAGGCTCAGACCTACATAAGCATGGGCAAGTACAAAGCGGCCCGCATGGCCGCAAAGCGGGTTCTGGAAGAATACGGGAAACTCGGCCTGGACCGGGAGGCCGAGGATCTCATCAAGAGCATTAAGGGAAAGTAGTCTGC
>JAZDHD010000239.1:0-21260 GCA_043806215.1 Pseudomonadota bacterium | reverse complement strand
GGCGGGTGTAAAACCCGCCCCTACAGAGGTCTGCAGCAAACGTCCGCGACGAGCAGGCAACCCGTCGTGCATTGCGTGACGAAAATGAATCCGCATCGTGCTACGATTTGTCTCCGTGCCGGAGTTTTGAGACAGTTTCTTACCGGTCGTCTCCACGGCGATCCGCCATGACGGGCAGGTCGCGACGTATCGTGAAAACCCCTCGGTGCGACAGGCGTCTCGCCTGTCAATGACGGGCAAGATGCCCGTCCCACCAAGACCGGGCAGAGCCCGGTGGACACGCATTCCCAGGCGGAGCCTGGGAACGAGAAGGATCGAGGAGAAGAATACCGGCACGGAGGCCGGCGCTACCAAAGCAGGCTTTGCTGCCTTGGATACGAAACCGTATTTGGGAAACCGAGCACTCAGTGCTTCATTTCATAAGTTCGGTCACACATTGTCGTCTCGTAGGCATGTTGGGAGCCTGCGAGAAGAATTTCCGGGCACGGAGGCCCGGGCTACGAAGAACAGAGACCAAGCCCGTCGTACACCGTGGGACGGGCGTCCCTGCCCGTCATCTTCCGGGGCTCAGGTTGTGCGACCGTATTTGTGCCACAAAACACTTGGTGTCTGTCCCAACGTTTTCGGGGGACATGATTCCGAATTTTGCCGGGTCGCATGGCGCCGTTCGCAAAATCGGATCATGTCCCCGATTGCTCACGCCGGAATGATCGGCAGGATGGCGGTCCTACCGGCAGCGTGACACCGTGCCCTCGGCCGGCAACGCATCCCTGATCCGCTTGCGGGCGACCTGCAGGAAGGCCGGATCCACGTCATGCCCGGCTGCGGGCAACAGCGTGCAATTCTGATAAAGGGGTTCCCGGTCGATGGGGTACCGGCAGGCCCTCACCGCATGATTCCACATCTGCGTCCCCGGTATGGGCGAATACTCGGCAAGCTTCGGGTATGCTCCGGAACGAAGAACCAGGGCTATGTCATCCTCGATGTGGGCCCTCGTTTGGCCCGGAACGCCGACGAGGAGATACACGCCGATCTGCTCGGTTGAAAATCCCGCTTCCCGCAGATTCCCTACGGCCGACAAGAAACCCTCGAGGCTTGTCTTACCGCCGGTTTCATCGTGGAACAGATCGGATGTACTCTCGAGTCCGATCCGTATGGTTTCAAATCCGGCCCTTTTCATGGCCGTCGCCACCCGGAGATCGATTGCGGATGCATGCAGGCCGTTAGGACTGTGCCAGCGCATTCCCGGCAGCTCCTCGGCAACGTGTTCCAGAATTGGCAGTGCGTGCGAGCCGGCGTCCACCAAGAATGCATCGTCATACAAGGCTACGTCTCTCACCCCGTACCGTACCCGGGAATTTTCGACTTCCCGGATTACCTCGGTTACCCCTCGCCGGACGTACCGGCCGACCATGATCCGTGAAGCACAGTAGGTACATCGAAACGGGCAGCCTCTCGAAGTGATCAGGGGAAGGAATCTCAACCGGCTCATCAGGTCGAGCGCGGGTTCGCATTCCAATGCGTCCGTTGTCCCGGCGTCGGCATCTCCCTTGCCGGTGAGTCTCCAAAGGGCTCGTATCAGCGCCGTTTCACCTGGCCCGGTCAGCACTTCGTCGGCACCTATGTGGGTTCTCGCGTGGTCCGGCAGAAGTGTTGCATAGATTCCTCCAAGAATTATCGGCACTTGCGGGAATACTTGCCGCAGTAGGGCCACAGCTTCCCGCACGCCGGGATACCAATAGGTCATGTGGCTTGTAACGAGAATGGCGTCGGGCCGGGAAGTCGAGGCCAAATCCTTCTCCACGGTCTCCGGAGCTGTTCCGTATCGGCTGTAGACTCTGGGAACCATTTTCAGGGGTTCGGGCTTTGGAATGGGAGTTCTGGCAAAACGACCGTGAGCATGAGGTCTCATCTTCACGGCTGCCGTCTCCGGATGATCCACATCCAAGCAGTCGACCAGACGAGGCTCCCACCCACGGCGTCGCAGCAGGGTCCCAAGCACGAGTAATCCCATGGGCCGCGCCCACAGGTCGTACGCGGCGAAATCGTGAATCCATGGGTTGACCAGGAGAATCAAAGGCCTCTTCATGGTTGGATTGCCTGTCGGTCTCCCTTCTGATAAGGTGCCGTGATGAACGCTCGCCGGCGTAACGTGAAAACCGGAGGATCGTGCCGTGTTCAACATAAAGGATCTAATGCAACAAGCCCAGGGGATGCAACAGCGGATTGCCGAAATGCGCGAGGATTTGGCGGCGCGGACGGTCCGCGGAAGCGCCGGGGGCGACATGGTACGGGTGGAAGCCAACGGAGCCCAGGAGATCCTGTCGGTGAAGATAGAAGAGTCCGTGCTGACATCGGGAGATGCCGAGCTCGTGGAAGACCTCATCGTTGCGGCCGTCAATGATGCCCTGGCCAGGTCACGGGAGCTTGTGGAGCAAGAGATGGCAAAGCTCACGGGGGGACTACGAATTCCGGGATTGATGGGCTGATGGTTGGTCCGCTGGAAGATCTCATCGGGGCACTCAGGCGGTTTCCCGGAGTGGGTGAAAAGACCGCGACCCGCTATGCGTTCTACATGCTCAAAGCCTCCCGGGATGAGATTCAGGATCTCGTTCGCGCAATACGGGATGTGAAGGACAAACTGCGTCTCTGCTCCACGTGCTTTCATCTGACTGAAAAGGATCCGTGCGATATCTGTTCGGATCCCCGAAGAGACGCCGGCCGAATCTGTGTGGTGGAAACCCCCCTGGACCTCATGACGGTGGAAAAGGTTGCATATTTCAGGGGAGTATACCATGTGCTTCACGGAGTTTTGTCGCCGCTGGACGCGATCCGGCCCAACGACATCCGCATCGCCGAGCTGCTGGAACGGGTGAAAAAAGGGGACGTGGAAGAAGTCATTCTCGCGCTCAACCCCACGGTCGAGGCCGAGGCCACCGCGTCGTACATACGGGATCGACTTGCGGACCTGGATGTGGTCGTGACGCGCATTGCCTACGGTATTCCCGTGGGCGGATCGCTCGAGTATACCGACCCCCTCACACTCACCAGATCACTGGACAATCGAAAAAGGTTGTGATCTTCAGGAGCGGGAAGTGGACGATTTCAAGCCGATTACGTTGAACGATAAGGAAATCTTTGACGATTTCCTCGCCCAGGATCCGCCGCACGTCTCGGAACTGACCTTCACCAACCTCTTCATGTGGCGCATCTGCAACGACACCCTGTGGAAGACGGAATACGACTGCATCCTCGTGGTCCTCAGGCCGCAGGACGTGCAACCATACGGCCTGCCGCCCATGGGTCCGGGAGACAAGGTTTCGGCAATGCGAAAGCTTGCCGAGTATCTCTCAGAGATCTCGTCCGAGCCGAGAATCGCACGAGTGGACAAGAACGCGGTCGATCGGTACATTAGCCCGGATGAGTACGCCATCATAGAGGACAGAGACAACTTTGATTACGTGTACCTGGCGGAAGATCTGATCAACTTGTCCGGAAAGCGGTTTCACGGGAAGAAGAACCACCTGAACAAGTTTCTGAAGAACTACGAGTTCGAATACCGCGGGCTTGATGAGGATCTGGTGAAGAGCTTCATGGAACTCCAGGAGGATTGGTGCGAAATCAGGGACTGCGAGGCCAGCGAAGATTTGTCCAACGAAAATGTGGCTGTTTATGAAGCCTTGAAGAATTACGGGCGGCTGGATTTCCGGGGAGGTGCAATCCTTATCGATTCCAAGGTTGAGGCGTTCTCCCTCGGGGAACGACTGAATCACGATACCGCGGTCATCCACATCGAAAAGGCCAACCCGGAGATTCCCGGTTTGTACGTAGCCATTAATAACCATTTCTGCGCGAGTGAGTGGTCACACCTGAAATACGTCAACAGAGAACAGGACCTCGGCGTGCCGGGCCTGAGAAAGGCACAGGAAGCCTACCATCCCGACCACATGGTGGAGAAGTTCGTGCTGGTTCCGAAAAGGCCCCGGCCTTAGAGCAGGGCGTCGAATTCATCCGCGGTCAGGCCAACCTCCCGGATGAGGGCCCTTAACGTTCCCTTGGACACTTCGGCGTGGTCGGGAACTACGATCCGCCGGTGAGGGTAACCGACTTGTCGCATCACAATGTGGCTTCCTCGTTGACGGTCCTTCTCATAGCCGAGCTTAGTCAGGGCACGCACTATCTCACGGCCGGAGAGTCGAGGCAATCGAGTCAAACGGCCACCTCAACGAGTTCCTCGGAAATGGAGGGCGGGATGGCCTCGTTGTGTGCTGCAAGACTCTCAAGATAGACGGTTATGGCTTCCTTGATGTTCTCGACGGCTTCTTGCCGCGTACGGCCCTGAGTAATGCATCCCGGCAGTGACGGCACTTCAGCCACAAAAACTCCATCTTCGTCCTGTTCGATAAAGACACGGTATTTCATTTGCCGCCTCGTCGATGTGTATGCCGCTCTGGAAACGGAGCCTCAAAAAGCTCCATTTCGGGGCTGTGGGTGTGTTCCGTTTCTCACTCCCTCCGTGAGCGGGCACCATACTTGCACAGTTCCTTCCCGATCTCAAGATACGTATTGGTTCCCCAACCAAGCCGGATCGGATTGGAAGCAGGCTTGCCGAACATGCCCTTTCCATCCATTTCGGTGATTCGCGTGCCTCGTGCGGCGGCCACCGGCTTCTCCCACCGCTCCCGGCGATCCCTCCTACAGGCTGCACACGGCTTTATTAAGGGAAAATAACCCGATACAACGCTCTGATGTGATAGACTGATAGTGCGGAGTGAGTCGGAGACGGGTTCTGCCGGGGCGCTGCCTGTCAAGGGGATAACTCGGCCGGGGCTCATTCATTGAGCCGATGGATGGGGTATACGCCATGAACGGAGCCGTTGAAGTGCTGATCGTCGAGACTATTCTCGCTCACTATCCCGAGGTCCAGGGCATTTACCTCTTCGGCTCTTATGCGACCGGAGAGGAACGGCCCGACAGCGACATGGATATAGCCCTGCTGTTGCCGCATGAACAGGCCGGCAACGACCGGGATCCGAGGTTGAGTCAGTGCGGATTTGAACTCGAGAAGGCGTTGAACAAAGAGGTTGACCTCTTGAATGCCCGACGAGTGTCGACCGTATTCCAGAAGGAAATCATCAGCGGCGATCTCATCCATTGCGCGGATCGAAATGCCGTGGATGAATTTGAAATGCTGGTCGTTTCCTACTACCAGAAATTGAATGAAGAACGCAAAGAAATCCTTGAATCGTTCCGCCAAACCGGGAGAGCTTACTCGGTATGAATGATATCGTCATCAACAAAATTCAGAGTATTCAGCGCTGCGTTCAGCGCGCGAGAGAAGAATACGAATCGAACCCCGACGGCTTCGATACCGATTACACTCGCCAAGATGCTGCAATACTCAATGTGGTCCGGGCCTGTGAACAGGCTATTGACTTGGCCAACCACGTGATTCGGAAGCATAAGATGGGGATTCCTTCTTCGAGCACCGAAAGCTTCGATCTGCTGCGGCAGAAGTCCGTCATTGATGCACCTTTGGCTGAGAGGCTTAAAAGGATGGTCCATTTCCGCAACACGGTCATCCATGAATATCAACGGACGGATATGAATATCGTACGAGCGATCATAGTGTCGGAGCTGAACGATCTGATCCGGTTCGGCGATCGAATCATGGAGTTCGGCAACGGTCCCATGTAATAATAATGAGTGAACCCACGGCTCTGCCGGTGGACTCAAAGAGTTTGACTCGGATATCATGTCCAAGAGCCATCGCACAGTGGACAACGATATTTTGCAGGAGGCCCGCCATGGCGGAAACGGCAAAGACACGAGCTTCGTACGAAGACCTTTACGGCATTGACGAAAACGCGGTCGGCCAGATCATTGACGGCGAGCTCATCGTGAGCCCTCGGCCCTCCCGCAGGCACGCGTTTGCCGCATCCGTGCTGAACGCCGAGGTCACATCGTCCCATCACTTGGGTGGATCGAGGGGACCCGGCGGATGGATCATCCTGTTCGAACCCGAGATCAAGATGGGAGAGGACATACTCGTCCCGGACCTGGCCGGTTGGAAAGAGGATCGCTTGCCGTGGGACGAGGAGACCAACTGGATCTCGGTGCCGCCGGATTGGGTCTGCGAGATTGTCTCGGAATCCAGCATTCGAGTGGACCGCATCAAGAAAATGGCCATCTACGCCCGGGAAGGCGTTCCGTATTACTGGGTCATCGATCCACGGTACCGCACGCTTGAGGTGTTCAGGCTGGAATCCGGCCGCTGGTTGCTGCTCGGAACCTTTGCCGACGACGACAAGGTACGTGCCGAGCCGTTTGAGGAGGTGGAGATCGATCTTGGCCGGCTCTGGCGGGGACGGCGGGAGGAGAGCAAAGCCGGCACACGGCAGGAATGATTCCCCGATCCGGGCATCCACCATACACCTCGGCGAAGCGAAGCGTCGTGCTCTCGACTTACCGGAACGAAAGCTCGATGTGCGACACGTGATTGGGGAGGTCTCCACGGAACTAGCCGGAAGTGTTGATTAAATGAGACGGTAAGGTAAGAACAACCTATTCAGTCAATGGGCTTCATAGGACATTATTTGTGATAGGTTGTCGGGGCTTGACTCGCACGGTGGGAAACTATATCAGTTAAGTGACGGCCTTACTCGTCGCGAAGCCGGCTTAAAAGGAATGCCTGATGACCGCCGTCCGGACAGGTGCCCTCTGGAGGGTGCTCTGTATCGACCCAGGCCGCGTGTCGCTCTATCGATCAGGAGGATTGCCGTGCAGACTGAGAACGAGACCATTTCCAAGACGTATCGGAATGCATGCCCCTCTGATGATCAGGATTCCGTATCGGGATTACTGAAGGATGCCAGGGCACGTTTGTCACCCGATCGACTTGAGTTGCTGGAACGGACACTAAGGGTTAGGGAAGCAATAGGCAAGGTCTCTCCGCACGTGACCGAATTGGTTCATGAGATGAGGGAACAAGGTGCCTGACCAGTACGTTGTCGATGCGTCCGTGGCCGGCAGATCGACCACCGGCAGTCTTTGGAAGCTCTCGACATCTTTCACGAGTACCCGATCATCTATCACGAGTTGCACAGGCAGGCCTCTCTCGAAACTCTGATTATTGCGAATGAATCACGGTCCTCATTTCAAGATGCAGCTTATCTATGGCTCGCAAGATCTCTCAATTGTCGTCTCCTCACCGCAGATATGAAGTTCGTCCAAAGATTGGCGCCGGACATCGTGAGAGATCACATTGAGACTATGCAATAAGCACGACGTACGTATTCCGGCTCTCGTTCGAGAAAGCGAGGCTCGCGCCGGATAACAGACAATATTCTCTTGCAGGAGGTCCACATGTCGGAACCGGCAAAGAGACGAGCTTCGTACGAAGACCTTTACGGTATCGACGAAAACGCAATCGGACAGATCATCGACGGCGAGCTCATCGTGAGCCCTCGGCCGTCTCGTGGGCACTCGTTTGCCGCAAACGTGCTCACAACCGAGGTCACGTCGTCCTATCAATTCGGTGGATCGAGGGGACCCGGAGGATGGATCATCTTGATCGAACCCGAGATCAAAATGGGTGAGGACATACTCGTCCCGGACCTGGCAGGCTGGAAAGAGGATCGCCTGCCGCGGGAGGAGAAGACCAATTGGATCTCCGTTTCACCCGATTGGGTTTGCGAGATTGTCTCGGAATCCAGCATTCGAGTAGACCGCATCAAGAAGATGTCCATCTATGCCCGTGAAGGCATACCGTATTTCTGGCTCATCAATCCACGGGACCACACTCTTGAGGTGTTCAGGCTGGAATCCGGCCGCTGGACGGTCCTCGGAACCTTTGCCGACGACGACAAGGTGCGTGCCGAGCCGTTTCAGGAGGTGGAAATCGAGCTTGGCCGGCTATGGTGGTGAAAGCGAGGAGAGATCCGACACAGCTCACGGCAGGAATCATTCGCCGATCCGGGCATCACCATACACCCCGGCGAAGCGAAGCCTCGTGCTTTTGACTTACCGGAACGAAAGCCGGATGGGCGACACGTGATTGGGAAGGTCTCCCCGGACGTAGCCGAATTGGTTCATGATAATGAGAGAGTAGGGTGCCCGACCAGGTTGCCTCGTGTTCCGGAAGTGCACGGTTCAACGCTGCTCTCCACACAGGTTTGACCGGCCACTCTCATTAGAAAGTTCGGTACTGGAAATCTTGATGAGCCAGTAGCGCATGAGCGCGAAATAAACCACTGCCAAGAGTACCCCGCTCCAATCATGGAAGAAAAGCATGTAGGCAAGCGGTAGTTTGAGTGAGTAACATGCATGGAAGACGCTCATTTTTGCAAGAAAGTAGATCCCCACAATGTAGCCTCCTACGTGCCAGTTCAATATGATGAAGCGAACGATGAAATCCTCGCCATCACCCAGGCTGTTGGCGCGATAACAGGCGAGGAATCCGATGATCGTCACCAGCGGTACAGCAATGACCGCCATTGATGACGACACGGTGTATTGGCTCGGATACCATAGAAGAAGCATGTACACAGTGCGAATCCATATCAGAAACAGGACCGCAAAAGTAGCTAAGGCTCCGCACGCGAGAAGATGCCGCATTTCGCGTCGAGGGACTTTCCCTTCGCGCAAATCGAGTGCCAGTCGCCTCGTGTTCCAGAAATAACCTTGATGCATGGGTCAACGCTCCTTTCCAGCCGGATTCGAGTAGCCGCTCTTCCCCAAACGTGGAGCTACTTGGAATAATCAGGTCCATCCGTCCCGGTCGCCGTCTCCACATGAAGGAAGTTCCCACACAGCCCTTACCGCCTGCCACTCGGTTTGGCTCGCAACCGGTAGTGCCCGGTGAGTCGGAACTCGAACAACCGATCTTCCTCTCTCGCGCCGGAGCCAATATTGTGGATAACGAGAGGCCTGCCGTGCGTACATGCAGGGTAACTCACGATCATGATGTGCGGCAGATTGGGCGGCACGACGCAGGTGACTAAGTCGCCGGGTTTGTAGTCTGCGGGGTTTTTCGTGACCTTCAGGGAACAGCCCATTCTCTCGAAATAGGTCGCGAGGTTCGGTACCCGCCGATGATCGATATTCTTGTCGGGTCCAATGAGCCCCCACTTGCGAGGATACCGAGCGAAATGCCTCTTTATGTCGTCGTGGACAAGCTTCTGCAAGTCCCACCCGAGTGCCTCGCGCAGAGCCCTGACCACCACGTCCGAACAGACCCCTCTCTCTAGGGGAACATCACCATTGGGATAGGTAAGCACCTGATATCTCGCATCGTAATGAACGGTCTTCCCGATCTGTTTTCGAGCCGCCCCGACAAGGCACTCGCCGAGATTGCGGTCATCGAGCCGGCCGTACGCGGTCGGCGTCGGAGACATACGGCCGAATCCAAGGAGAATCCATCCCCGCGCAACCGGGGAAGAACCGGAGACTTCTCGGGTGAATAAGAGCTCCGGTGCCGACTCCATTAACCAGTAGCCGTCCTCTCCGACCTCGGTTACAAGGGCGACATGGGATACGCAACCGTTGTGTTTGTGTGTGTAGAAGGCCAAATCGCCGACCCGGGGAGTCTTTTCGGGTGAGATCAGCCGGCCGTTGCCTTTGAAGAAGGCATACAGGTTTCTCGCGCGGCGGTGAAAATAAGGATTTCCAGGCTTGTTCCCGTCGGCCGTATCATAGGCGGATGAGTTCTTGTGATAATCCTTTTCCAGCATTCGCCGGAGCGAGAGGCCTGATAGTCCGTAGGCGATATTGGGAACGTCGCTGCAGACGATGAAGCCGGCCCCGGCACCGATATTCCCCGACTTGCCCATCAAAGGGTCATAGGGGGTTCCCGCGAGTTCGCGGGCATGTGCCGCCACCTCTTCAGGCGACGGATGCGTGCACGACACCGAAGTGAAGTCTCTCGGACCATGGTATCCAATTGAATAGATGTAGATCGCGCTCAGAACAAATGCGATCACAACGGCGATCAGGGTTTTCTTCAAAACGAACACACCTGAACGGAACTCGCTGCAAGAAGGCAAGGCTCTCTAAAACTCCCGGAGCGACGCCATGACGTTAGCCGGTCTTCCAAGGCCGGGTGGGAGACACTCTCGCCCCAAATTAGCACCTAAACGTCGCAGCCCTCAACAAAAAAGGAGAATTCCGGAATTGGCCGGAGCATTCTCTATGGTGACGCTCTTTGAATTTCGCGGTCATCGTAACTCAGTTCCTCAACGCTCCGATCGATCGCTCCCGTCATTGCAAGGAGCGCAGTCCCGCGCAGAACGCGGGAAAGCAATCTCAATGCTTCATGAAAGGCTGAGATTGCCGTGCCCTCCCGTAGGGGCGGCCCCATGTGGCCGCCCAGGGTAGGCACGGCGGCCTACCCCTACGGCTCGCAATGACAAATGTGAAGGTGTCCGCAGTATTCAAGGGGCGACACTCTGGAATGCGCTCGCTGTTCGCGGTATGATCGAGAACTCCATCACGGCAACAAGGAGGCATTCAATGACCAAAGCAATACCGGAAGGATATCACAGTGTCACACCGATGCTCATGTTCAAGGATGCACGTAAGGCCATCGAATTCTACAAGAGGGCCTTCGGAGCCATTGAGCGGTTCGCCATGCCGGGGCCGGACGGCAAAGGGGTAATGCACGCAGAGCTCCAGATCGGCGACTCGATTATCATGATGGGGGAAGAAAATCCGAGCGAAACCTGCAAGAGCGCGGAAACCATCGGCGGTTCGCCCATCAGCTTCTACATCTACGTCGAAGATGTCGACGAAGCTTTCCCGAGAGCGGTGGCTGCGGGTTCCGAGACCAAGATGCCTGTCCGGGACATGTTCTGGGGGGACCGGGTCGGCACTGTTCAGGACCCCTTCGGGTACAGTTGGAGCCTCGCGGCTCATACCAAGGAACTGACGCCCGAGGAAATCGAGGAGGGGGCCAAGGCTTGGTTCGCCGAGCCTGCACAGAAATAGAAAGGGAGAAAGACTGAAAAGCCGGGAAGAGTTAAGAACAACCTATTCACTCAATTGGCCCCATAGGACTCGAACGTACGGCCTCAACATCCGGAGTGTTGTGCTCTATCCGGCAGACCTTTCGCGTCCGAGAATTCGAGCACCAGAGCCGGCGACCGCAGGCGCGTACTGCCTACGCTCTGTTCTTTACTTCCGCCCCCAACTGCCGAAGATATTCCGGTGCGAAATCAGCCCCATTGGGCCATTCGATCGTGTTCGTGTCGGAATTCACGAAGACTTGCCTGAAGAGATCGAGGTTTTTCAGAGGCTCGAACACCTCGCCGTACAACTCTTTGTACAGGTCTATCTCCCTGACCGTGCCGTCGTCAAATTCCAGCAGCAGACGGTAGTCACGCAAGTACTCGACCTTTGTGACGTGCAGGAACACTGCGTTCTCCTACGGCAAGGGCGCTATCTGCCGCAACGGCTTGTGTTCCCGTGCGAGATTCCGGTTATCCATCAGCTCCCGTTGGCGGCTTTCGGACCACTCGAAAAGCAACGAAGCCCCCGCTTGGCCATGTATCCTCGCACAGTACCAGTCGTGATTTCAATGGTGAGTTCGTGATCCCCCGTACAGTGCATGGAAATGCGGAGGATCGTGACCGTTGTAGTTCATGAACACAAGAATTCCGTAGAATCCGTAATCTCAGGCACTTCCAATTCCGCCCATTGAAGTTTGCCTCACGATGATTCTCGTTACTGTGGGACGCCGCAAGGGAACTGCCGACCTACATGAACGGATTTTGGTGCGCCCGATACGATTCGAACGTACGGCCTCAACATCCGGAGTGTTGCGCTCTATCCTACTGAGCTACGGGCGCATATCCATACTCTACCCCATGCGCGGCAGGCTGTCAATTTGTTTGCTCATCGGATCTGTCTGAGGACTTCCCGAAACGTGATACCGCCTATTCTCTGCTCCAGGAGCCGATTCAGGGCTTTGATCACCGTGGGCCGATGGAGGGGAGGCACGAGGAATCCCGGGTTCGGCCTGGTCGCCGGCAGGTGCGGCCATTGCGGCAAAGGCCGTCCCGACCGGTAACTGTCTCTGTTTTGCACCGAAACCAGAGCAGACAGCAGATCAAGAAGATTACCGTACAACCCACCCTTGTCCATGTGCTCGATTGTTTGCTCGAAGATGCCGTTCAGGCTGATGAGGACGGGATCCATGAGAGCCTCGCCATGTTGTCCGCAGATCTCTCGGGACCAAAGGCAGCGGCAGCCAAACGGCCGCACTTCATACACGGGGCACATCCCGTCCTCGAGAATCGGGCAGGGTCCGCCGGCATGATCTACGTCCTGTTCCGGCGGCTCCTCCCTGCGAAGGCAGTATCCGGCCAGTTCGTTGACGGTGATCGACGGGCGGGCGATCCGTTGAGGCAGATTTCCCGCAAATCGTTCTACAAGATCCAAGCGATTGGTCTTTTCAAGCCGGTCAATAACGAGGTCGGCTTCCAGGGTCGTACAGAGCACGTTCCGGGTGCAACACACGCTGCATCCCGCATGACATGCCTTCGCGTGGTGCTGCAATGTCTCGTCGTAGATCCGGTACAACGACTTCAAAAGAGCTCTCTTCACATCCAGGGTCAAAACCGCCTCCACTCCTTATGCAAACATCCATATCGGCTTAGTGCGAACGGATTCCGGCATATTGTATCAATCCCCCCCCCTCCCTATTTATTGCAAAAGGGGGGCAGGGGGCAGAGGGGATTTCCATTCGAATCCACTCCATCCCGCGTTCAGCGCGGGATTCACCTCGCTCCGACAGTCTTGGGACACTCTCTCCATCCCTTGGCTACCCTTTGTACGCGGTGGCCTCGATCATCACCCTCAATCCCAGGGGCAATTCGGCAACTCCCACCGTGGTACGTGCCGGCGGCCGCGTTTGGAAAAAATCCGCGTACACCTCGTTCATTGCAGCGAATTCATCGATGTGTCTCATGTAGACTACGCACCTGACCACATCATCCAGCGACGAACCGGCGGAATTAAGAATAGTCTCGATGTTTTTCAGTGCTTGAGCGGTCTCGGCTTTGATCCCCCCGTCTGCGATGTTCCCCGTGGCCGGGTCAACGCCCTTTTCTCCGCATACGAAGATCCAACCGCCTGCCTCGATTGCCTGGGAATAAGGCCCGGCAGGTTTTCCGGCCCCTGGGGCCTCGATTACGCTCTTACTCACAAGTCTGCTCCTTCCCCGGATCCCCGGTACGCTCTCATGCCAAAGAAATCGCAAAGAAGTTCCGGCATTACGCTGTGTTTACGTTCAAGTGGGGGACCTCCCTCAAGTGCCCCCACCGGGTAACCTATGGGGGGGGGGATGGTCTCCCTCACTCATTATTGCGCATTATGCGTTCCTCATGCCTCATCATCCGGGGAGAAGGCCCCGCGACGTCGAGGGCCTCGTTAGGGACTTCCCGGGACTATTACGGCGATCAATGGAAAAAGACTCACTCAGAGACTTTTATTTGGGCTTCATTAGGGTTACAATATTTCCGTCGACGACGGTTTCCGGATGCAGCATGCACGGGAGACCGAAACTGTGTCAACAGGTATCGGATTTTGAAGGTAAGCTCCGCGGTTTTTTTGCGGGCCGCAGAAAAAGAGGACGACTACCCCAAGGGAGGACTCGCTGAAATAGCCTTCGGCGGGAGGTCGAACGTGGGAAAGTCTTCGGCAATTAATACCCTGTTGGCTCGGCACAACTTGGTGCGGACCTCCAAGACCCCGGGTCACACGAGAAAATTGAATTTCTTTTTGATCAATGAGAGCTTTGTCTTCGTGGATTTTCCCGGTTACGGCTATGCTGCGGTTCCGCTCGAGGTTAAGCGGAAATGGGGTCCCATGATGGAGACCTATCTGACATCAAGAAAGGAGCTTGCAGGGGTAGTACTGATTGCCGATTCGAGACACGGCTTGATGGAATCCGACCGGAGACTGGTCGACTTCCTCAAACATCATGGGATCGTCACCATTATTGCAGCCACCAAGGCCGACAAGCTAAGCCGCGGCAAGCTGCGTTCTCAACATCGGACCATGAGCGAAAATCTCGGTCCGGAAATCCCCGTGGTGCCCTTTTCATCACACACGGGCGAAGGAAGAAATGAATTGTGGAAAGAGATCAAAAAGCTTATAGACTGAGTGGCTGTTGCCGGGGGGCAAGAATCGGGTCCTCGGTGAACCGCGGATACATGTCCGAGCGGCCCAACGACTTCAAAAAGAGAAGAGCCTAATGGTAAGAAAAATGTTGATTAACGCCAGTCATCCCGAAGAGTGTCGCGTAGCTGTAGTTTCCGACGGGATACTGGAAGAGTTGGACGTACAGATCCGAACCCGTGAGGCGACACTGGGTAACATCTACAAGGGAGTCATAAGTCGGATAGAACCCTCGCTCCAAGCGGTATTTGTTGACTACGGCGCACCCAGAAACGGATTTTTGTCACTTAATGATGTTCACCCGTCGTACTTCCCTGAGTCCTTCGAACAAGGCCGCAGACGCCCGCGTGTCCAAGATGTATTCAAGAAGGATGCCGATGTTATCGTCCAGGTGAACAAGGAGGAGCGGGGCACCAAGGGTGCGAGTCTGACTACGAACATTTCCCTCGCCGGCCGGTATCTGGTCTTGATGCCGGGAACCGACCTGTGCGGCGTATCGAGGAAGATCGAGGACGAAAAGGAGCGGAAAAAACTCAAGGAGATCCTCAAACAGATCACCCCCCCCGAAAACATGGGATTCATCGTCCGCACCGCTGGAATGGGGAGAAACAAGACGGAACTGTCGCGAGACCTGACCTACCTGCTCAAGTTATGGCGTGCCATAGAGAATAATGTGGGGCAGAAAGAGACGCCCGCTGTGCTTCACCGGGAGCACGACGTCGTGGTACGGTCGATCAGGGAGCACTTTTCTCCGGAAATTGACGAAATACTGGTGGATGAGAAGGAAGCTTACAAAGAAGTCCGGTCTTTCTTTCACCAGGTTATGCCGAAATATGAAGGCCTGGTCAAGCTCTCGCAGGAGAAACGCCCCCTATTCAACAAGTTCCAGCTTGAAGAGCAGATCGAGCAAGCCTATCGCCGGAAAATAAAACTCAAATCGGGCGGACACCTGATCATCGAGCCTACGGAGGCGATGGTCACCGTTGACGTGAACTCGGGGAGCTCGACAAAAGAAAAAGGGATTGAGGAGACCGCGTATCGGGTGAACATGGAGGCGGCTCCGGAAATCGCACGGCAACTCAGGCTTCGGGATCTGGGCGGCATTATCGTTATCGACTTCATCGACATGATGCACAAGAAGCATAACCAAGAAGTTGAAAAGACCGTCAGAGCCGAACTGAAGAAGGACAGGGCAAAGACCAAGGTGCTGAGGATTTCCGCACTGGGTTTATTGGAGCTTTCAAGACAGCGGCTCAAGTCCTCTTTGGGCACCGGGGAATACCTGGATTGTCCCCTCTGCGACGGAAGAGGCAAGCTGAAATCACCCGAGATGTCTGCCGTCTCGGTATTCCGAAGGGTGAAGTCCCTCCTCATCAAGGGGAACATGGCCGAAGTCAGGGCAACCGTCCCGGCGGGAGTGGCCGAGTATCTGTTGAACAACATGCGGTCTCAACTCGTGGAACTGGAGTCACAGTACTCTTCCCGTATAAACATACTGGTAAGACAGGCGCTTCCTGACAAAGAGATCACGGTGGAGGCCGTCAAGGAGGAGCCGGTTGCAGTTCCGATCCAGGCACAGCCGGAGGCGCCCCCAAGCGATGTCTCCGTGAAGCCGCGGCTAGTTGCACCGGAAGTTGAACAGGCAGTGGAACAAGCAGTGGAACAAGAGCTTTCGCCCCCGTCCGATGCAGACACGCGAAAGCCGAGACGAAGCGGACGGCGCAAGAGGCGAAGGAGACGAAGAATTGAACTTGAAAACGTCCCGCAATACCTTTTGCCGGACACCGGCCAGGACACGGTCCCCGATCCGGAGATCACTTCCGGCGCCCAGGCGGGACTCAGCTTCCAGGAACGGATCTTGGCGTCGCTTTACGGCAGCCTGGGTTCCATAGACGTGAATCCATTCAATCACGGCGGATCGGCCCGGACGGACACTCTATCGACCATGAGTGAACCGGAGCCTCAAAAGAGACCGGAAAACGGGGAGTTCGAGACGGCCGGTCCGGACGGGGCGGCCGTCTCTTCGGAATGCGAGGAAGTCAGCCGGCAGAAAAATGGGCCCGCGGATGTTGAACCCAAAGAGGAAAAGCGCGATTACAAAAATAGTGGAAGTCGCAAGACCTCGCTTCAGAGCTTTTTGCCGTTTTCTTGATCCGCCGTGCTGTTCAAGTGCTTGGGGACTGTGCGGCAATAACCGTATCGACGGTGACGGATCCTGATGGGGCGGGCCTTTGGGGGCGGCGGCATCTGTCTTGACGTAAGGTGATGGTGGACCGGGAGCGGGGCGGCAGGCCCGATCAACGCTTGCGATCCAAAAAAACTCTGCGGTCGGGTGCATCGTCACTCGTATAAGAGATCTTGACACGAACGTCCATGTGATCGCGGACGAGACCTAGGAAGGAGGACTATCCAGTGGGCAAAGAGAAAGGTGTGGTCCATGTTGTGGGAACCGGTACGATAGGAGAACCCCTAATCGGCTTACTCTGCAATTTCAAAGAACAAGCCGGATTTTCTGAAGTGACGTTCCACAAGAGATCACCGATTCCCAGGGATGTTCCGAAAATCAAAGCTTTGGTCGACAGGGGAGCCCGGCTTACCGTTGATGAGGACAGAATGTCCGACTTCGAGGCCCTGAAGCTCAAACCCGTCATGAGCCATGAGGAGGCCCTTGAAAAGGCGGATGTGGTGGTTGACTGCACCCCGTCGGGAGTGGGTATTTCGAACAAGAATGAATTCTATGAGAAGTACCTGGCCAACACGAAGGGATTCATCGCTCAGGGAAGTGAATTCGGCTTCGGTAAAATGTACGCACGCGGCATCAACGACGAGGCCCTGGAGACGGGAAAGGATCGGTTCGTTCAGGTTGTAAGCTGCAATACGCACAATCTCTGCGCTCTTATCAATACGGTGGCACTGATTGACGGCGATGACAACCTGGAAGAAGGGCGTTTTCTGTGCATTCGGCGCTCCAATGATATCAGCCAGGTCAAAGGTTTTGTTCCGTCACCCGATGTCGGTAAGCATGGAGATCCCGTCTTCGGGACACACCACGCGAGGGACGCATACCATCTCTTCCGTACCAAAGGCCTGGATCTCAATCTCTGGTCTTCCGCCCTCAAGCTGAACACGCAGTATATGCACTGCATCTATTTCACATTGAACCTCAAGAGGGCGGTGACAAAGGATGAGATCCTGCGGAGGTTCAGAGATGACCATCGTATCAGCCTTACCAAGAAGCAGTCCGCGTGCGAGGTCTTCTCTTTCGGCAGGGACCATGGCTACTTCGGCCGTCTGTTGAACCAGACGGTCATAGTGGAGCCGACCGTTGAGGTGAGAAAAGGTCACGAAGTTATCGGCTTCTGTTTCACGCCGCAAGACGGTAATTCCTTGCTGAGTTCGTTCAGTGCGGTGACGTGGTTCCTTGACCCGGATACGTACGTCGAACGCACCGAATGCCTTAAACGGTTTTTCTTTCAGGAAGTCTAAGTAGAGAACAGCGAGGGCGGCAGATTTTGACGGAGCGGCCCCACGCAAGAAGAGAGTACCCCCCCACGCCCTTGGTGGGGGTTGGTGCTCTTATCGTGGACAACGATAGGATCGTGCTCGTAAGGAGGCGCAACGAACCTGCGCAAGGCGAGTGGAGCATTCCGGGCGGTCTGGTGAAATTAGGCGAAACCCTCGAGCGTGCCGTGGTGAGGGAGGCTCGTGAGGAAACAGGTCTCGACGTGGAACCAAAGATCCTGGTCAAACTATTGGAACGGATATTTCCCGACGACCGGGGTCGAGTACGGTATCACTATATCCTGGCGGATTATCTCTGCTCGGTTGTCGGGGGATCTCTGATTGCCGGCTCTGATGCGACGGATGCAGTGTGGGCCGGCCGTTCCGAGCTGAATTGGTACGCGTTGCCCGACGCTAATATGCAGGTTATACTTAGTGTTCTCGACAGAGATTCGCAACGGAACTCCTGTCATGATCGTGACTCCGGTGCCGTATCTGATGATTCGTAAGACATTTCCGACCCTGTATCGATGAGTGAGGTGAACATGCTGGAAATCCCGGCAAGAATGGATTCACGATCTGAACTGTTGGCTCTTTCCACCTATGGTGACACAAGGAATATCGTGCTGACGGCGTTTGAAGTTGTAGGGCCTTACGACGTAGAAGCCGGCCGTGAGGCTATCGCGAGAGCTTCCAAAGAATTCCCGCAGGTCATGAGTTGCATCAAGGAGATCAAAGTGAGAGGACGGCACTACCTCGGGTGGGATCACCGTCCGGACCTTCCCCTTCCACTGACGGTAACGGACCTGCCCGCTAGTCGACAGTCCGGGCCGTTGCTGGACGCCATTCTTAAGCACTTGAGCCCATGGTTGGACAGAGAGTGGGATCTCTTTGAGGAAGTAGCGGTGTGGTTTCGCTTTGTCAGAGTTGCTGAGGACCACTATGTGCTGGTGTCGGCTTTTCATCATGTGGCTTCGGATGCAGGCACCGCGTCCGAGTTCGGGAGGAGTTTTCTCTCCCATTACCACGAGATCATGTGGGGGCGGAAGCCGGACTGGACCCAGGAGGCTCATGCGATCTCCAGTTCGAGTAAGAGAAAGGTGAGGGTACGAAAGCCTAACTGGAGGGAGCGCCTCGCAAGTGCACGGCAAACTCTCGACAATCTCCTCGAGAAGCCCACCCTTCCAGTGGGCACCGGACACTCTGACGACACAGGACAACACCACACAAAGAGGGTTCTCTCCGCGGATCTCACGGAGCAGATCGCCCGGTCATCTATTAAGAACGGTGTATCGCTGGTTGACTTGTTGACTGCATGCTCCAACATGGCCGTGGACCAATGGAACGAAAAGCGGAACGTGAAGCCGGGGATCCTGACAACGTCCATGACGGTTAACACGCGGGGGCGCTTTGCAGGCTACGATCAGCCAAACAACAGTTCCGTAATTTTCTTCAGGTCCTCACCCGAAGAGCGGACAGACCCCAGGAGGTTCTCACGATCGCTGGCGCTCACCCGCATAAAACACTTCCGGCACCAGACGGACCTCAAATACCTGCACGACATCGAGAGGATGATGAACCTTGTCCGTCTGTTTCCCTTCAAGCTGAGGCGTAGAATCGTTCATCGCGTGGTGAACCGTCACCAGTTCTCCATCGGCGTGACGCTACTCGGCGTTTTGTGGCCAAAAATGAGGAATGGCAAACCCACTGCCGACACTGTGATGACCGAATGTGGGGATCTGGCAATCACCGAGGTTCACGGACTTGGTTATAAATTGCTCTCTAGTACACGGGTAGTGCTGTTTGTCTATGCTTTCAAGAGCAAGATGAACCTGATCCTGGCTTCCCATGCATGCCTGTTCTCCAGCCAAGAGGCCGCGGAATTCCTGGACCTGATCGTCAAGAATCTGTTGGAAAAGGTCGGGGCGGCTCCGTTACAGTCCGGAAGCTCTTCAAACATGTAATGGCGCGGGATCTTGACCCAAGGCAACGAAGCTATTATGGTGGCTCCTCATGCCTGAGCCTGCCCGGTCGGCCACAGGTATTTCATCGTGCGAAGGAGAGATTACATGCCCCCAGGCGTCCTCTGTGGATCGCAGGCGAAAGCCGGAATCCTCGTTTCCAGGGCTCGTGTCCGGAAGCATCCTGCCGTTGAGGTAATTGAAGCCTTTTCCGGCGGTCCGCGAATCATACGGTTAATTCTGCTTACGGCAGCACTGACGGCGGCAGCCGTGCTTCTGGGAGGCGAGCCCGCCCGGTCACAGACGAGAGCCCCATCGCCTCAACTGAAGGGATTGTCGGCTCAAGACGTGGCCCGCTTCAAACAAATTATCCACGGCGTCATCCACAATCCGGGCAATCTCACTCCCGCAGTTCACGGAGAATTCTGGAGAATACTGGCCAAAACGGGCGCAACCCCTCAACAGGCGGCGGCCATGCGCGAGCAAATGACCGGAATGCTGACCGTCTACTATCCGATGTTCTGGCAGGACGCATTGGATTCTTTGAGACATCGAAGGCCGTACAAGTCGGCACAACGTCAAGAATACGAGAAAGAATTGTTGGCACGGCGGCTCATCACCGCGGACAAGATCAAAGCAAACGACGCTCTGATAGCCGGTATTGCCTCGGGCCAACCCGTCGACCGTCAGGGCAAGCGTATCGTATTGAATGAACAGGCAATCCAAGCGTCCCTGAAAAATGTTCAGGATACCGCCAAGAGAGTCGATTGGCTGTTCACCCAGGGAGGCCGATAGTCCGCGTGTACATAGGGCCGCCGGCAATCGGGGGACATGATCCGATTTTGCGAGTAGCGCCATGCGACCTCGCAAAACTCGGAATCGTGTCCCCCGATTGCTACTTGCAAGGTTTGTTTTGGGGCAGACCCTTAATGCCGTTGGCCCAAAAGAGACGGCACTCACAATCCGAGCTTAACCGGCCTTCAAAAGTCTGTACGTGATGACGATACGTGTGGGAAAGCATTACCGACATTGCCGGCCCCCTTCGACAAAAACTGATTCCTCATGGAATTCTAAAGAAATTACAACATCCTGAATACTCAAAGTCTGGTATGACAACAGTCATGGACATTGTTGTCCGATAAGGGTCGGAATGAAGCACTACGAACAATCTTGCGTCGGCGGAGGCCCCCCAAACCGCAGATAAGGCGTTGATCGTGAATGCTTCATCTCCGGGCAGGCCGGAGCGAAGGCCGGTAATTGACGGACATTCTTGTTCTCAAGAAGAGAAGGAATGCCTGCAAGCCTTCACAATACCGGACCAAACGGGAAAAGGTTTCCATGAAAGTGAGACCGTCTAAAGATCTTGAACGGGCGGTTCACCAGAGCCGGCCCTGGAACCGAACCTTCGCGCGAGGGTCGTGTACGAAGAAGATCTCTCCAGGGAGCTGTTCCGGCGCGACCGGTCGGCTATTTACGGCGGCTTCCACGTGTACGAGCTGATTCGATGAAGACGGACCCACCGCAAAGCTGCTCGGTTAACAAAGTGCGCGAAGAGGATTATCCCGACCACGGTCGGCTTATGGATAGAATCTATCGTGACCAGCGTCACATCTACGATGTGAC
>JAZDHD010000238.1:0-14270 GCA_043806215.1 Pseudomonadota bacterium | reverse complement strand
CTGAAAATCCCCCTCCTCTCGTTCCCAGGCTCCTGCCTGGGAATGCCTATCCGCCGGGCTCTGCCCGGTCTTCGGCTCGCAGCCCCGAGGGATTTTCATGATCGGTTGTGATCGCCCCGATCATGGGGGTTTATGCCATAGAACACTACGGCACAATCCTGACCGGTGTGCCGACCTGTACCAGGGAGAACAGCTCCTCAATTTCAAAGTTCCACATGGCAATACAGCCATCCGTCCAGTTGTGGGGTTTGGGATAAAGGAGCGCCACCCACCTCCTCGCGTTTTCCTCGGTGGGATAGCCGTGAATTCCGACCCAGCCTCCCAGTTTGGTGTCCCAGGGAGGCTTCCCGCCTACCCTGACCGAGTTCACGATGCTGTCGCGCTTGTCCGGGGATATGAGTCCCCTCTCAAATGCGTTCCGTGCATCTTCCTCGCCCGGGTAGCTCAATCCCAGGAAACGGTGGAATTGGCTCGCCGTGCTCTTGTAGCAAATGTAGTATGAGCCCTCGGGGGTCTTCTTGTCGCCCGTTATCTCCTTCGGCCCGTCAGGGTTCAGCCCCAAGCAGACGCGGTACGATCTCAGCCGGGCCCCGTTCCGGTACAGGTCCAGAACTTGATTGCCCTTTCGTATGAGGATGTTGGTCCCGTTAGTCCACCCAGCCTCCGCCCCCAAGGAGACTTCTCCCGTTAAACACTCCATAATCAAAGCTATAAAGCACATACCGGACAACCAACGTGAATTCACTGAATCAACCCCGCACTTTTGTTATAGTGGCGCGCATTGAAATACGCGGTAATCCTAATCCAGTTCCTCAAGGATCCCGCCGGCAGTTCCTGTCATTGCGAGGAGCGCAGTCCCGCGGAGAACGCGGGAAAGCAATCTCAATGCCTCGTGAAAGGCTGAGATTGCCACGCCCTCCCAAAGCCTCGGGCTCGCAATGACAAACGTGAAGGTATCCGCAGTATTCAAGGAGCGATACTATACCGGTTCTCAAGCAAGCCGGCGGCTCCTCCGCGGCACCTTACATCGGATAGACTTATTAGGGCGTCGCCTCATCCAAGGTCTGTCTGAGGATGCGGCCATTGTCGGAGAGCGCTCCCGTGTTCTCGTATAAGACATCCTGCACGGTGACGCCTTTTCCATGATACGCCTCGTTGGCGGGAATGTCCGGTTGCAGTGCCGCGCCGGTAATCGCTATACCGGCGAAGAGGCCTTTCGAGCGCGAATAGGACAGGATTCCCGCTTGAAACCGCAGGTTGGTTTCCGCAGCGGCTTCTCTCCCAACCGGGCCGGCGGCCACGGCAATGTCGGCCCCAAGGGTGAATTGATCCTCCAGGAGTCCTTGGATCCCTTCCTCGCTCGTCACCAGGAGGATAAGATCCACGGACTGGGCTCCCACTTGAGCCCCCACACTGCCTCCTCGTATTCTGAAGAACGCGGGCTTCGACCACGTCCCCGTTTTCTCGTCGCGGCGCACAACCACCCCGGTTCCGTAGCTCATACCCAAGACGACACTTACCTCAACGACCCCCGGAAAGATGGCCAATCCTCGGCATTTCCGAAGAAGGTCACCGGGAATTCCCCGATCCGGCATGCCGAGGATGTTCTTCAGCACTAGGTTGCACTGGGCAATCTTCTTATCCAAATCCTCGAACTCGCCCGCCGAACATGGGAGAGAACAAGCGAAGCCGGCGAAACAGAATGTCACGATCGCGGCTATTCTTCCGGTCATTGGGAAATCGCCCCCTTGCGTTCAACCCATGCGGATCTCCCCCGTACAGGAAACCGTCTCAGTGCTTGAAGGCGCGCTGATTGGTGAACATCATGGCCACCTTGGGGTCGGCCTCGTTGCACGCGGCAATGGATTCAAAATCCCTGTCCGATCCTCCCGGGTGGACAATTGCGGAAACCCCTTCGCTGATACCCACGTCAACTCCGTCACGGAAAGGGAAAAACGCGTCCGATACCATTACGGACCCCACAAGACCTGCCTTGGTCGCCCGGACTTCATTTTCGACTTCCTCGCGTATGTCCTTGTCCCGCACGTCGTCGAAAGGTTTTCCCGTCCGGCGGAAACAGAGAAGATCACGTCGTTTTTCATACGCCTTCATCACCGCGATCTTGGCCACCCCGACGCGGTCCTGCTCGCCCGTGCCGATTCCGACGGTGCACCCGTCCTTTACATAGAGAACCGAATTGGAAGTTACACCCTGCTCCACTGCCCAACCGAACACCATATCGCTCAGTTCCCGCTCGGACGGCGGCCGTTCCGTAACGTAGTCCGTGCCTTTGTGCGTCGAGCGGGCCGGTATGAGATCCTCGGGGGATCGTATGGCATTGACCGGGGACTGTTGAACGACCAGTCCGCCGTCCATGAGTGACTTGAAATCCACGAACCGCCGTGCGACATAGTCTTCCAGCCGGTCGATCCGCGGTATGGCCAGAATGCGCAGATTCTTCCTCTTGCGGAGGATTTCCACCGCGTCTTCTTCATAGGACGGAGCGGCCACAACTTCGAGATAATTCTCCGAGATCATTTCCGCGGTGATCTTGTCCAGCGGCCGGTTGCATACCGCGGCCCCGCCGAATGCAGCAATTCTGTCGGCATCATTGGCCTTTTGGTAGGCTTCCGACAGACTGCCGCCAAGTGCCGCACCGCTCGGATTGTTGTGCTTCATGATTGCACACGCCGGAGTCTTCATGAGGAACCTCAGTATATTGAGCGCATTGTCCACATCCGTGAGATTGGTCTTGCCCGGATGCTTTCCCGCCTGGATCATCTCGGATTCCGTGAGGGCGCTGACAAGTCCGTTCCCCGGGGATATAAACGAACAGTCCGCGAGTCGCAGATTACCGGATACCAACTCGTAGAGCGCGGCTTCCTGTCCCGGGTTCTCACCATAACGGAGGCCCTTCTCGATAATGTTACCCGACGAATCCGGTATCTTCCAGGATCGTTTCCTGTATTCCAGCTTTTGATCACCGAAGCTGACGGTCATGACTTCGGGGAAGTGGTCGTCCATCACCGTGCGGTATTTCTTCTTAATGTCCTCCATTACCGAGTCTCCTCTCACCGTATTTGCAGGCAGGAACTTTCCGCCGGGGGGAACGGGCATTCAATTCCGGTTCGGCATCGGAACGCGCTGCCGAAAGATTACCACGGATTTCAGCGAACCGGGAGACGTTTCTCGATGCCGGCGGCAGGCGCGGCCCGTGATCCTTCAATCACGCCGGGTACTGTGTTACTCTTACGGCAAATACCCCCCCACAAACGGAGTCGGTTCATTGAAAAACTCGCGTTCGCTGCTTTCATTCATAGCGGTTTTTGCAGCAGGCTTCCTTGCCGGCATAGTGTTTTCCGCGTGGAAACTGGACTCCGGCGCGAAGGATACCCCCGCCGGAGAGTCCTCTGCTCAACACTCGAGCAAACGCGCGGAATTGCAGGACAGGATCGCCGGAATTGAAAAGATGCTCGACAAGAATCCCGACAACCCGGCCGCTCTCGTCCAACTGGGTAATGATTATTTCGACGTGGGCAATTACGAGAAGGCCGTTGCCGCGTATGCGAAGGCAATCAAGCTGGAGCCGGGCAATGCCGATGCCGTCGTCGATATGGGGATAGCATACCGCCGCCTGGGAAAACCCGCCAACGCTGCCACCTGTTTCCGCCAGGCGCTGCAGGCGAAGCCGAACCATGCAACCGCACTGTTTAACCTCGGAATTGTGCTCAGGGACGACCTCAAGGACTACCCCGGCGCACTCAAAGCCTGGGAGGCGTTTCTCGAAAACGCCAAGGACTCCCCGTTCTCCGTCATGGTTCAACCCTGGGTCAAGCAGCTTCGTGAGAAGATCGGCGAGGAAGGGGCGGGCGGCGGCGCTAAGAAAGAGTAGTACACTGTGTCGTAAATGCGCCGACAAAGTCTTGAGAAAGCGCAGTAGAGTCCCGGCGTCGCTGCCGCGTGATACCCCCCTCGTTCCCATAGGCGCCAACTCTTGCAACATGGCAAATCCGGCCCCTCCGGGCGTGGTACACTAATCACGGGCTACAGACCGTGTTCGGTTTTGGTATTCTGCGATCTTAATGTGCCGAAGGCACATACGAATCTAGCCGGGGGATTCATCCCCCGGAGAGAATGGGAGTATCCAAACAGGATTTCCGTCCCGAAGGGACGGCGCACGATAGGCATGTAGCGAGGAGCCTACTCCTGCGTCCCTTCAGGACGCGTTGTCAATATTCGGTTCCCCGATTTCCGGGCCTTGAAAGACCCGGCTACCATCCCGTGTCCCTTCGGGACGTCAAGAGCGACCTTGAAACGTGATCGACAAACGACCAATGTTGGCGCCCATGCCCCTCAGTCCCACCGTCAACGGGGGGACGCAGGCGTACCGGCACGGAGGCCGGCGCTACCAAGACGGGGCCCCCTTTGTTAATCCGTCACCGTGCTTCCCCGCGCCGATTCCCGGCCAAAGAGTCCTCTTCTGTTCTTCCGCGCCGGCTGCGTGACCTATTACGGTCTTATCAGTGCGGCATCTCCGCCAGTCTGTGGATAAGGAATTCGGTCAACGCGGTGAGGCCGTGGGTGGGCATGTAATTGCTCGCAGACACGTCGTACAGTATCTTGCTGTACGATGGGAACTCATTGTCCGCATGCCAATGGATGAGGGCTACAGGGAGTCTCGGAAAGAACTTGAAGAGAAATCCGCAGTCACCCAGCCCCTCCAACGGTTTGCCCCCCCATTTCATTGCCGCGGAGATCCGATCTTCCTCTTTCAGCGCGAAGAATCGTGCCAGCGTATCGGTGGTGGACCGCGCCATGTGAGCGCCCAGCACCGCTCCGTGTTGCAACGACCGGTAATCGATCCATTCTCCCATAATCCTCACTGCGGTTCCCTGATTGTCCGCAGCTGCCTTCATGTGGAGCAGCACGAGCACCTTCAGCGGCAGGGTATCCAGAGCAGCGTGTCCGGCCCGCACCCTGTAGGGCAGGAGATCCAGGACAAACCAGCTGTGCAGGAACTGAATCACCACGCGGGGAACACCGTCCCCCTGATACGCCGCGTCGGCCGTCTCAACAATTGTGAGAGGATCTATGCGCTTGATCCCTCGAAGGAGATCCTCGTATGACTTCTGCAACTCCTCCGCGTTCTTTCCGGTCCGTTCACGCTCCACCCACATGGCGTATTCATCAGGGCGCATTATGTCATCCCCGTTCCTTCAGTCCCCTCAGGGGAGATCCCCTATAGGCGTTAACTTAAGCCTGGTTGGTCGGCTTGGACTTGGGTTCATTGATGAGGTCCCGAAGGGACCCGAGATGTTAGCCGGGCCTCTCAAGGCCCGGCAATCGACTTCGGGACGGAAATCCTGTTCACTTTATCCCGTTCTTCCGGGGAATTAATCCCCCGGCTAGATTCCTAAGTGCCTTCGGCACATCAAGATCGCTGCATTTCAACACCGAAAACGGTGTGCATGCCTCGATTCGTGTGCCGGTTGAAGTACGAGTTGCCGGCCGGAATCCTTAAGTTAACGTTTATGGGGAGATCCCCCATGTACATAAAAAACGGGGATGCGCGCCGCTCATCCCCGCTCCTTTACTGATTCCCGGTACGAAGTGCTCAGAAATTAAACGGCACGGGAACGTCAAACGCGACATCCACTTTGACTCCCGCGGTTATGGCATTCCTGTGCATGCTCAGTGCGAAGTTGTCGCTTGCCGTGGTTCCGATTCCAATGGCGTTCCGGTCCACGTTGCTTTCCCCGTTAATATGGTACTGCGTCCATTTTGCGAACACACTGAAGGCGGCAGGAGCTGTTCCCCACCCCGCGGCTCTCAGCCCGTATTCGCCGAAAGCCTCCCAAAAATAACCTTCGGTCACCTTCCGGCTCCGCGACACGTAACGCACTCCGGCAGGCGGTGCGCCGCCGAGCGTTTCCTCGTACTTCACGTTGCCGTACAATTGCGGCCACCCAATAACCCCGACTCTCAGCACCCTTGACGCTCCCCCTTGGTCGATCATGGCTCCGACATAGGGCTCGAAAAGATTCACCACCAGTACCGACTCATCCTCCCTCTGGCTGGTGGGAAATGTCGATCCGTCGGGCCTCTGGAATGACGTCTCCATGTGATTCCACCGGAACCCGCCGACGACGGCCGCGCCGCCGAAAATCTTGTAGAAGCCCATACCGTCAAAGTAGTAGGTGTCGCTCTTGGTACTCCAGTGCCTGCTTTCGGTACCCACTGCGAGAGAATAATCCTCCGTGTCCTTGTCACTCCCCACGGCAAAAAGCCTGAAGCGCGCCACGGCCCCGAACCCTGTACGGGAAACCGCTGTTGCCGCCACTCCCAAACTGAGTCCCTGGAAGCGGTAGGTGTGATTGAAGCTCCGCCATCCGCCGATGCCCGCATTGAACGCATCGAGGCCCAGGTCTACGGTTTCGTAGTCCCACCCCACGTTGCCTGCAAAGCTGAACGGACCGGGACCATCACATGAGCCCCCCCCGCCGAATATGCCGCCCAAATAGGGCAGGCCGGGCAGCGAGGGAAGGCCTCCCTCCAGCAACCCCTGAGCGGGAGCGACGGCCGGTGATAAGGCAAGAACGAGAATGCCGACTAGGACGATAGCGCCACGTTTCATAACCATTCCTCCTACACCAAAAAAAGAAGCCCACCCCAAACGTGGGGGCGAAAAACACCAGAATTTGAATCCATTACCGAATATATGATTACTAGAACAAAAAAGTCACCCTGTCAAGCACTAATAATGCCGCGGGCCACTCCTAACTATCCGGGATCATAATGGTACGAATAAGGCCCACCTTACAGGGGAGCGGGAGGCGGCTTCTCCTCTGATGCCACCGGACGGAGAACTTGTCCGACGATCCGTCCAAGGGGGTCGGCGCCGTATGCGCTTCCGCCGCGATCACCGGCGATCCTGGATGGAAGCTCGTTCAGGCGATTTGGGCGGGGCCGGGACGGCGCATGGGGGGATGACGCGCAAACGGGGATACGCTTGCGCGCATCCCCGCTCTCTAAAAATTCATGATGATAAGCCCGTCTTACAAGTTGAACGGCAGCGGCAGAGCCAGCGGAATGTCCACCTTGAGACCCGCGGTAAACGAATTCCTGTGCATCGAGATGTTCCAGTAATCGCTATCGGAAGCGGGGACTCCCCCTATGGCATCTTCATCTGCATTGAAGGTCCCCTTGAGGTGGTATTGAGTCCACTTAGAGAAGACACTCACTACGGCGCCCCTAAACATCTGGTTTCTCAGGCCGTACTCACCGAACATCTCCCAGAAGTACCCCTCGTTGACCTTCGCGGTCTTTCCGTTGATGCGGCCGCCTACGCCAAAAGCCCCTCCAACCGTCTGCCCGTATTTAGCGGAACCGTAGAGCTGCGGCCAGCCGATGACCCCCAATTTCAGGACATAAGACGTTCCGCCTTGGTCGATCATGGCGCCCACGTAGGGTTGGAAAACATTGGTGGTCAGGACCGCCTCATCTCCGGGGAGACTTGCGATCGCTATGGCTCCGTCCGGCCTGTCAAAAGATGTCTCCAGGTGGTTCCATCGGAAACCGCCGATAACGGCCGCTCGGCCGTACATGTTGTAGAAGCCCATTCCGTCGAATTGGTACGTGTCGTTCTTGGCACGCCAGTGCCGGCTTCCTTCAAAGAAGAAGCCTCCGCCCATGGCCTCGTTGTAGTTTTCCGTGTCCTTGGTGCTGCTTGTTGCGAGAATAGTGAACCGGGCCAATGCACCGAAGCCGGTTCGTGACACCGCTTTTGCCGCCAGACCCAATTCTACGCCGCTGAACTTATAGGTATGCTTCAGCGCCCCGATATCGAACAGGCCGGCACTCAGCGTACGGAAGCTCAGGTCCATGGTTTGATAGTTCCAGCCCACGGTGCCGAACAGGCCGAAGGGTGAAGGGTCCGCGCACGGGTCACACGAACCGCCCCCGCCAAACATGTTGCCGAAGGAAGGCAACCCCGGCAGGGTGGGCAGGCCGCCGCCAAGGAACCCCTGTGCCGGGACTGCGGCCGGTGACAACGCAAGGGCGAGAATGCTCACCAAAACGATAACGCCATGTTTCATTACCATATCCTCCTACACCAAAAGGAAGACCACCCACCGCGGATGGGGGACATAGGCCTTCAGATTTAAGCGCAAATTCCGGTATGGTAGTTCTGTAAAATAGAAAGATCCCGGTGTCAAGGAATAATGTCCATCCGAACGAAGCTAACTGGTTAAGAACATGATATTAACCTGATGGACCGAGGTGGGATGCACTGTCTTATGGATGGATGGTAAGGCTTTGATCTTGCATGTCAACCTGGTGCATATCGATGAATCCGGGCAAGGGCTAAACGGCACCGGGCTTGAGACGGCTCTTGGGGTGGGGGGAACGTTGAGGCCGGTGAAGCCCCCGGCGGCCGTCTTCGTGCGCGTTGGGATTCCTCGCCTCATGTGTCGGTCTTTGCCATGGAGTCCACGTCGTATCCGGCCTTCTTGTAATTGTCCATCGCTCTTGTCCGAGCTTTCTCGTCCTTGGCCTTTTCCGCGTACGTGTCGGAAAGTTCGGCTGCATGGCTCCACATCCCTTGCTTCTCATACTCGGTAATCTTCCGTTCCACGCTTGCCTGAGCCTGCGACGGCTCAACGACCACGGCCCGGCAACGGGAGATGACTCTCACGACGTCCCCTCCGCATTGGGGGCACACGGAGACTGCGTCGTCATGGACGCCTTGCAGGACCTCAAACCTGCCCCGGCACTTGGGGCAGCTTTTCGAGGGATCGGCGGATTGGTACTCATATATGGGCATGGGGCACCTTCCTAGGGAAAAAGTTGCCGGCAAGAACAATATCCGGGCATCCCGCGCGGAACGCGGGACCGGGCTGTGAAGGACTGTTATGAGGCCTTAGACCTGTTTCGTGGCATCCCGCGGAACGCGGGATGCCCGTCATTGTCACGGGCGGGCGTCCCTGCCCGCCGCGAAACCGGATGCGACCCGAATGGACGCGGTGTCGGCGTTCGTGGGAAGCCGCCCCGCAGGCTCCTACCGGAACCCGGAGACAAAGAACGATATTTCTCGGATAAGGCCGACCATATCAAAGCCAGAACATAGATCAAGACAATTCTTCATGTTGCTTTCACATCTTTATCCATTGGACGCGATAAGTGCGCGAGGCCGCCTTGAATCCAACCGGCAAACCCGGTAGATTGACTTTGAATCCGCTCCTTACGGTTGCAGCGGCCGGGTCGCCTGCAATACGCCGATGGTAAGGAGCGCGGAGCCGAAGATTCATGACCAAGGTTCACACGATACGCGTTCCCCTCCCGTTTCCCGTCAAATGGATCAACTGCTGTTACGTGGAGGATTCCGTACCCGCGTTGATCGACACCGGCATACACGGCTACGAGGCTCTGAAAGCCGTAAGAACCGGGATAGCGGCAACCGGCGGAGTATTGGAGGATCTCGGACGGATAATCATCACCCACGGTCACCTCGACCACATGGGCTCGGCCGGAACCATCGCGCACGTCAGCGGCGCGGAAGTCTTCATCCATTCCTGGGACAAGGCCAAGACGACAATCGTCGATCCCGGGCACGTGTCGGAAACGAGGCGGAAATTCTCTTTGTTCTTCGGAGAGGCCGGCATGCCGGAGGACATGGCCGACGCACTCATCGATTTGGTGATCACGCGGTTGCAAGAGCTGTGCGGTCCGATTTCACGCGTTACCGAGATCCACGGGGGCGAGGTCTTCCGGTTCGACGACCTTGAATTGGGAGTCATCCATACTCCCGGACACACGCCGGGCTCGGTGTGCCTCCTGGATGCGCGGCACGGCAGGTTGTTCTCGGGAGACGGCCTCATAGAAGAGATGTCTTTCAACCCGGCTACGGATGCCCGGCAGTGGGACGACGGACGCCCATATCACAGCCTGACGGCCTACAGACAATCCTGGGACCGCCTGTACGGACTGGATGTACGGAAGGTCTTTCCCGGGCACGGACGCCCCTACCCGGACTTGCGGAAGAAGATCGAAAGACTCAGAGAATTCCATGAACGCCGCAGGGGCGAGATCCTACGTATCCTCGGGACGGAGGGGACCCGGCGTGCATCCCGGCCCGGAATGACGAGATTCGACACGGCAAGGCGACTCTTTCCCGCCATGCAGGGATTGGAGGTGTATCACCGCATCGCCGCGGTCCGCGTCCACCTGGAAGTGCTGGAGGCCGAGGGATTGGTTTCGTCGACGCCCGGAGATTCCGGCCTCGTGTACAGCCTGTGCCGGGGGTGACGACCGGTCGACGGATGCCGGTCCCACTGATGAGGATGCCCTCCCGGGCCATAGGTTGTCGGCGCGAAATCCCTACAATGTATTTGCATTCTTGGATTTCTTGGTGTCTTGGTGCCTTGGTGCCTTGGTGGTTGGTCTTTCTTCATCTTGGCCTTTGAATCTGTGTAAATCGGCGAAATCTGTGGATGCTTTACTCCGTTTCTTGGAAGATGATCGGCTCATTCACTTTCCGAAGTATCCGTGCGCGCCTGAGTATACTGAGGCTTTTCCCCCACAATTCCGGCCGCGTGAGCGATCCGCTTGCATTCAGGACACAGGCTGCGTTCAAACGCCTCTTCGGGTGCGCCGACACGTTTTGCCACCTGCTCGCGGAGGATCTTTGAAATGTAGTGGGAACCACAACTTATGCACTTCTCCATCTTGATTCTGTTGATTACCGTACCGCACATGAGCAGCAGGCGCTCTCCGCCATCGTCCTCCATTTGAAGAGCGCCCGTAGGGCAGATGTTCACGCATGACCCGCACCCGATGCAGTTTGGAAGACCGTGAACGTAATCCTTCAGAATCAGAGAGTTCTCCCCTGCATGATAAAACCGTATTGCCGACACGCCGAGTTCTTCCCCACACACCCTCACGCATTCACCGCAGCGCTCGCACACATCGCAGCGCATGCAACGTTTGGCTTCTTCGCGTGCCGCCGCGGGGTCAAGACCGAGTTCCACCTGATCGAAGCTGCTCATTCTCCGGTGCAGGCCGATGAGGGGAATTTCCTGCCTTTGAACAAAGGCCTTTTCTTCATAGGTGAGTCGCTGGGGAGCTATCATTGCCCGCGGCCGGACCAGCGGCGGGTGGGTCATCGGAAGACCGCGAAGAAAGGAATGAATGGCCCACGCGCATCGTTTGCCTCCGCCAATGGCTTGCACCACCGTGGCCGCACCCGTCACCGCGTCCCCTGCGGCGAAGACGTCGGGAACGTTGGTTCGTCCGGTGGTCGGATCGGCCTGGATGGTCTCCCGGCGGGACAATCGGATTTCCCGTAAACCCGGCAAAGCCCGTATATGGGGGACTTGCCCAATTGCGGAGACCACGGTGTCCACCGGCATGCAGTACGATGAATCGGGAATGGGAACCGGGCGTCTTCTTCCGCTCTCATCGGGTTCGCCGAGAGTCGCCATGACGCACTCCAGCGCCTCGACATCCCCCCGGGAACCAACAATCCTCACGGGAATCGTGAGCTGATGGAAATGGACGCCTTCCTCGGCCGCTTGAATGATCTCCTCGAAGTGTGCGGGCATCTCCGACCGTGTCCGTCTGTAAACGATGCTCACGGAACTGCATCCCAGCCTGACACAACTTCTCGCCGCATCGATGGCGGCATTGCCGCCTCCTATGATCGCCACCCGGTCGCCGGGTTTCTCCTTCTTTGCCAACGCACCGTGCGCGAGCAGGCTCAAGGCTCCGAAAACCTGCGGGAATTCATCCTCTCCTTCGATCCCCAGCCTACTGCATGCCCAGGCACCGATACCGAGGAAGAATGCCTTATATCCGTCACGGCGGAGATGATCCAGGGTCAAGTGCGTCCCGACAGGGGTGCCGGTCTTGATCTCCACCCCCATTTCCTGAATGGAGGTAATCTCCGTGCGGACCACATCACGCGGGAGACGGTATTCGGGGATTCCGGTTGCCAACATGCCGCCCGCTTCCGGCAACGATTCGAAAACCGTGACGCGATAGCCCTCCAGGGCAAGAAAGTAAGCGCAGGTTAATCCGGCAGGTCCAGACCCGATAACCGCGACCTTTTCTCCGTACCGGTTTCTCGGCACGGGTTTCTTGTATCCCCCGGAATCCATGGCCATCCTGGCGGCGATCGCCTTGAGATCCTTAATACAGAGGGCTTTGTCCAAATGGCGGCGTTGGCACCACGATTCACAAGGGTTGGGACAGATGAGCCCGCACACCCACGGAAAAGGATTATCCCGGCGAATCACTTCCACCGCCTCTGCGTACCTCCCGTGCCCTATGAGTGCGATGAATGACGGGATGTCGATACCTGCGGGGCAGTTGATCTGACAGGGGGCCGAACTCTCGCGCTTCAGGCCGTCCTCGTCGTAGACGATCCGGCTCTTGTCCGCGCGCGGTCCCGGAGTGAATATCATTTCAGACTTCATGACGGTTTCCTCGGGTGAAGTTTGCTTCCCATGGGGGGCGGGCTCCCTGGACCTTAGTGCTCTATGGCGTCAATACAGTCGCACAACCTGAGCCGCGGAAGATGACGGGCAGGGACGCCCGTCCCACGGTGTACGACCGGCTTGGTCTCTGTTCTTCGTAGACCGGGCCTCCGTGCCCGGATCTTGTTCTTGCCGGCACCCGAGACGGCTGCGAGACGAAAATGTGCGACCGTATTTACGCCGCGGAGCACTTAGCGTCTGTCCCAAAACCACTGTTACAACTATGTCGGTCACCGAACGATCGTGGTACTACTCGCTTGGCTTTTGACCCGGCACTGAAGTACCGGGCTACCCTCAACAGCCCCTGTCGGGGCAAGCGATCATGCACGTCCCGGAGGGACCGTATGAGAGTAGACCGGTCTTTCAAGGCCGGAATAGTAAGCCGGAACGATGAAAGATTTGTTCTGCGACAGTCCCTTCAGTGCGGTGAGAATCGGGAGGCTCTCTCCACTCTCAGGCAATCCGGACACAGCCGCACTTTGTGGCTGACACCGGCCTTTCCCAGCTCCTTCTCCGTATGCTTGGCCGCAGCCCTTGGAACGAAATCGGTCCCGCAGCGCTCACACGAGATCATCTTCAATCGGTTAATTACGGTTCCGCACATGAGGATTCGTCTCTCGCCGGCGACATCTTCAACCTGAAGGGCTCCGGTGGGACAGATGTTTGCGCAGGTCCCGCAGCCGATGCAGAATGGAAGGCCGTGCACGTAATCCTTAAGAATCAATGAGCTTTCACCTGCGTGGTAGAACTCTATGCCGGATTGGCCCAGTTTTTCCGCGCACACCTCGACGCACCTACCGCACCTCTCGCACACGTCGCACCGCATACAACGCTTGGCCTCGAACCGGCACGCAGTCTCGTCAAGAACGGACTCCACCTGGTCAAAGGAGGTCATCCTTCGGTTCAGATCCGCCATGGAGATCTCTTGTCGTTGAATAAAAGCCTTTTCCTGATAGTCCATGCGAATGGGCTCCACCAGGGCCCTTGGTCGGGGCTTGGTCTTTCTGGGCATGGGCTGACCGCGAAGGTACGCATGGATTGCGGATGCAGCTTTCTTACCCGCAGCGACGGCCTCCACAACGGTAGCCGGCCCGGTCACGGCATCACCGCCGGCAAAGACCCCCGGCCGGTTGGTAGTCAATGTGACCGGGTCAACATTGATGGTGCTTCCCTTGCCGATGCGTACGTTAAACGCGCCGGGTGTCTGTGTCGCCTGCCCGATGGCGGTAATGAGGGCGTCAAATTCACCTTCGAACTCGCTGCCGGCCAGCGGTACGGGGCGGGAACGCCCGCTGGCATCCGGTTCTCCGAGCTTCATTTTGACACAGGTTACGGCCAGATGACCTTCTTCCCTCGTTATCTTCACCGGCGCCACCAGATATTTAATCCTGACCCCCTCGGCCAGTGCCTGCTCTATCTCAGCCGGGTCGGCAGGTATCTCGGCGTGACTGCGGCGAAATAAATAAAAAACGATTGACTATTATGAACAAAATATGGTAAAGTATACCCCATTGAGTTAAAAAATGTATAGAAACAGGGGACACTATATGGTAGTTCAGAGGCAATTGTTTGAAGATCAGCAGGCTGGGGCCTGTGGTAAACGAAAGTCAATTGGTAATGGTTATAGTATCGAGTTGGTTACTGACAAGATATTAATTGTTTATCGATATGGAGTTATAGCCAAGAAGGTAGAGATCAAGACAGGAATTGATACAAGGCGGCTAGTGGTAGAGTTGG
>JAZDHD010000237.1:0-12132 GCA_043806215.1 Pseudomonadota bacterium | reverse complement strand
AGACGCACAGGGCGACGCAGTACGCCAGGGTGGTGGTGTACGCCATCGCGAAAAAGGTCCATCTCCAGGTTCCGGTTTCCCGCCTGATGACCACCAGCGTCACGAAACACGGCGCGTATAACATCACGAAGAGAATGAACGTGAAGGCCTTCAGCGGATTCCACCCCGGTTGTTTCTTCAGCCGCTTTTCAAGACGCTCTCCGTGTTCCGGATCCACGTCTCCAAGGCTGTACGCGGTTCCGAGGGTGGAAACGACAACCTCCTTTGCGGCAAACCCTCCCACCAGCGCCACGTTGGTGCGCCAATCGAATGCCATGGGTTTGAAGACCCACTCCAGGGCCACGCCGATCCTCCCGCCGATGGTGTGCTTCAGCCTGGCCGATTGGAACTCCGTTTCCACCGCGGTCTTCTGTTCGACATAGCTCTTGTACGAGCGTGCGAGGGATGTCATCGACGCCCGCGACGTGTTCTGCTCGCCGGTCTCCCGGGAGACGTCCGGATCGTTCAATGCCTGTGCCAACGCAAAGAAACCAGGATTCTCCTTTTTCAGCGCCGCGGTGGTTGAGGGTTCCAGTCTCTTTCGATACGCCTCGAATGCCTCAATATCCTTTGAATTACGAAACGCCGGGGCCGCGGCCGGGTCGGCGAGAAAAGAAGCCGTCGCTTCGGCTTCCCTGTCGTTGAATTGCCGTTCCTCGTGAGCGGGCAGAGAGGGAAAGGTCATCATCGCCCAAATCAGTATGGATATGGCGAGAATGACGGTTCCGGCCTTCTTGACGTACATCCAGGTCCGTTCCCAGGTGTGAATGAGCAGACCGCGGACCGTGGGCACCCGGTAGGGGGGCAATTCCAGAACAAACGGAGCGGATGGTCCGGAGAGCACCGTTGACCGGATAATCTTTCCCGCTATCAGCGCCATACTCCATGAAATCATCGTGAGAAGGAACATCATGGGGGCTTTCCATTCCGAGAAGAAAGCCCCGATCAGAAGCGCGTACACGGGGAGTTTTGCTCCGCAGTTCATCAACGGTGCCACAAGGATCGTGACAAGCCTCTCCTTTGGCTCCTTCATGGTCCTCGTGGCCATGATTCCGGGAACCGCGCACCCCCCGGCAAGACCTCCCGAGACCATCAGCGCAAGCATGGACGCGCCGTGGAGCCCGAATCCCCGCAAGACCCGGTCCAGCATGAAAGCGATCCGCGCCATGTATCCCGTATCTTCCAGCACCGCAATCGCGAGAAACATAAATGCGATGAGCGGCGTAAACCCCAGCACTCCGCCGACGCCGTCGATGATGCCGCTTACGATCATGGAACGGAGAAGACCTTCGGGAAGGAGTTTCGTTATGTGGTTGCCAAGCCAATTGAAAAGCTCTTCCGTGTACCGCACCAGTGGTTCGCTGCACTGAAAGGTGAACACGTACACCACATAGAGGCATGCCAAGAGAATGACCGGACCGAGCAGACGGTTGGTCAAGACCTTGTCAATGGATTCGCTGAGGTGAACACGGTCGCCGAGCTCCACGGTCACGGACTGTTTCATTGCCCCGGAAATGAAGCCATAGCGGGCGTCGGTGAGGATTATCTCCGGGGGGTCCCCGAAGATGTCCTCGATGTGTTGCCGGCTGTCGGCAACCTGTTTGAAGAGTATTTCCCGGCCCGGCTCACCGGCAAACTTC
Source organism: Pseudomonadota bacterium (assembly GCA_043806215.1). Taxonomy (GTDB): domain Bacteria; phylum Desulfobacterota; class Desulfomonilia; order Desulfomonilales; family Desulfomonilaceae; genus JAVHLK01. Next base: position 10,453 of record JAZDHD010000237.1, on the reverse strand, counting down.
CCGGTGATATCCTGATCGCCCTCCAAGAGCTTCACGGACAGCCACCGATTGGACAGCCTCCTTAATCCGGAACCGACATGACCCAATCTCCTTTCGATCTTTGCAACTTCCTCTTCGACCTCGGTCCCGTAATTCACTATGGCCCGGCTGTCGGCAACCCCCGGGTTCTCGGCCTCGCGCACCGCTGTGTCCAGAAGATCCTTGATTCCTTCCCCCTTCTTGCCGTTTGTAGGGATGACGGAAATGCCCAGAAGGTCCGACAGCCGCTTCACGTCGATGTTGATGTTCCTCCCCCGGGCAACGTCTATCATATTCAGGGCCAGCACGACCTTTACGCCCATCTGAAGCAGTTGGACGGTGAGATAGAGGTTCCGCTCCAGGTTGGACGCGTCCACCACGTTTATGATGACATCCGGAGCGGATTCCACAACAAAGTTGCGTGCAATGATTTCTTCAAGAGAATACGCGGTGAGTGAGTAGGTACCAGGCAGGTCGACGACATGGATGTCGCGCTCAAGATGCCTGACCGTGCCTTCCTTCTTTTCCACGGTCACGCCGGGCCAGTTTCCCACATGTTGACGGGCGCCGGTAATGGCATTGAACAGCGTGGTCTTGCCCGCGTTGGGATTGCCCGCAAGGGCCAGAGTGATCTTGGCAGGCATGTGTGGTTCTCAGGCAGCTTTCTCGGGAAAATTCATAATGATGTCGTCTGCCTGATCCCGCCTCAGGGAGACGTGATACCCCTTCAACTCGAACAGCATGGGATCGTACAAGGGCGCGTATTTGATTACCTTGACTTCGGTACCTTTCACAAAGCCCATTTCCATCATTCGCAAACGAAAGTCGGGTTCGCCGCACACCTGGCATACGGTTCCCTTCTGACCCGGCTTAAAGCTCGAAAGCTTTGTCGTACTCGCCACTGCGCATTGCTCCTCCGTCAGGGCGGGGCAATCAACGCATTTCTTCTTCGTCGGCACAGGACTCATAAGAACGTCTCCACTCGAAGCACGGCCTCTTCCGGAAAATGTCCATCAGATCAACGGAGGCCTATCAATGTTAGCCTTATCGAACTAATCTTTAATGACCAACGAAGCGTTTGTCAAGCTCATAATTTGATTTGTACGCGGGGATTTCAATAACGAGAGAATCAGCGTCACGAGGCTCTCCGACCTGAGCCGTTGACCCGCGGAATCCGCTTCAATCCCCCCGGCGAGGCTCTTCAGATGAAGGATCCCCGTCATCCATTCCGGACAGATCTTGTTCCAGCCGTTGTTCCGCCAGTTTTCGCCGTCGCTCGATTACCCTCAGGATTCTGAGGCTGATCTCATAGAAGAAGAGCATGGGAACCGCCATGAGGGCTTGATTGATAACATCGGGGGTGGGGGTCAGAATGGCTGCGATGATGAAAGCCAAGACAACGAAGTACCTGCGGCCCTTAGTGAGCAGCTCGCTGTCGACGATTCCCAGGAGCCCCAGGAACACGATCACCACCGGAGTCTCAAAGACGGCTCCAAAGGCCAGCATAAGGACGAGAACAAGGGAGACGTACTCCCGTATGGCAATGAGCGGTTTCAGCCACGGTGTTTCATAACCCAAAAAGAACTTGAATGCCGCGGGAAATACCACGAAATACGCGAATGCGGCTCCCAAGTAAAAAAGAAGCGTGGCTATGATGATCGAGGGAGCAGCGTACTTGCGTTCCCTGTCGAGGAGTCCCGGAGCTACGAAGAGCCACAACTGCCATATGACGTAGGGGAGTGATATGAAGATCCCGGCGACAAAGGCCACTTTCAAGTACATAAAGAAAGGGTCGGGCAGTCCGATGGAAATGAGGGTGGAGCCTTTGGGAAGAAGGTTAAGGACAGGGTCTGCCATGAATTTGAACAAGCGTTCGGCAAATGCAATGCACAGCCCAAAACCAACGGCGATTGCCAGGAACACCCGTATCAGTCTTGTGCGCAATTCCTGCAAATGGTCCAGAAAGGACATTCTCGCTTCTTCGATGCTCAACGTTGTGCCTCTTTCAGTGGATGTTCCTATCGGGACCCATTCCGGCAGTTACCGCCTCATCAAACGGTTGCGGCCGACCCCGGGGAGCCCTGCATCCATCACCGACAAGAAACTGAATCGTACCTACGTATCACGCCAAGGGCCTCGACGGCAATGGACAACCATGTGGGGAACGCCGGGCCGGGACAATTCACGGTAGTCCGGACCCGGCACTAAGCGCCGGAATCCGCTCTCAGAGTGCTTGGTGTTTGGATTCGGTTAATCACTGCCGCCATTTAAAAAAAGTTTGTTCCGAACCGGGGGCTTTTGGATTAGAATCGGGCGCAGGGATCTCGTACTCCCTCGCCCGAATACGGCGACCTTTGACGGAAACGTCCCCTGTCTTGGCAGTGCCGGCCTCCGTGCCTGCGTCTTCTCATCGGGCGTCCGACACCGGGACGCCGGCGTGAGGTTCAACAAGGAGGTCGCCGCATTTATGCCATAGTGTACTTGGGAGCTTTCGGCATGCTTGAACAAAAGGTTGAAATCAGCGAAGACACCATCCACGCCGCGGCCTCCGCCGACGTAAGCATTGGATCCACTGCACGCAAAGGTTGGATCGAGCGGATTCGCCGTATGGTGTACGACTCGTTTATCACTCCCTTGGTGTCATCCCGCAATCCTCCTTGGTATGACGCAAGGGCGGTGTCATTAGGATTGGTCGTCGGGTTCGCCGTACCGGTGGGCGCCCAGTTCATCGCACTGGGGTTCTTGCGGTCCTTCTTGCGGTTCAATTTTATCGTCGCGTTGGGGTTCAGCTTGGTCTCCAATCCTTTCAACATGATACCGCTCTACTATGGATATTACCTCCTCGGCGCGTTCGTCCTGGGCAGGAACGGTACAATGGATTTCTCAGTCTTCCAGAAGCTCATGCACCCCATAACGGACTCCACCTACTTTTGGGAGGCGACGGTAGCGTTCGCCAATCTCAGCATGGATTTCCTCGTGTGTTGGGGAGTAGCCGCGCTTATTCTCTCCGTAACTTTCGGGATACTCGGGTACATGGCGACATACAAGATCCAGCAGGTCCGTTGCAGCCGAAAGGCCAGGAAGATGGGATTGAAGTACGAGAAGTTCCTGCAAGATCTCGAAGACAAGTTGAATCGGAGCCCATGCTCTCTGCCTACCGGCTCCGGTAAGCGCCGCTGATCCACGACCGCCGGAACCCCTGCCGAAAATAACCGGAAAGACGCCGCTCCCACCGGGTTTATGCCGTATCCCTCCGGATGAAGGCTTAGTGCTCCGCGGCGTAAATACGGTCACGGATTTTTCGTGCTGAGATTGCTTTCCCGCGGTGAGCGGGACTGCGCTCCTCGCAGTGACCTCTCGTGGCCGCTCGCGATTTCGGTCACGGCACCACGCTGAACCATGTCATTGCGAGCCCGAGGCTTTGGGAGGGCGTGGCAATCTCAACCGCGAATCCCGCTGACAGCGGGATTCACCACATCCTACGAAAATGTCCGACCGAAATTAGGAAACGCGCCGGCAATCGGGAACATGATCCGATTTTGCGAACGGCGCCATGCGACCTCGCAAAACTCGGAATCGTGTCCCCGGATTGCTCTGGACCGCCCCTCACGCATGTCCTCTCAACAGAACCCGCCTAACGAATTTGAATGACAGGAGAAAGGACGGCAAGAAGAGAACATCGCCGAAGAGCGCTGTGACAATCGCTGCCGAGGAGAGGACGCCGAACGAGTTCACCGGCCGGAATGGAGACCACAGGAGCATCACGAACCCGAAGAACAGCACGGCGGAAGTGGATACCATGGCTTTACCCGTAATCTCGTACGCTCGGTGCACGCTCTGTTCAAACGTTTGCTCAGGCCCGGCGGTATCGAGTTCGTTCCGCAATTGCTTGAGAAAATGAACCGTATCGTCCACTGCAAGACCGAGGGCCACTGCCGCGCAGAATACCGTCACCGTGTCCAGCGATATCCCCAGCCATCCCATGGCCCCGAGAATCGTGACCACCGGAAATACATTGGGTATCAGACTGATCAGCCCAAGGACAACAGACCGCAGATGGATCATCAACAGAGCGGTGATCGCCACAAAGGCCAGCACGAGAGAGTAGAGCTGCGATTGGACCAATCCGGAAGCCTGTGCCGCGAAAACCGCGATATCACCCGTAACGGCCACCTTTGCCGTATCGCCCATTGCCGACTGCGCGACGGACCGCACCTCGTCGATGGTGTCCGAAATGGGTACCGAGGGAGAATTCTTAATCTTCACTGAGAGGTGAAGCATGCCGGAACTCTCGTCAAGGAATCTGCGGGAGAGCATCCTCGCTTCAGGACTGAAAGAGATAAGGGCAAACAGATCCGTGAGCATCCGGGGATCACGGAAAAGTCCCGCTTTGGACGAGTCCGGGCCCGATGCATCAAGCATCTCGGTCAAGTACTCCAGCAGTGGAAGAAAGGAGTCAATGGATACGACCTCGGGAAGTGCCCTGAGATTTTCCTCCATGACCGCAGCCTTCTTCCAGGCATCGGGATTCTTGAAGGTTTTCGGTGCGGCCTCCAGGACCAGTTCGAGCGTGTGTATGGGAGTCAGATTGTCTTCGACAAAGTGTATGTCCTTCATCTCGACGGTACGATCCGACAACATTCTAAGGATTTGGGTATCGCTGTGGATGAACGGAATGCCTGCGGTCATGACGCCGGCCCCCGCAAGGCCCAGACCCACGCACCACCCATGGTGCTTCGTTATGGCCCGTTCGATGGCTGCCAGAGCCTTTGCAGTCCAGTCCTCCGACATGCGCTCGTAGGTGCGGGGACTCAGAGGCTTCATGGCCGTGAGAAAAGCCGGAGTCAGAATGACGCAGAGAATGAACGACATCATGACTCCCAGGGACATGATCAATCCCAGCTGAAATACCATGGGTATGGTGCTCACCATGATGCTGCCGAAACCGACTGCGGTTGTGGTGGAACACATAAAGCAAGGGATCAGGACCACATACAAGGCCTGTCTTGCCGCTTCAGCTTTGTCTTGGACCAGGCTGTAGCGCTCGTTGAAATGGGTCACGATACGGATGACCGTGGCGACGCTTACGATGAGAACCAGTCCGAAGGACAAACCGGTGGTTGAGTTCAGAGGTATCTCGAAGATGGACATAAAGGCGAGTATCCATGAAACGCACGTCGCCATGACGGTCATGGCAATGGCGGACACTCTCAAGCTCTTGAATATGTAGAACGAGACGGATATCGAGATGGTGAGGCAGAGGATTCCAAAGATGACAGCGGTCTGCACGTTATATTTCTGAATGGCCTGACGAATGATGGGTGCGCCGACGATGCGATACCGTGATCCTGCGGCAATGTGAGCGCGGACGATGGAGTCGATCCGGCCGACCGTTTCCTCGATGACGGGGATGTCGAACCTCCACTCCTCGTCGAGCCGGACCAGCAATCCGAATGTCTTCTTGTCGCGGGAAAGCAGGAAGTCAAAAACCGGTAGAGCCTTTCGTATCTTTTCCACCTCGACGTTGTCTGCGAGTTCAAGTCGATTCCCCCGCTTGTGGACGAGGTCGTAGCTGCCGAAGAGACCTCCTTTCTCCCGGAACACTTTGAGATTTGCGACGCTCACCACACCGGTCACCTTTTCGAGGCTCTCCAAGCCCTTTGTGATCCCGTCCAGATCCTCGAGTATTTCCGGATCGTCAATCGGCCGCGCATTCTTCACGGCAATGAGTATGAATTCCTCGCTCCCGAAGATCTTCAGGAATCTCTCATATTCCCGATAATCCGGGGCATTCGTGTCGATACCCGACTTGAGGGTGGGATCCGTCGGTATGCCGGGAATGAAATACGTGAGGACGGCGGTCACGAGTATCGTCAACCAGACCAGGAAGCGGCGCCGGTCAACCAGAAGGTCCGCTATGTTCTTTTCCCTGAGTTTCAACATGTATGTGATCTCCGGTTCACGGTTGCACGGCCGTATTTGGGCCAAGGAGCACTAATTGCTTCGTTTCTCAAATACGGTGTCGCATCCAAGGCAGCAAAACCTGCTTTGGTAGCGCCGGCGTCCGTGCCGGTATTCTTTCGTGAAAACAACTACTATCTCTCGCCCGGCAGGGACGCCGGGACGCTACCGCGTGTTTACAGAATGCGTAACCGTATTTAGGCCAAGGAGCACTAAGGCCGTTGCCGGACAACCCGTCTATGTGCTACCAATACTCGACCAAACCCGAATCCTGTGGTCCCCATCGTGATTCCGGGCCGTTGCGGCGTTCACGGTGAGCGGTCAATGCCGACTTCCGCATTGATCATATCAGACGGATGGTGCCGATGTCCAAAGAGGTAATCACATGAAGTTGATTGTTTTCCTGCTCATGCGGATCTGCAGGCTCTCGATCATACGGCCCCGTCTGACAATCGCCGTCTTCCTGTCGCTTGCCGTTGCGGGTTTCGCGACCATGCCGATGATCAAGCTCAGCACAAATCTTATCGCAGGAATCGGCGACCGGAATTCGGTGATCAGTTTAACACAACAGAATAACGCCATATTCGGGGAGCAAGACTCACTCATCTTGGTGCTCGAGTTTCCCGAACCTCCCGGTGAAGCCCGGCTTCCCTTCATTAAGGGTCTAGGCGAGGCAGTTGAGAAGCTTCCGGGGGTGCGCCGCGTACGATACCGATTTCTGGATCCGGAAAACTACGATCAGATTGCAATTCTTTTCAAGCATTTCCTGCTCGGCATGAATCCCGGGGAGCGCGAGCGGATACGGAAGATCTTCAGCCGGGAGGGAATCCAAGGCGCGCTGAGAAGAACAAGAAACCGCGTCTTTCTGTCCGAACATCCGTATATTCAGACGAGGTTGTTGGAAGACCCGCTGGAACTGGGCCGGTTCGTGTCGGACTCCGTAAGGAGGCGGGTCGGCTCGGTCAGCTTAGGCGACATCTATCTTCTGATCGCAAGCCCGGACAGCACGGTCTATCTGATTCAGATTACACCTGATTTTCCCAGCACCGACATACTTGAGGGAAAGCGGCTGATGGACCGGCTGCGGGAAATGATTCCGAAAACCGTCTCGGAGTTGGAAGCCTCCGTTTCCGATGGCCGCCAGGACTGGGAGGATCTGAGGTGGCACCTCACGGGAAAGACGGCTTTTCATGATGAATCAGACCGGATATTTGACCGGGAAACCCTGGTCATTCTGGTCTTTTCTTTCAGTATAGTCTCAATCCTGTTGTTCGCGGTTTACCGGAGCCTTTGGTCCGCAATAATCCTGATGACACCGATCATGGCGGGGATCGGTCCCAACTATGGACTGATCTTCCTGGGGTACGAAGAGGTTAATCCGGTAGTTATGGGGGCCTCGGGGGTGCTTTTCGGACTCGGCACCGACTATGGAGTTCACCTGTGGGGCAGTTTCAGAGAGGAGATCGACCGGGGGGCATCGGCGGCCGAGGCGCTTGTTGCGGTCTACGAGCACACCGGACCGCCGGTGATGCTTGGGGGCTTAACAGGCATCCTTGCTTTTCTCTGTCTGTGCCTTTCCGATCAACCGGCAATGGCCCAGTTCGGATGGGTCGGAGCCTCTGGACTGTTCCTTACGCTTTGCTCCACCCTCTTCCTCTTTCCTGCTTTGGCCCAGCTGGTATCGACGCGCAAGCGGGATTATTTTCCGCGCATGCAGGTGAAGTTCGCCGTATTCTCGCGCCTGTACAAGCGCAGCCCGATCACCATCCTCGTCGTTTCCGGCCTGTTGCTCGTACTGAGCTTGCTGTCGGCTTCCCGGGCGTCGTACGAAAAGGATGTCTTCAAAGTCTTTCTCGCCCGCGACATGGAATCCATGGGAGTATCCAACATGATCTCCCGAAGATTTGAAACGAATTTCTCCCAGCCCACGTTGTTGTCATTCGAAGTCGATGACCGCCAAGAAGGCCTGGTCATCCAACGGAGCCTCGACCACATCCTCGAGGAATTAATGCAGCGCGATCATGAGATCTCATCCATTGACTCAATTTCTTATCTCATGTCCCCCGATCGGGTCCGGAAGGTGAATACGGCTTTTTTTCAAGATATTGTGGCCCGTTGGCCTCAATTGGACCGGGAGTTTTCGGAGGAGTCGGCCAAATCCGATCTATCCGCCGATGCCATGAAGACTGCACGAAAATCCTTCGATGCCACGGGGCGGGTTTTCAAGGAACTTGCGCAAACCGGGTCGGTGGAAGACGACGATCTTGCGCGGTTGGAACGGAGTTGGTACGAGACCGAGATAGACGGCAAGCATCGCTTTCTCACGCATATACGGTACTCCTACGAAGTGTCGGACATGAAGGATCTGCGCAGGGCCGACCGGAAATTGGTCGAGGCCGTTCAGAGCCTCCCGGTGACCGTCCGCATTTCCGGTCCTCGACAGGCCATGGATGCGATACTTTCCGGCCTGGTCGACGAACTGGTCAGACTGGGACTTGTGGTACTGTGTTCCGTGGTGGTGTTCTTTTTCATTCTGTTCCGCAGGCCGCTGAGCGTCGTCTTGAGCCTTATTCCCATGACCGGTGCCTTTTGCTTTACGCTGGGAATCACCAGTGCCCTGGGCATGGGTCTGCCCTTTTCCATTGTCGGAGTGGCTCCCTTGATCTTCGGCTTGGGAATGGACAACGGCGTGCACGTGGTCATGGGAAGCTCTTCAGCCATGGGCGGCTCCGTTGATTCCGCCATGTCCCGGGTCACCAGACCCATAATCTTCACTTCTCTGGCAAATGTGACGGGCTTTGTGGCCATGTTGACTTCACAACACTATTCCATGGAGTTCCTCGGTTGGGCCATGGTGATTGGAATGGCCTCGGCCGTAGCTCTGACGCTCACTACCCTCCCGGCAGCCATCCTTGTCATCGAGCGGTGGAGAAAGCGCCGCGCAGGCGCTTTCACAAACAAGGAACATACCGGTTCCGCAGCGTGAGTAGTCAACGAAGGACTCGGGAGATGATTCACTTCGACGCCTGAAAGATATCTCTCAGGAAAGGACATCGAGAGTCGCCATGATCCGAAACGGTCGTGAACGGCAAGGGGGGCCGGCTCGCCGCGTAGCCCTGTTTATTGTCTTCGAGGGCATCGACGGATGCGGAAAGACCCTTCAGGCGAAAATGCTCGCGGAAAGGCTCGAAAGGGACGGATTCAGCGTTCTCTTGACCGCGGAGCCGTCCGACGGCCCGATCGGCAGGAGACTGAGGTCGTTGAAGGTTCGGCCGTCCCCCGAGGAGGAGACGCGGCTGTTCACCGAAGACCGCCGGGATCACGTTACACGCGTGATCCTCCCCGCCCTGGAGGAAGGGCGAATAGTCATCTGCGACCGGTATGTGCACTCATCCGCGGCCTATCAGGGCGCTGCTGGCATCGACCCGAGCCGCATTATGGCCCGAAACCTGCCGTTTATCGTGCCGCCCGATGTGGTCTTCCTCTTACGGGTACCAGTGGAAACGGCCCTGCAAAGAATCCGGATGGGACGTGAAGGCGTCTTTACCTCTTTCGAACAACGTGCTGCATTGGAAGCCGTTGACCGCATATACCGGGACATCGAGGACCCGGCCGTCAGGCATATCGATGGAACCGGCTCGCCTGAGCGCGTTCATCAGACCATACTGCACCTATTCCGTCGCCTGATGTCGGACAAGGACGCCGTTGAGAACCGCGTGGCTTCGGGGCCTGCAACAAGCGGCAACAAATCATGAAGGTCCTCGCTTTTATCTAGAATCGACATAAATCTATCACCCCAACATGTTGACATAAAGCCATTTTATTTGGTATTATTGTATCCGCTTCGTGTCCAATCGGCTTGCTAAGGAGTTGTCATGCGCTCAAGACCCTATATCACAGCCCTGGTCCTTGCGTCCCTGTTCACGGCCGCCTCCATATCCCTTTCCCGGGCCGGAGACTATGAACAGCGCTTCGTAAGGAACTACCCGCCCGGTTACTATGGAATGTGGTACTATGCCGAGAGATTCAACGAGAAGCAGAACGAGCAAGACATGCCCCCGGAAACGTACCGGTGGGACAGGTACATGAGCAAGATAACCGACGTCTATTTTCCGTTCTTCCCCATTCCCTACGATTGGGACTATGGAACGCACAGAAAATTCAATCTCCCGGATTACTCGTCAAATGACTGGCGTTGATCCGGCGCGGCGCGTTGATTGACCGGGAGCCACGCAACGGTGAAATTGCACGACGGCTCGGCTAAGGGTCTGTCACCAAATAGGCCTATCATCCCTCGGGCCTCTCCTCAATGGTATAGCCATGGGGGCCGCCGGCAATCGGGGACATGATCCGATTTTGCGAACGGCGCCATGCGACCTGGCAAGACTCGGAATCGTGTCCCCGGATTGCCATGTCCCGGGCTGTGAAAGACCGCCCCGAAGCTCAGTCTGGAAGACGACCGGCAGGATGCCGG
>JAZDHD010000236.1:0-8536 GCA_043806215.1 Pseudomonadota bacterium | reverse complement strand
CCGGCATCAAGTTTGAAACGTTGGATAATGGCTTTCGGAGCTGCGACGATCCGAAAAAGTTGCAGGAGATCTGTGATTCTCTCGGCCCGGAACAGATTGATCCGTTCTTTCGAAAATGGCTCAGACGGATTCCCTTGCCGTCAGCCAGATCAAGCCCATATGCTCCAGACAAGCTTTCTCCAGCCTGCGGGTCGCACGTATCTTGTTCATATACCCATAGATCCACACCTTCAGAAGGAGATCCGCAGCATAACTAGGACGCCCCACCTCGGTGGCGGGAGCATGGAATCCCAGCGATTTCAAATCAAGCGAGTCCACAAAGTCTCGAATGAAGCGCGCTGGATGATCCTTTACAATCCAGTCATCCACGCAAGGAGGAAGCAACAGCACCTGGTCGTAATCAGCTCGAATCTCGTGACCCATAGTTCCCTCGTTAACTGGAGTACATAACTTATAGCAGATTACCTACCAGTTCGCGAGAAAAAAAGAATTTTGAGACAGCTTCCAGGGGGGTGCCCCTACACATATGCCCGGCATCCCGCGCAGAACGCGGGGTATTCTTCACGGTCGCACATTCTTAACCTTCTGAGATTGCCACGCCCTCCCAAAGCCTCGGACTCGCAATGACATGGTTCAGCGTGGTGCAGTGACCGAAATCGCGTGCAACCACGAGGTGTCATTGCGAGGAGCGCAGTCCCGCGCAGAACGCGGGAAAGCAATCTCAGCGCGAAAAATCCGTGACCGTATTTACGCCACGGAGCACTAACCAAGAAAGTGCAGAGCTTTGCCGGCAAGACAAAAAGGGCGGAGTCATATGACTCCGCCCGGTCGGCCTATTTGAATCAGAGGCGGACTACCAGTTGAACACCGTGTCCAGGTCCTCCTCTTTCACTTTGAACTTGATGTTGTGCGGAGCGAGTGCTTCATTGTAGAAGTACGCGGGAAGACGGTCATGTGCACTGGTGAACCCGGCCGCCTTGTTGAACTCCCGCTCATTGGTGAGCACCGACTTGCCCAGCGCCGCAACGTCGTCGCCGGTCAGGCTCAGACCATAGAATGCGTTGAGCAGGTCGATGAGGGCCTGGAACGTTTCAGGCTGATCGAGGGCCGGGAATGCCACAAAGAGACACATTCCCGTGGAGTCCACCGCGGCCGTGGCTATCTGGAGATTTCTCGAAAGGTCCACCTGCCCTTCGGCTTTGAGCGGATCCACGGAGCCTCCCACATTCATGATGTTGGAAGCCACCGCATACCCGGCCGTATGGTCCGCTCCCATGGTGGTGGTCGCGTACGTCACGCCGATTCCCTGAACCGCCCGGGGATCGTACGCCGGCATTGCCTGGCCTTTGACCACCGGCACTCTTTCCACTCCGAATGCCTTGCCGGTCACTGCGGCTCCGTTCCCCAGAATTCTGCCCAGGGGGGTACCCTTGCCCACTTCTTTGACAAAATTGATTGCCGCCTCACCGTCGCCGAACTTTGCCAAGCCGCCTTCCATGGCTACTGCGATCGTCGCTCCCATCTCTATAGTGTCAACGCCGTAGTCGTCGTCCATACGGTCCAACTGAGCAATCGTATCCAGATCGTCGATCCCGCAGTTGCCTCCATGAGCCCAGACAGTCTCATATTCGGGTTGTTTGGTGAGATAGTTGCCGTTCTTGTCGTTGTAGATGCCTGAACACTGGATAATACAGCCGCGGTGACAGCCGTGCGTCGCCGATCCCCCGCGTTCGACCTCCAGCGCAGCCTGAGTCTCGCCGCTGATCTTCTCATGGCCTTCGAACCGGCCCATGGAAAAGTTTCTGGTGGGATAACCGCCGGCTTCGTTCAGGACATTGGTCAACACGTTCGTGCCGAACGCCGGGAGCCCTTCGCCGCTCACCGGATGCTTCTTCAGGCCTGCCACCCACTCTTTGGCGGCTTCCTTGAATTTCTCCGGATCCTTGGGGGACCTCATGCCCATCCCGGTATCGTCCAGGACAATGGCCTTGACCCCCTTGGCACCCATCACCGCGCCGACGCCTCCACGCCCTGCATGCCTGGTGGGACGTCCTTCCATGTCCGTGCAGGCGATGGAAGCGGCGCTCATCTTCATTTCGCCCGCCTGACCGATGGATATGCACGCGACTTTGTCGCCGTATTCCTTAAAAAGCTTGGCTACCGTATCGTAGTTGCCCAACATCTTCAGATCGTCGGCTTCTGTAACCTTAACGCCGTCCTTGTTTATGAACACTTTGTAGAGCGTATCGGCCTTGGGTTTGCCTTCAAGAACGATGGCGGCATATCCCAACCTTGCCATCACCTGGGACGCCTGTCCGCCTGCATTGGCCTCCTTGATCCCTCCGGTCAGCGGGCTCTTGCAGCCCACCGAAATACGTCCCGACATGGCGGCTACGGTTCCGCTCAGCATACCGGGGGCTATGACGAGCTTGTTATCCGCGCCGAGAGGATGGCACAGCGGCGGAACTTCCTTGGAAACGAGTGCGGAGGTGAGGGCCCTTCCTCCCAAGCCGGCATAATCCCCGACAGGAGTTTCGGTTAACGAGGGGCCGCCTTCGGCTCCCATGTTGATTCTCAAGATCTTGTCCATTCGTGGTTCTCCCTTCGTATGGAGTTGGTATTGCAGGATTAGTGAATGATTCTCGAGACCGAGCCTCAGCGTCATGGGGGCGAGAGTTTTGCTTGTGGGGGAAGGATCTCTCGACTAGCCGTCAATGTACCCCGCCGGTGGGTGCCCAGTCAAGAAGAAAAGTCCATTTTCGGCAATAATATTTGATGGTTATGTCATCTCGGACATAATAGTGGAACCGACCTTGCCTCGTACCCGCCACTCTGGTAAACTACGTTTCCGGGTGAGTCCGATCGGTTTTCACCGATGCGCGTGCTTGATCATGTGTGCGCACCGGCACTCGCCCCTACCCCCAATTACCCGGTTTCATCTTGGAGCGGAGATCGTGAGAACAATAACCATTCGGGCTATTGAAGCGGTGAAGTGTATCAGATCCGGGATGACCGACGCCGCTCTCATGGATGAGTTCCAGATCTCGGCGCGGGGACTTCAGATCCTCTTCTCGCAGCTGATCAAGGCAGGCATACTCACCCCGGCCGAATTGGAGGCTCGGGTGGGGCTGTCGCACGGCTCGGTGGACGTCGACCTCAAGCTGGAGAAATTCCCCGCCGCCCAGGTCAGGAAGCCGGTCATCGACGCGGCCGACGCTTTGAACTGTATCAGGTCGGGGATGAATGACGCCGCTCTGATGAAGCGGTACAATCTCTCGGCCAAAGGAATTCAGAGCCTGTTGGCAAAACTGACGGCGATCGGGATACTCTGCCAATCGGATATGGACCACCGCAACCCGGCAAACAACAAATCCATTGTTCTCGACGAGGAAGCGGAACGTCCCCCGGGGGACGGTGAAGAGGGCGTGAACGTAGACACGACCGAAATCCTGAACCGGCTGCGTTTAGGGGCGCCCCATGAGTCGATTGTTGAAGGCTACGGCCTGTCCTTGCCGGAACTGGACGGCCTGCTCGACGGTCTGGTGACCGCGGGAGTGCTCACCAAACAAGAGTTGATCGAAACACTCCACCGAACCATCAAGACGTTTGAAATCAAGAATCGATTCACCGGCGAAGACATTTATTCGGGAGAATCTCCCTCCATTGCCGCGCTGGTCGAGCAGGCCGTCAGAGCCGGCGTCGACTTGACGGAAGCGTCTCTTCCCGGAGTAAATCTGGCCGGGGCAGTACTCTCCGGGGCAAGGCTCATCAGGGCCGACTTGCGGAAGGTGAGCCTGGTCCGAGCCGATCTCACGGGAGCCAAGTTGGCCGAAGCCACCCTTGCCTCCGCGGACATGACCGGAGCTATTCTCTACAAAGCGAATTTCGCGGGAGCCGACTTGTCCGACGCCAACATGTCCATGGTCTATGCGGTCTGGGTCTTTCTGGCCGGTGCCAACCTCTCGGAGACGAATCTATCGAATGCGGATCTCTCCGGAGCCAATCTTGGCGGCACCCAGATGTTCGAAACCATTCTGGACGGAACCAATCTGCGCGGTGCCTACCTCAGGAGTTTCGACTCCTGATGTTGACAGGAACCCCGTAAATAGTGTAATATATTAGCATTAGACGGACAAATCCGTTTTCGCATCCAATAGACCCTTCGGCTTTTTTGTCCGGCGTCCTTTGCACGCTGCGCCGCGAAGGACCTGATGAGGGGGGCGGCGGATATTGTTTCCGGCTTTATGCGCTCGACCCCCTGAAGGGGTAACGTCGATGAATGAGAAGAGTAATGAATGTTCAAGCAGGCGGGGGCGCAAGGCGATAATGGCTTGGCCAAGGTGAGTTTATCCGAAGAGATGGTTTCTTAGGCAACGCCTACGTTCTGTTTGGATAGGGGGTGACGCCGTGGGAAGTAGTGGATCTCTGACGCGCAGAATGCCTGCAATCGGAAGACGGAATCCCTCAATCGTCAAAACCGTGTTAAGAATGGAATACCGCCACAGGATGGGGATCCGGCTCGACCGCAGATTCCGTCCGGGACGGAGTGCTCCGCCGACAAACATGTCGCTGTGCCTTTCCATGCGATGCAACCTCAACTGCGTTATGTGCCGCCAGAATCGGCATTCGGAGAATGTCCCACTGAACCGGTCCTGGTTCCGCAAAGATCGTGAACTTCCTTTGGAGGCATGGGTGTCGGTGCTCGACCAGGCGGTCTCATTCAAACCGTGGCTGTTCGTTACCGGAGGCGAACCGATCCTCTACCCGCATTTCAGGGAGTTCATCGAAGCGGCGAAAAAGAGACGCTTCACCGTGCATCTCCAGACCAACGGAACGCTGCTCGCCAAGGAAGCCGACTTCATCGTCGACGCGGGACTCGAGGCTGTTACGATTTCGCTCGACGGCACACCGGATATTCATGACAAAATCAGAGGAAGGAAAGGCACCTTCGCTTTGGTGGAACAGGGCGTGAAAGCGCTCATTGAAGCCAGACTTCGGGCCGGCAGTCCGGGCCCGATCCTGTCGTTCAACTTCACCATCTCCAAACAGAATCTCGAGGCCCTGGAGGAAATCGTCCCGCTGGCGCACCATCTTGGAGCGGACATTCTTCAGATTCAGCACACCATGTTCA
The DNA here is from genome assembly GCA_043806215.1 of Pseudomonadota bacterium. Taxonomy (GTDB): domain Bacteria; phylum Desulfobacterota; class Desulfomonilia; order Desulfomonilales; family Desulfomonilaceae; genus JAVHLK01. The sequence continues at coordinate 3,405 of JAZDHD010000236.1, read as the reverse complement.
ACACCGAAGACAACGTGGCCAGGCACAACAGGCTCTTCGGCGACCCCATGTCCCGCCGTCTCGGCTTGGAAATCGCGGAACCGTCCATCAGCGACGATGAATACTACCGGAACGAACTGGGACCCGAGGATATGCTCCCGCTTCTCTCGGGATTGCGTGCCGCCAAGGATGCGGCCAAGGACCGGATAAGAGTCCATTTCATGCCGAACCTGCCCGACGAATTGATCGAACCGTACTACCTCGATCCGGATCATCCCTTTCACCAGGGATGTGATACCTTCTGGAAGACATTCCGCATCCTTGCAGACGGAACCTTCTCACCCTGCCTCAACCTGATGGTTGGAAACATCACGGACAAACCGCTTATGCAACTGTGGAACGGCCCTGAAATGAACAATATGCGCAGGCTTTTTACCGATAGGCTGTTTCCGGGATGCGCCCGCTGTTGCCAGCGCCACTACATGAAGGGCAGCCGAGCCTTCTAGCACCCTGCGGCATGAATGCAGCGGCATAAGCAGGGAAAGGCTCGACGGCGTCCCGGCATCCCCGCGTCAAGTAAGGGATTTCATGGATATGGTTGCGTATTCCCGAAGATGCGCGGCAGCGTTCCGCGCTGAGGGGACGTAGGCCCTTTTCGTCAATATGCAACCGTACTTGGTCCAGAGAGTACTGGAAGTTTGCCTCAAGATCCGCCCTCTCCTCCCTTCCCTTCCCTTCCCTTCCCTTCCCTTCCCTTCCCTTCCCTTCCCTTCCCTTCCCCGCCTTTTTTTCGTCCAAATCACGACAGCCCCCCTGTTGGCGAAGTGAGTCCGGCCTCCCATATTGCTATACTCTTTTTGGCTTGTTATTATAGTATGTTATCCTCTGATCATAAAGTGTAATCTTATAGATGGGCGGGATCAGGGTTCAGGAAAGCGCGTATTCTTTAAATTGAATTCTAGGTAATTTGAATAAATCTTTGATCAGATTTGCTTTTTTTCTTGACAAAAAGTTTTTGAAGTTTAATGATCCGATCTCAACAAGCTAGCGCCTTTAGGGAGGGTGTTATGTTAGGACACACTAGGAAGTACTTGTTTCTATTGCTGTTATTTATTGCAGCAACGTGCAGCGCCGCATGGGCTCAACAGGGGGATCCCGGCGCTCAGATCCAATCAACCGACCCGAAGAAACCCATCTACAAGGTCAAACCCACTGCTCCGGAGGTCTTCAAGGTCAAACCCGACCGCTATCTCTCGGGCATCTCGAACTTCAATCCCTTTGCATGGGGATTCGATTGTTGCCTGCCCACCACTGCGCAACGGCAGTTCGAGGCGGGGCCTCGCGTCTGGTTTGCCCGGTTGCAGGGAGAAGTGAGCAAGGGAGGGAGAATCACGGGATTCGAGCCTATCAGCGTGATTGACTTGGACGACGACTTGGGCATTTCCAAGAACGGCAATGTGATCTGGAGCGTGGACGCCCGATATCAGATTCTCCCCAGATGGGGGATTCGCTACTCGTTCAGTCCCTTCACTACGGAAGCGACCCATCAGCCGAACGAGTCCTTTGTCTTTAAGACCCAAACCTTTGTTGCCGGCACGTCGGTTCGGTCCCGATGGGACCGCTACGAGCATCGTGCGGGACTTACCTTTGACGTGGTCCGGTCTGAAAACAGCGTTGCCAGAGCGTATGCGGACTGGATGTACATCCAGGACAAGCTGGCTCTCAACCAGCATTTCGGATCAACTCCAACCGTGAGCTGGGATGACGACAAGAGTATCGCCGTCCTGGGATTGGAGGTGAGCAAGTGTCTGAGAAACTTCCGGGGAAATACACTCGCGATGAACTGCAAGGCCGGCGTGGCTTTTCTCGACGACCACAGCGGGTACGAACTCGAGGCCGGGTTGAGCTACATCATTCCCATCAGGACCGGCCGGTTTGGCTTCATCAAGGGTGGGTACCGTTTTGCCCATCTGAAGAAAGACAAGGATTACGAACTGTTCAAGACCACAATCGATGGAGCCTTTGTTCAGGCCGGGTTCATTTTCTAGCCGAGTAAGGTTTGCCGGTAGAACTCCCATTACCTCCCCCGACATCCATCCGCCCGACGAAATCTGTCATTCAGATTCAGTCGGGCGACTCGATGGAAAACCAGCTCACCATATTCCTCCTTCTTCATCCACGGCTCGTCCGGACTCTTGGGATGCAGGCGCCCGAATCTGCCCTTGCAATGACGGCAGGCACGGGTTATCAGATGGTCTATGCAGTGAGGCGCGTGTCGGCCGCCGGCCGGAATAGTGAAGCTTCGATGCCCGACACGTCCGGTGAGAGTTCACACATGGACATCGTCATCATCGGTAATCCCGCAGCCGGGAGGGGTCGGACATACGGAAAGATACGCGAGTTCCGCCGCACGTTGGAACGGAGAGGGCACGTTGTTGAAACATTCCTGACGGAGCGACGCGGCGATGCCGGGAAGAGGGCGTCCCTGGCGGGCCATGGAATCGACCGGCTCGTGGTGGCCGGAGGCGACGGCACGGTCAATGAGGTGCTCAACGGCCTATCGGATCCCTCGCAAATCCCCCTGTTTCACCTACCCACGGGAACTGCCAACATGTTGGCCCGGGATCTGGGGCTGCCCGGAGACACGGATTCTTTGGCCGACGTCCTGGAGAACGGGATTGTGCGGAAACTGGACATGGGACTTATCGATGCACACCGATTTCTCCTCGTGGTCAGTTCGGGATTCGACGCTGCCGTTACCGAGGAAATCAGGACCCATAGAGGAAAGAGGCTTGGATATCGAGGCTACGTCGAACCGGTATTGAGGGTCCTCAGCCGTTTCCGCTCCGCTGAATTGGAGGTGATCGTCGACGAGAGGCAAAGGATCGCCGGCCGGCATGTGATGGTGCTGAATGTCCGTCATTACGGCGGCATCTTCGTCTTCTGGAAGAATGCCCGGCCTGATTCGGGGGTATTTGACATCTGTGTTTTCCATAAGGAGTCCCGCGTCTCGCTCGTACGGTACGGACTGGCCGGATTCCTCAGACTCGTCCACAAGCTTCCGGACGTAACGCACATAACCGGCCGCCGGGTCCGGATAAGCTCAAGAGAATCGAGTCCGGTGCAGGTGGATGGCGACTACTTCGGCGAGACTCCCCGGACAATCGACCTGTGTCCCTCCGTGGTGCCGGTGATCGTTCCCCGCTGAACGGCCTAAGTGCTCCGTTGGAGAAATACGGTGCCGTATTCCTGAGTACGCGCGGTAGCGTCCCGGCGTCCCTGCCGGGCGCATGATCAGGACCGTAGGATGTGGTGACCCCGCACCAAGAGCGGGGTCACCGCATCTGTCGAGAAAGGACCGTCTTCCCGGCGTAGGCCGGGAACCAGTCTCTTCTTCCTGGACCCCGGCCTTCGCCGGGGAGACGG
>JAZDHD010000235.1:0-18721 GCA_043806215.1 Pseudomonadota bacterium | reverse complement strand
CGGGACGACGATGTAGGGGCGCACCTGCGTGTGCGCCCAAATGCGGGCGGACACATAGGTCCGCCCCTACCGTAGCCCGGGCCTCCGTGCCCGGAACGCTCTGGTTCCAGTTCTCAGACTCGGTAACAGGAGCAGAATGTCCGACCGCATTTACGCCATGACGCACTTGGACTAAGCCGCTTCGCGGGCACCCACAGGGGGGTGTCCCTACACAGGTCAACAGCCACGTGTTCACAAGAATACGTCACCGAATCTACGGCAATGAGCACTTGGAGAATGTTTCTCGCGCCGAATCACGTATATCGGGCCAATTCTCTCGCGAAATCCATCATGGCCTTCACATTCTCCACCTTTGATCCCTGCATGCCCGCGCCGGTCGAGAAGAGGAAACCGCCGCCCTTGCCTGCCGTTTCCATAAGGTACGTGCAACAGCTCTTCACATCGTCGTAGTTTCCGGTAGCCAACACGGAAACGGGAACGTTTCCGGCTATGCAGGCCACTTGGCCCACGGTTTCCTTTGCCCGGCCCATATCGGTCGCGTCGAACCACCATACGGTCTTGCCTTTGGGAATATCGCTGATGATCTCGAGGCGCTGATTGTATCCCCCTTCTGCAAACAGCTGGGGAACTATGCCCTCGTTGACCAGGCCGATGATGAGCTTTCTGAGCGTCGGCCAGTAGAAGGTCTTAAACTGATCGTTGGACATGAAGCCGTCCGCGCCTTTGTGAAGCGGAATAAAGGGCATTATGTGACCGGACGCCTTACAGGACGCCACACCGGCCTTAATCATGAAGGGAGTGATTCTCTCGCAGGCTTCTATGACTTCTTCGGGCCTGCGGTACAGGTCCATGAGGACTCCCGTGGTGCCACGGAGGGTATCGCCGATAACATCAAAGGGCGCCTTGGTGAATCCTCCGGAAAAGGACGGGAATCCCTTACCCATGACGGATTCGTTAATGCGGCGCACCGCGCCGATCCATTTGAGCGCCTCGCTTCCCGCTGCCATGAGGTTTTGAAATGCCGCCTGAACCTCCGGGGTGCCAAAAGCGATCAAAGCAGGAGGCAGGGCTATGACTTCGTTCACGGGCGGCAGCAGCGGCACTCGTTCCAAGGGCTTAGCCGCACCGAGAACCCGTGGGAACCACACGTTCAGGAAGTAGCCGGTGGGATCGTCGATGAGATCCTGATACTCGTCCGCCTTCATGTACTCTTTTTCAACATATTGGTATTCCGAATAATCCGGCACTCCGTGACCGGGCCACCTGACGAATGCAACGTCGAGAATATCCAGCACCTTTCCCGGGATAATCGGCATCGGGGAATTGTACGCATCGGGAGCGAAATCGAAGCAGTATTTCTGCCATGCCGTTGTCAGTGCCTCGTAATCATACATGGCCTCGTGCATGGTGCGGCCGGCATAGGATATGGGAAAGAAACCCGCCGAAGGACAAATCGGTATCCGTTCCGGCTTCTTCTTCAGTTGGATGGCGTCCTTGATAAGGGTCGCCCTCTCTCTGTAGGCTCTCTCGGCTTCGGCGTCCACAAAGGGAATGCCGCGGCCGGACACCCAGTCCTCGAACCGGGCTTCCTGCCGCTCGTCGGCTTCTGGTGCCGTCTCCAGCCATCTCGCTTTCATCTCGGTTTGTCTCCTCTCATAACTTCTCAAAGACCATGCCATTTCCCCCCTCTTATCCCCCCGCAAGCGGGGGGAAGCGCTCCCTCCCTGCTTGCGGGGAGGGTCGGGGAGGGGAAATCTTGGACTTCGCCCGGGGTTTTTGAGAAGTTGTCTCCTCTCGGCATCGTCCGGAAATCAACACACACCATTCATCAGGCCTGCGGCCCCATCATTCGGGTTCCCTCAACTTGCGCCTCAGTATCTTGCCGGTGCCGGACTTGGGAAGCTCGTCCACGATGGTGAACTCTTTCGGCACTTTGTAGGATGCCAGACGTTCCTTACAGAAGGCGGTCAATTCCTTGTCGGCAGCTGAACGGCCTGCCTTGAACACGATGTACGCGGTCACCGCTTCTCCGTATTCGGGGTGTTCCCGGCCGACGACGGCGCACTCGCTCGTACACGGATGGGTATAGAGGACTTCCTCGACTTCGGTCGGATAGACATTGTATCCGCCGGTAATGATGACGTCCTTTATCCGGTCCACGATGAACAGATAGCCGTCTCCGTCGATCCGGCCCACGTCGCCCGAATGGAGCCATCCATTCCGCAAGACGTGCTCGGTCTCTTCCGTCTTGCCCAGATAGCCCTTCATGACATTCGGGCCGCGTATGATGATTTCTCCGGTTTCACCCGCAGGAACCGGAGTCCCCTCGGGATCGACGATTGCGATCTCCACGATGCCGGCAGGGGTTCCAACCGCCCCGATCCGGTGGCGGTACATATGGTTATAGGTTACCAGCGATGACGTTTCCGTCATGCCGTAAGCCTCGTGAATAGTCATGCCGTACTCTGCGTTCCACTGCCGTACAATCTCCGAGGCCATGCTTGTGGCTGCGGAAAAGCAGTAGCGGACACTCGAGAAGTGCCGTTTCAAAGCCGGGTCGGCCAGCAGCCTGATGAACACGGTTGGAACAGAATAGAACCGCGTCACCTCGTTCTCCTTCACGGAAGCGACAATGCTGTCCATGTCGAAGCCGTCGTGCAGGACTAGGCTTCCGCAACCGTATAAGGTGCCGTTCATGATGTGATTGCCCCCAAAAACATGATTGAGGGGCATAAAACAGAGGGCTTTGTCTTCGGGCACGCTTCGTTCGTGATAGCAGACATTCTGCGATGTGAAGAGAATGTTCCGGTGGGTCAGCATTGCGCCTTTGGGCGTGCCGGTTGTGCCTCCCGTATAGAGGATTACCGCCGGATCGTCGGCATCGGTGGGCACGGCAACAGGTTTGGGGGGTTGGCCTTCCATGTCCGCAAACAGGGTGGAGAGAACCGGATGAGATTCGAAGGTCAGGACCGCCTCAAGTCCGGGGATCGATGACGGTTCCGGAACCTGATGCGCAAGTTTTTCACTGGTGATTAACAGCCGGGGGAGAGAGTCCAACAACAGCCGCTCGATCTCGAACTTCTTGTACGCGGCATTGAGACACAACACCACCCCGCCTGCCCGGATGATGCCGTAGTACGCTGCGACCCACTCGGGACTATTGGGCGCATACAAGGCAACCCTGTCGCCCGGGCGCACGCCCAGTTCGAGAACGAGCGATGCCGTGCGGTCCACGCTTCTAAGGAGTTCGCCGTAAGAGTAGCTCCGTCGGCCGCAGATCAGTGCGGGCTTGCCGGGGAAACACGCGGCCGCACGCTCTATAACTCGAGAAACATTCATGTCCGTTTTCCATTCATTGATAGACTCTCCGCTCACAACCACCGTGCGAGCACAATACCCCAACTCTTCACGGGTTCTCCGGTAATCCGTCCACAATTTCACCGGCATCAAGAGCATTTCCTCCGACACTGCATTGTTTCCCACCGCATCTCCCGAAGAAGCTCAACCTTCCCCGATACCCGTACCACACCCTATCCTGCGCGTTCTCAGGTGAGACACTACTAATCCTCTTGCTTCGTCCCTAATCGCTTCCTTCAGCCTCGTAGTAGGATCCGAGAAGCTTGCGTGAGAATTCCCTTGCCTCCCTGAGAACACTTTGGCCGAATTTCTCCGTCATCTTCTCCTGAAACGGGCCAATGACCACGAAAGCTCCTATAAGCCTTCCTGTGGGACCGGAAACACACGCAGCCACGGCCCGGATGCCCATGTGCACCTCGTCCCCGGATGTGGCGTACCCGTTCTTCCGGCACTGAGCCAGTTCCTTTTCAAACTTGGGCGAACCGTACCGTAATCTGAGGTCCTTGGGTGCCAGTCCGTCGGTATCCCCGAGAGACCGCCGTTCTTCATCGGTCAGCACTGCCAGCATCGCCTTGCCGTGGGCACCCCAAAACAAGGGGAATCTTTGCCCAAGCCTGAAGCTTAGACCGCCCAGTTGAGTTCCCTGCTCCTTGGCCGCTACGTACAGATGGTCTTCCGCAATAAGTCCCAGAAAAGCCATGCCGTCGGTTTCCTCGGCGAGCCTGCCGAGAAAAGATTTCGCCGCCTGGCGCAAATCGAGGCCGTCCAAGACCTTCTGAGATAAGAAGATGAGCCCCATCCCCAGCGAATACGTCTTACTCGTGGGGTCTTTCTGCACGAGAGCGAACCTCTTCAGCGTGTTCAAGATCGAGAACCCTTTGCTGTTGTGGATGCCGACCACCTGGCAAATCTCGGTGAGAGTCATTCTTCCCGAATCGTGACGTGCGAGTGTGGCAAGAATCCGTGCAGCCTGTTCCACTGCCGGCACGAGGTAGGAATAGCGACTCTTGCCCGCAGGATCTTTGATTGGCTTATTCAAGGCGCGCTCGCGATCTTTTTTGTGAGCAGAAATCGTTTTTGCTCGACAAAAAATGCCACGACGGAATCGCCCTGTCAAGACTTAATCTTTCGGAAAATGAAATCTCGTTTGCTTTCGGATTACACGGAACCGGTTGGGGAAAGCCTTGTCCTAAAGCCTAACCGGCCGTCTTAACTAACACTATCAATATGTCGGATTTGACCGGCAACCCTGTCCCTCAAGTCAATGATCTCCTGGGCGGCCGCACGCCGGTCGGGCGCGCCGAAAATCGCGGACCCGACAATTGCCGCGGAAGCGTGCCCGACGATGCGGGACCATTGTCGGAACTGTTCCTCCAGGCTGCGTCCCAATCTATCCTGCCTGCCGAATCCGGGACACCAGATGGGCTTACGGGTAATTGTCCGGTATCTCTCCAGGTCGTTCGGCCTGGTTGCGGGTCCTATGTATCCTGCCACACCCAATGCCTCCCCGAGATGGAGAATACCTTCGGTCACATCGTTGCAGGGCACGCCTTCCGGAAAGCTCATACCCAGTCCCGATTCCTCATTGCCGCCGACGAGATCGCCGCGATTCATGGGGCGGGAAAAGAACATGGAGGCCCCTGAATGGCTCATCAGGGGAAGAAGCAGGACACCCATCCGAGACTCATGGGCCGCGTCTACTGCTTCGGCGATCGATATGGCACCTGGAAAGCCGTGTACCGTAACATGGGTTGCGCCGGAACCGGCAAGTTTCCGGATGATCTTCGCGTTGGTGCCTTGCCAGCCGGAGGTGCTCCGGAATCCGATATCCGCTGTCTTCAGATCCACCAGCAGGGGCCGATTCCCGATTTCATCGCGTATCCGGCGGACGATCCCGGCGCCGGACTCCAACAGGGTCGCAACACCGATCTTTATGCCGTCGACAATCCCGCCCACTTCCTTGACCACAGCGGTTACCTCGTCGGCGTCCGGAAGGTCCGCAGCCAAAATAATTGCATAGTCTTTCATGATCATTCCTCCCGGAGATGCCCCTCGGCCGATGCGCGGGGGATCATTCACCGATGTCTTCCCTGTCCATGCCGAGCTTCAACAGCCGGTACCTGAGCGACCTGAACGATATTCCAAGCAGTGCCGCGGCCCGGGACCTGTTCCAGCCGGTCATTTCCAGGGCCCCGTTGATAAGCCTTTTTTCTAATGTTTCCAAAGTCTTGTTTAGGTCTATGCCCTCCGGGGGAATATCCGGCAGCCGCGTGTCCTTGGAAATCGCGCCCGACTCGACCAGCTTGGGCGGTAGATTCTCCGCGGTAAGCTGGTCGGATTGTTCGAGAGTCACGCAGCGCTCGATGATATGTTCCAGTTCCCTTACGTTACCGGGGTAGGTGTAGTTGCACAGCACCTGCATTGCCAGAGAGGATGTCTTGGTGATCCGTTTGCCTTGTTCCGCGGCAAATTTCTTGAGAAAGTGGTCAACGAGCAACGGGATGTCTTCTTCCCGCTCCCTAAGTGAAGGAAGCCGGATGCGGATCACGTTGAGCCGATAGTACAGGTCTTCCCGGAAGGCCCCGCTCTCCATCTCATCTTCCAGCACCTTATTCGTTGCGGCAATGATCCTTACGTCGATCTTCTTGCCGTCGGTATCTCCAACTCGTCTGAATTCGCTTTCTTGGAGAAACCTCAGCAGCTTTGCTTGAATGGACAGGGGGATTTCACCCACTTCATCGAGAAACAAGGTGCCGGTATGAGCTGCTTCCACGAGACCCGGTTTGTTGGAAACGGCTCCCGTGAAGGATCCCTTAACATAGCCAAACATCTCCGACTCGAGGAGGTTCTCGGGGATAGCCGTACAATTGATGGTAACGAACGGTTTATTCCGTCTCGTGGAGTTGTAATGAACGGCTTTGGCAACCAGTTCCTTTCCTGTTCCCGATTCGCCCATGATGAGGATCCCGGCCTTTGTGGGAGCCACTTGTGAGATGAGGTCGAAGACATCGGTCATGTGGGACGACTTTCCTATGATCTCACCGAACTGGTACTTGGCTTCAATGGACCTCCGCAGTTCGATATTCTCCCTGCGGAGCCGCCGGGTTTCAAGGGCGTTCCGAATGATGATGCGGAGGTCTTCTATTTCAAAAGGCTTGGAGACATAATCGTACGCACCTTCTTTGACGGCGCGCAACGCATCGTCCACGCAGGCATACGCGGTTATGGCTATAATGGGAATCTCGGGATCCAGACTATGGATTTCCCTTATCAGGTCGAGGCCGTTCATCACCGGCATCTTTACATCGGTAAGGACGAGATCCGGCTCTTCCAGCTTGTACGACTTCAATCCTTGAACCCCGTCCGAAGCGGTATTGACGTAATAGCCTTCCTGCGAGAGCATGATTTCCAGGAATTCTCTCATGCTCGGTTCATCATCGACTACGAGAAGACGTTCGGGCATGCTCCAGCTCCGTTTGTTGTGGGGCCAGGGGAAGTCGTACCGTGAAGAGCGTGCCTGTGGCCGGAGCGGTCCGGACCTCCACGGTACCTTCATGGGCTTCGATTACGCTCAGTACGAGGGATAATCCTATTCCCGTACCTCTTTCCTTGGTGGTGGTGAAAGGTTCAAAGATCCGGTCTCTGATTTCGGGCGGAATTCCCGGACCCGAATCCTGCACTTTGAACGTAGCCGTGCCCGATTCCGGCTCCGACTCCAACACGGCATGGATTACCCCTCCGTCGGGTGTCGCATCCGCAGCGTTGGAGAGGAGGTTCCAGAACGCCTGCTTAATTTGAGCACGCTCCCCTTCAATCTCGACCCCTTGGTTAATCAGTGTTTCTATGCATATTCCTCTCTGGGACCCATAATCACCCGTGAACTGCGCCAAAGTCTCTTCGGTCAGCTCGCTCAGCAGCAGGCGCTCTTTTTGAGATCTGCGGCTGGTTACCGTGACGAGGAAATCGCTCAGCAAAGAATTGAGCCGGTCCGCTTCCCGGATGATGATCCCGAGCAGACGTTTTTCGCTCTCCAGCGCGGGCGAACAGTTGGAAAGCAATTCAGCCGCGCCTCTCAGGGATGCCAACGGATTCCGTATCTCATGAGCCAGGCCGGCGGTAATCCTCACGAAGGCCGACTGTTTCTCGCTCAGCCTGACTCGCTCCTCCATCTTTCTCATCTGCGTTACGTCGTCAAAGACCACCAACCTGCCCCGCGGCGTGCCGTCCTCTTCCCTCAGATCCGAAACCGTCAATTCCATATGCAGCTGCTTTTCTCCACTGCCTCTCACCGTCCGATACGTCTCCCGCCTCACTCCGCTCGTTGCCGTCCCGTCTTCGATCACCGGAAAGACCTCATGCAGCGGTATGCTGACGAGGTCGGCCAGAGACTTGCCGATCAATGAGCATCCCCGATTGTTGACGTAGGTTATGCGGTCCCGTTCGTCCGTGGTGATGATGCCGCTCGGGATCGACCGGACAATGTTCGTATGCAGTTCCGAAAGCTTTTGATAATCCAGCTCCCGTCTACTCAGCGAGATCTTCGTCCGCTGCAACTGCTCGGCTACCGAACTGGACGCAACGGCCACAATGAGAAAGATGGTGAAGTGCACAACGAGAACCCACAGGAGGTAACCCGGAGTGAACCTTCCCCATGGGCTTTCCCATGGCCAGTCACTGGGCGGCAAGACCCCATGGAATTGAAAAGTAATGAGGAGCCCGAAGAGTATGGCGGAAACAGAGGCGATGCAAAGCGCTCCGCGCCTGAAGTGCAGGATGCCCGCGGAGACGATGGTGAAGACGTACAACATCGTAAAGACGCTCGAGGCCCCGCCGGTGAAGTAGATCAAGACCGTGATGTAGATCACGTCCACCATAATCTGGAAGAACGAGAAAGCCCCCAGATTGGGAATAACGGGCAGGCTCAATGCATAAATTAAACTGAGAAGAAACGTGGTGCCGATGAGAATGTAGAGTGGAATGGCGGCATCGACGAAGATCGACCCGCTCTCCTGCAGCTGAAAGAAGAGAGTGGCCCCCAGCAGGAAGGTCGTCACCATCAACCGGAGCAGCATCAGCCACTCGACCCGCCTTCGCATATCCCGTCCGTTCTTCTGCTCCGGCGGTACGACGGCGTTAATGATGCGCGGGATAACATTCATCCGGAAGCTTCCCTGTCGAAACGCTTCCCCACATTTGGAGGCAATTGGAGATTTACCGTAAGACCCCTAACGTCGTGTACCAAGCATATCCGCCGATTGAACGCCGCCGTTGAAACCGTTGGTCGGCGAGGGGGTCTAACTCCATCCGGCAGGTTTTCCGTGAGCATCCCGTACGATCTCACTTACGAGGATGACCTTCCGGGGACATTTGTAGCGAGAAAGATACTGTTTGCAGAAGCGGATGATCTCACGCTCTTCGGGCCTAACGCCGGGTTCCGGCACCACTAGAGCGTGAATAACCTGCCCCCGCATCAGATCGTCAACGCCGATAAGCGCAACGTCTGCGACTTGAGGGTGACGGATCAGAATCTCTTCAACTTCCTGGCAGTACACATTGAACCCCGACGTTATGATGAGATCCTTTTTCAACCCGGTAAGCGTCAGGTATCCGTCATTGTCGAGGAAGCCGATATCGCCGGTATAGAGCCATCCGTTCCGTATGACGGTTTGCGTCTCCGTAGGTCTTCCGAAATAGCCCAACATGACATTCGGCCCTTGGACGACAACCTCCCCTTGCGTGCCGACTGGGAGAGGATTACCGTTGTCGTCGTGAATGGCAATGACGACATCCGGGATGGGCGGTCCGACCGTCTTGGGTTTATTCGGAACGTTGACATTGTTCCACGAAACTACGGGAGTTGTTTCAGTGAGACCGTAGCCGTGATACACGTCAATTCCGTACCGGTTGCAGAATTTCTCGTAGATCTCGAGGGACAGGGGAGCACCGCCGCTGATTGCTATGTCAAGTCCGGACAAGTCTAGGTTCTTACATGACGGGTGGTAAAGGAGCCCGTAATAGACCATGGGAACCAGACCGGTATACGTTATCCGGGCGTTCTGCAGCCAGGGGATCAGTTTCGGAAAGTCGACCCGTTCGACAAGATAGACGGTTCCCCCCGCCTTCATCGTGCCCAGGAGATTCACGGAGGCGCCAAACGCGTGAAAAAGGGGGATCAGCGCCAGGCCGTGCGTTTCCGGTCCGCGACGGGCAACGTCTCTGAGCAGGTTCGAATTGGTGTCGAGGTTGTTGTGACTAAGAGTCGCTCCCAGTGCCTTCCCCAGAAGCCCTGCCGTAAATATGATAACGGCCGGGTCATGCGGGTCCATATCCATGGCCTTGAAATCAGGCGAGAAATTCTTCTCGATCTCCTCGAAGGGGACCGCGCCGTCGACCGCTTCCGTGCTTATCACGATCTTTACATACTCAGATCTGTCTCGCAGGCTTTCAATCTTGGAGATCTGGTCACCCTTACATAGAATCGCCGCGGGCCTGCAGTCTGCAAGGTAGTTGGTCAACTCGTAGACCGTCGACAACGGGTTGAGTGTGACTACAATGGCTCCTATCCGGGCGGAAGCAAAATACGCGGCGACCAGCTCGGGCCGGTTGCCCATGAGCGTCACCACTCGGTCGCCCTTTTGAACCCCCGCTTTCACGAGTGCGTTGGAGAGCCGATTTATGGTTCGTAAAAGGTCTGCATAGGTTATGGTGGATTCCTCAAAAACCAATGCAGGATGGTCCGGCATATCGTCCGCAAAGCGATCGACGATCTCGCTGAGATTCATGCTCACTCCCGTCTCCCGACAATTCGAATCGTGAAAGTCTAGCATGGGCGTCGGTTGAAATCAAGCTCCTATCCACCTCTTTTTCCCCTTTGAAATGCTCCGGCATCCGAGTTACAAAGAAAGCTTGATACCGGGGCTTCGACAGTTTAGAATGGTTTCCGTTATGATCTCGTCGACCGGCGAACCGGATAAAGATTTCCCGGATGGCGTCAAGCCGACGCGTGCGAGCGGTACTGAGGCGGATATTGCTTCACCTAGACGTAAAGGGGCCTAAGAGGTGAGGAAAACCGCCGGGGAGGGGACGATGGACGGAAACGATCAGCATTTCTGGATGGCGATAGCGGCCATTGCCGGGCTCGTATTCGCATTACTGGTCTTCGGACCGATAGTCACGGCCTATAGTGACTGGAAGACCAAGAGGGCGTTTCGCAAGAGAAGGGAGGCGTATGAGAAAAGCACCGTCTCGAGGCTGAAACCCAATGCCTGATTCCTGCAGGAAGGCGTCACCCGGGCGGATTCCAACGCCTGGAACATCCGGTATCATTCTTCCGGGTAGAGGAGGAATCCGGATCTGATTCTCTTGAACTCTTCAAGCCCCTTCTCCCAACTCCCCTCCATATCGGCAAAGGACTTACCCTGCTCCAACGCCTCTCTGACGTCGCCGGAGCCCAAAATCACGTCGGCGGGAAGCTTGTCGAAAACATATTCGTACGGCGGCTGAGACCATTCGAAGTCATCCCGATGAAGCTTTATGATCGCCGCCAAAAGCGCCAGGGTCGTACGATACGGCCTGAACTCTCCCCTATCCGACACATGGATCTGGAAGCCTTTGCAGACGCGGCCGGCCCATTTGTTGAAAGCCGGTCTAAACTCGATCTCTCTCAAGACCGCACCGCCAAGGGCCCCCGGTTCAATTTCCCGGGCGATGCGTTCCGGCTCCAGGTACGGTGCGCCGAACATCTCGAACGGTCTTGTGGTTCCGCGGCCTTCCGAAAGATTCGTGCCCTCCAACACAACCTGGCCCGGATAGACGACGGACGTTTCGACGGTCGGCATGTTGGGAGAAGGCATGACCCACGGCAATCTCGTTGCCTCAAAGTAGGCTCTCCGGTCCCACCCTGCCGTCGCAACAACTTCAAGTGCGCATCCGATGCCGAAGACTTCATTGTATAGGGTCATAAGCTCGCCCAGGGTCATCCCGTGTCTCATGGGAAGCGGATACGGACCGACAAAGGAAGAATAGTGCATGTCGAGAATATTGCCCTCGACATCGCGGCCGTTGATCGGGTTCGGGCGGTCGAGGACAATCACGGCCTTTCCCGCTTCCGCGCAGATCTCCATGACATACAAAACGGTTGTGGCGAACGTGTAGACTCTCGTTCCAACATCCTGAAGGTCGACGAGCACCGTATCGATGCTCTCGAGCATGTGAGGGTCGGGTTTTCTCGTCTCCGAATAGAGACTGAAGACCGGTATGCCCAAACGCGGATGCACCTGATGCCCGGTCTCGATCATATTGTCCTGTTCCGTGCAGTATACGCCGTGCTGCGGGCCGAACAGGGCCTTGAGGCGGCCGGGGAAGGCTTGCTCGACAACGTCGGGCGCCGACCGCAGATGCGAATCGACCGATGCCTGGTTATACAGCAGGCCGAGTCGGCCTGATCCCTTGATGAGATCCGGCTGGTGAAGAATCCGTCCGAGTCCTGTTCGTACCATAAGGCGCCTGATGCCGAGTGCTCCGTGGAGTAAATCCGGTCACATATTTTCGTCTCGCTGCCGTGTTGGGTGCGGGAAAGAACAAAATCCGGGCACGGAGGCCCGGGCTATGAAGATCTGTCACCGTTGATACGCTTATTGCCGGACAGTTAGTGCCTGTCCACAATTAACCGTATCGGTTCCATCCGATGGTGCGGGCCGGCGGCAACGTAGGGTGCGGGGTTTACCCCCGCCCTTTTCTCAGTTCCAACGCGGGCGGGGTTAAACCCCGCACCCTACGCAGGCAGTGTTAGCTGCCCTTGGACAATTGTGACACTTATTCTGGGACAGTCCCTTACGTAGTGCTCCTTGGCAGAAGTACGGTGTCACATTTGTGGCAATTATCCCTGCTTTGGTAGCGCCGGCCTCCCCGCGTTCCGCGGGGTATTCTTTAGTAGAAACAACTTACTATCTCTCGCCCGGCCGACGCCGGGACGCTACCGCGCGTTTACGGAATCCGTGACCGTATTTACGCCATAAAACCCTTAGTGCTCCGTGGAGTAAACCCGGCGATACATGGACCTGCGCCCCCGCCGGCACGCTATTGCCACCTGTCGCCCTGATCGCGGCGCAGGTCAATGGTATGGGTATCCCACCGTTTCACCACCACGGTGCGTTCTCCGGCTCCCCCGGCGATGATCCAGTTCGCAAGCCATGAGACTATGCTTACGATGCCGGCCCCAAAAAACGCGGACCAGAAGGAGGTCACGTGCAGCCCCGGAACAATGGCCCCGGCGAGTTGGAACATGAGTGCATTGATCACCAGCAGGAACAAACCCAGCGTGACAATGGACAACGGCAGCGTCAATATGATCAGAACCGGTCTCACCAGTGCGTTGAGTATCCCCAGAATGGCCCCGGCGATGAGCGCGGTTTCCGTTCCCTCTATCTTCACCCCGGAGACAACATACGGAACCAACACCACTGCAAGCGTCGTGACAACCCAACGTATCAGAATTCCACTCATTGGTCCTTTCCACTTCCTTGATACTGGTACTTTCCGAGTAAACGTTCCCGGCAAGCATGACCGGGAATACGTCGCCGCATTTGCACCGGGGAGTATTAGGATTCTCCTTTGGCCTTCCTGATGAACGGCTCGAGGAGGTCGATGGGCACCGGAAAGATCGTCGTCGAATTCTTCTCCGCAGCCACTTCGACGAGTGTCTGGAGGAACCTCAGCTGCAACGCCGTCGGTTCTTTGGAAATGATGGCCGCCGCTTCGGCCAGACGTGTCGCCGCCTGGTATTCACCTTCCGCGTTGATGACCTTGGCACGCCGTTCGCGTTCAGCCTCGGCCTGCCGTGCAATGGCCCGCTGCATTTCAGCGGGGAGGTCGATGTGTTTCACTTCGACCATGCTCACCTTTACACCCCACGGATCCGTGTGACGGTCGAGAATCTCCTGGACTTCCATGTTGATCTTTTCTCTTTCAGCCAGCAATTCGTCCAGCTCCGACTGACCGCATACGCTTCTCAGGGTCGTTTGAGCGAGCTGCGACGTGGCATAGAGAAAATTTTCTACTTCGATAACGGCCTTTGTGGGATCCATGACGCGAAAGTAGATGACCGCGTTGACCTTTACGGATATGTTGTCCCGCGTGATGACGTCCTGGGGAGGCACGTCCATCGCCACGGTACGTAGACTCACCCTCACCATGCGGTCGATAATCGGTATCAGGATGATCAAGCCGGGTCCTTTGTGATCGATGACCCGGCCAATACGAAAGATGACGGCCCGTTCGTACTCGTTGAGCACCTTGATGGCCATGAACAGGAAGATCACGACAAGCAGTATGATAATTCCCAAGGGATACGCCATGAGTCTCCTCCTTCTCGGCAGAGTTACCTACGGGAAAGGGTCCGCTGTCCCCGTTTCAGGGGGGCGATCACTCAGTCGGGGCACGAGCCCGGAAGTTTGACAATGAGACGTCGGAGTGGGCCGGCTCAAGTCATCGACCCCAAAAACCCTGTGAATGTCTCAAGAAACCGGGATATCCGTGAACCCCGAAGGCAGCCGGCGTTCATCATCTTGCCCGCGGTCTAAACACGGCCATCATGACCGAATGGTCCGTAAAGGTCAATCGTTCCCTCGGGCCGGCCCGATCATCTGACCTCCGCATAGTGGAAGCGGCTTGCGGGTCATCCGCCGGCATCTCTCGTCACCTTGAGGAAAAGGTTCTCCACTCGGATCACCCGCACTCGTTCCCCCCTCGGTATGCGGCTGTCCGAAGCCGCGTTCCAATACTCTCCGTGGACCGCCACCTTTCCTTCCGTGTCCAGGTCGCTGACGGCAATTCCGACTTCACCGACGAGTCCTTGTCCGCCTGTTCTTGGTTTCGAACGCCATGCTTTTACGGCCAAACCCAGGGCGAAGATGAAGAACGCCGACACCATAGCCACCGTGGGGACGATAACGGCCCAGGAGACCCGCATGGCTGCTTCACCGGTTTCAAAGAGCATTACCGAACCCAGGGTGAGGCTGATAATGGCTCCGATGGAGAGCAGGCCGAATGACGGCACTTTCAGTTCCAAGACAAAGAGCACGACCGCCAGAATGATGAGCAGAATCCCCACATGGTTTATCGGGAGCACCTGAGACGCGAACAGAGTCAAGAGCAGACACAGGCCGCCCAAAACCCCCGGGAAGATCAGTCCCGGATTGTAGAGTTCCATCATGATGCCGAGCAGCGCCAACATACCCAGGATGTAGACCACATTGGGGTTTGCCACAACGTCCAGAATCTTGAACCGGTAGCCTTGGGCAACCTTCTCGACACGGGCCGAAGCCGTATGGAAGACCATGGTCCGACCGTCCTTTTCGATCTTCTTGCCGTCCAGCTTCTTGAGGAGGTCCGGTACCGATTCCGCTACGATATTGATCACATTTAGATCCAACGCCTCTTTGGCGGTGATGGAAACGCTCGCGGTGATCGACTTCTCCGCCCACTCGGCATTCCGGCCTTTCTTGGCGACAACTCCCCGCATGTACGCAGTAATATCGTTGATCACCTTGTGGGACATGGTACCGCCGATGTCTTCGCCTCCTCCCCCAACCGGATGGGCTGCGCCGATGTTGGTTCCGGGGGCCATTGCGGCTATGTCCGCCCCCATGGTGATCAAGGCGCCCGCAGACGTCGCCGACGACCCGCCTGGATAGACGTAGACCACCACGGGAACCTTGGCATTCAACATGTCTTTGATGATGGCCTTGGTGGTGGTCAACACCCCCCCCGGCGTGTCCATGGTGATTATCACGCACGTTGCCTTATCCTCTTCGGCTTTGACAATTCCCTTTGCCAGGTAGTCGGCGGTTGCGGGGTTGATCGTACCGTCGACGTCGAGCCGGTAGACAAGAGACCGCGTTGTGGATTCCTTCGTCTTTTCCGCCGCACTGGATCCGCCGAAAATAAGAACTATTCCCAAAGCAAGTGTAATCGGCAAAACGCGGCTAATCTTTGACTTCATGATTGACCTCCCGCACCCGGCACCGGTTGGCCGAGCAGTGCCATCACCTGCTTCAGATCGGCCCAGGCGTCGCCCTTGGGCTTTCTGTCGGGTTCCTGTCTCAGCAGGTAAGAAGGGTGATAAGTAGGCATCACCGGTATGCCTTTCCAGTACTGAAACGTTCCTCTGATCTTGCCGAGAGGGTCCTTCGTGTTGAGGAAGGCATGCGCGGCAACTCTGCCCAGGGTCACGATGACCTCGGGATCCACGGCTTCGATCTGAGCCAGGAGAAACGGCGCACACGCCTCTTTCTCCTGCGGTTCGGGGTCACGGTTCTCAGGAGGCCGGCACTTAACCACGTTGGCGATGTATACTTCCGACCGGTCCATCCCCATTGCCTGAATCATCTTGGTAAGAAGTCCGCCCGCTCGCCCCACAAAAGGCCTGCCCTCCCGATCCTCGTCCGCTCCCGGTCCTTCCCCGATGAACATGAGCCTCGCGGTGGGGTCTCCCTCGCCAAACACGATGTGTTTTCTGTTCATGTGCAGAGGGCATCTCTTGCAGTCTCCCAGTTCCCGCCGCACTGCTTCGAGCGGAGAATCCGCGGCCGCGACCTGGGCCGGCTTCGGAACAACGACTTGGGCGAAGCCGGCATTGACTTGGTATTCCAGGTAGTTGCGCACCATTTCCAGCGACATGTCGGAATGCTCCGCCCTTTCCCGCTCCGATGGGGACCCTCGCCGGCTGATCAGTATACCCCGACCGCCCGTGAGAACGTACTACGCGTTCCCCGTTTCCAAGCTTGCCCTGAGTTGCAGCACCCTGTCGAGAATACGGTCGGCCACGTCGTCCTTCGACATCATGGCCAGTTCTTCTTCCTCGCGGGACTTGTAGAAAAAACTTACGATATTCGTGTCATGGTCGAAACCGGCTCCTGGTTTGCTCACGTCGTTCAGCACCAGCATGTCGAGGTTCTTTCTCTTGAGCTTGGCGCGGGCGTTGGCGGCCGCGTTGTCCGTCTCGGCGGCGAAGCCGACCAGAATTTGGTCTCTTGTCTTTATCTTACCGAGTTCCGCTATTATGTCCGGATTCCTGATGAGAGGCAATGCCGACCCCACGTCTTCCTTCTTCATCTTTCCCTTCCCCGGCATCTCCGGTCGGAAATCAGCCACTGCCGCCGCCTTTATCACGACGTCAACGTTGGGAAACTCCTTGAGGACACGTTCGTGCATCTCCCGGGCGGTTTGCACGGGAATGTGTTTTACTCCAACCGGCGGCCGGACCTTCAACGGCCCCGCGACCAGCACCACGGACGCGCCCCTGTATGCCGCCCTTCGGGCCACTGCCGTGCCCATTTTGCCCGACGACCTGTTGGTAAGCACCCGGGCCGGATCCAAAGGCTCTTCGGTAGGACCGGCAGTCACCAGAATCCGCACTCCTTCGAGGTCATGTCGAGTCATGAGGCCGAGGATCCTCTCGAAGATCAGATCCGGTTCGGGTAACCTGCCCTCCCCCGTCCAGCCGCAGGCCAAGTAGCCGGCTTCAGGCTCCATTACCCGGTAGCCGACCCTCTTGAGTTTCTCGAGGTTCTCTTGGAGGATGGGATTCCGGTACATGTTTACGTTCATCGACGGACAAATCAGCAGCGGGCATTTGATAGCCATTACCACGGTGCTGAGCAGGTCGTCTGCGATCCCGTTGGCGATCTTCCCGATGATGTTGGCCGTGGCGGGGGCGATCACCGCCGCGTCCGCACTGTCGGCAAGAGAAATGTGTTCCACCGACGGCCGGTTCCGTTGTCCCCACATGTCCGTCCATACGGGGTTTCCGCTCAGGGTTGCGAGTGTCAACGGCGTAACGAACTGGACGGCCGCTTCGCTCATGACCACATTGACCGCCATATCGGCTTGCCTCAGCAGGCGAACGAGACCGGGAATCTTATAGGCTGCTATGCCGCCGCTTATGCCCAACAGTACGGTCGAACTCATGGATGACTCTTTCAATCCGGAGACCGGATCCAGCCTCCCGGGTTGTAGGCTCGATTCCCGGATCGTCTTTCACTCAGACGGTTTTCTTCCCTGCCCATTCCGAAAGGGGATCCGATTGATTGCAGCACCGCTCAGGTTCACGCGATCCGTGGAATGGTATATATCAACACCCCAAAGGGGTGTCAATAAGGTCCCGAATGGAGCGTCCCTTGACCTTTGGCGTAAAGGGTCCGTCCGGGAAACCTCCCTTTCGGAATTCTACCGCACTCAGTTCATAAGATCATGCATCCCCCGGCTCAATGCAACCGAAAAGGGCACGGAGAGACTTCTTTATGGACCTGTTGACAGCACTGCCGTCCATGTGTATGAATAGCTGGTGCGACGATTGGGCCCCAACGTCACGGCACATTGGGATCCATTGTCGTTCCAATGCGCCCGTAGCTCAGTTGGATAGAGCAACGGACTTCTAATCCGTAGGTCGCAGGTTCGAATCCTGCCGGGCGTGCCAAACATCTTATATCATCACAGTGGGTTACACAGCCCTCAGCCGTTTAACTTGTTTTCGCAAGATTATCGTTGTGCCGGTTTTGTACCAATGCTGGGCGGCTACTCGCTCTGAAGCCCTGTCCAAATCAAAGGACTTGCACTGCATCATCGAACAAGGTGAGCCTTTGAAGGCCGTTTGGTGAAACCACAAAGGTACTTTCTAGTCCTGCCACCCCTTTCCCCGTAAAGAAGAAACGTGGCATCCAGAGCCATCACCATTCCTTCTTCCAGCATCCGAAAAACGTCCGATTCACCGATCTGTACACCTGTTCTGCGGAAGGCTATGCCATGAGCCTTGCGCGCCTACGTTCATGATACAATGTCTTAAGGTCTTCTTGCGGAGAACACCTGATACGAACTGAGCACAACTGGCTTTTCGCAACGGACATCCGTGAAGCCGACGCCTTCGAGAAGCTGTTTGAATTCCTTTGCTTCAGGAAGAGGCCCGGCCCCGTCGGTCATCGCAATCCACAGTCTGCCGCATCTAATCAGAGTTGAAAACGAAGCCGTAGCGTCGTCTGTCATTGAGACGAAAGGGCTTGCAGCATACGTCGCCTATCCGGCGAGAACCTATTTCGACTCGCAGTTCGTGCTGATCTCGCCGTGGGAAGAATAGAAATGGCCTTGTCAACAGTATGTCAAGACACTGTTAACAGATCTCCGAAACGCTAAAGACACGTACGACCAGAACGGAATAAGCATGTTCAGCGGTAACTTCTCAATAAGTCCGGGCCATTTCCCCCCTCTTATCCCCCCGCAAGCGGGGGGAAGCGCTCCCTCCCTGCTTGCGGGGAGGGTCGGGGAGGGGAATTCTTGGAATTCGCCCGGGGTTTTTGAGAAGTTACGTTCA
>JAZDHD010000234.1:0-3671 GCA_043806215.1 Pseudomonadota bacterium | reverse complement strand
GGTGTGACCCCAGAAGTGCCATACCGCTTCGAGGGCTTTTCGTGCTGCAACGGAGTCGCGGAAGCGATGTGCAAGACCAGTGGCGTCGTCGGCATCCCGCCCGGCACCTATGGTGAAAACAATCTCCCGCTCTTCCCCGTCATCGAGCTCCAAAGTCACATGAATGGCTGCGCAGGGATCCAAAGCAGCCCCAACCCTGCCGGAAAGGCGTGAGCGGGTCATGGCGGCGGGGCGAGCTATCGTGCCGTTGCGGCCCAGGAACTCGGTCCGGTCGGCGCTGACCGTCCGGGTGGCATGATCCACGTTAAAAAAAGCAACCCGGTTGCCGAATTCGGCGTTGTAGGGGTT
Organism: Pseudomonadota bacterium; assembly: GCA_043806215.1. Taxonomy (GTDB): domain Bacteria; phylum Desulfobacterota; class Desulfomonilia; order Desulfomonilales; family Desulfomonilaceae; genus JAVHLK01. The sequence continues at coordinate 3,323 of JAZDHD010000234.1, read as the reverse complement.
GTGCGCCAAGAGCGCCCCGCTTTGAGGGTCCACCGCGGTGATCACATGCATCACGGTCTTGGGCCGCACATCCCCCAGTACCCACTCCGCATATCCGCTCACGGAAAGACGCCGCGAACGGCCGGATTCGTTGCGCACCTTGAGCGCCGTAAACTTGACGGACGCGTCCATGGCCACGTAAACCCAGGCCTCCGATCGGATGCCGCGCTCCATGTGTTCGAATACGGTGTAGCCGAATCCGTGCCGGGTGACATAAGGCGTGCCTCCCCTGGCCGGATGCGGCATGGGGGACCAGAAATGGCCGCGCTCCTCGTCGCGAAGGTAAAAGGCCTCTCCGCCGGAATCACTGACCGGATCATTACGCCAGGGGGTGAGGCGGAATTCGTGGGCGTTCTCGCTCCACGTATAGGCAGATCCGTTTTCCGATACAACGGTGCCAAAGTGAGGGTTGGCCAGCACATTGACCCACGGCGCCGGTGTCACCTTCCCGCCACCGGTTGAAATGACGTACTCACGACCGTCAGGGGTAAATCCCCCGGTTCCGTTAAAGAACATCAGGTCCTCACGGGGCATGACCGCGACCGTGGGCGGGATGGGGCGGGAGGTGCGGGTCGCTGCAAGGGCCGGGATTATTGGCCCCACGGGGCCGTGGCGATCCATTTGTTCTGCAAGCGTTCCCCGGCTGTCGCTGATGACGGCGCGGGCCACCGCCTGGAAGAGGATGTGGTCTTCCTCCGATATCTGCTCGGCATGCCTCACGAAAATACCACCGGGCCGATCCGTCAGATTCACCGCAACGCCGGCGGCAATGAGCCCCATGATCTGGTCGTGCAGAACTTGCCGGTAGCCGGCACGATCTTCGTTCCAGATCACCAGATCGACGGCCAGTCCCTTGAGACGCCAGTATGCGTGTGCCTGGATGAGCTGGCGCACCAGCGCGATATTCGCCTGATCTTCAATCCGAAGCAGCACGATCGGCAGATCGCCGGAGATGGAGTAGCCCCAGAGGCCGGATTGACCCCGGAGGTTCTTTAAGAGGAGGCTGGAACCGGCGCGAAGCGCGGAATTGGCGTAGAGAATGGAGGCTGCAAGTCGCCCGTAGAGTTGTGCGTCGGCTTCCGTCGCGTTGATTTGTTGCAGGAGCACCTGGCTATGGGTCCATGCCAGCTCAAAAACGCGGTCGGCGAAATACCGGTCCTGGTATTTCCCCACAAGACCCGCACAGACATCGCGGGTTTCGCCGGCGCCGGTGACGACATTGACGGTTGCCGATGTTCCCGGATCGAGGGTTATTTGACACCGGATGGCCACGATCGGATCAAGTACCGGTCCTTCACTGCCGGAGAGGGGAGATAGGCCCCGCATTGCTTCGGGGGCAGTCAGCGTGTTCCCCCTGCCGATAAACCGCATTCGGTCGGTCTCATAGGACATCTCACCCATGTCCGCACCGTGCACCGCCATTGCATGAAACATCCATGGCGTCTGCTCGTCACTGGAACGGGGACGACGGGTTGCCATGATCGCACCCTGGCGCCTGAGGATCTCGGTTTGAACGAAGAGATTGCTGAAAGCCGGATGGAGCGCGTCAGCAGCCGGCGATGCCAGGACAACTTCCGCGTAACTGGTAACATCGATGGTTCTACGCGTCTTCGATCGGTTGGTAAGGGTGATCCGGCGCAGCTCAATATCATCCTCGGATGAAACAGAGATCTCCGTATGGGTGTCGAAGTCCTCGTCCCGACGGCGGAACTCTGCCCGGCCTTCGGAGAATATGGCTTCGTACCGTTTGGATGCCTTCAGCGCCGGCTGGTACGCCGTTGACCAGAACATGCCGCTCGATATGTCCCGGATATAACAGAAGGCGCCCCAATTGTCACAGGTGCTGTCTTCACGCCAGCGCGTCACTGCCATGTCTTTCCAGCGACTGTAACCGCCGCCTGCGTTGGTGATCATGACATGATATCTTCCGTTTGAAAGGAGCTGCACCTCCGGCACGGGCGTATCGGGGGTCGTGAAGACACGTATCGGCTTCTCCTCCAAGGGGTGTGAAGCCTTATGTACCTCGGAGAGCGTTGCCGAGTAAAAGGTTGTGGCCTTCGGCAGCCGCTCCTGAAGCAGCAGTACGGTCGCCTGAAACATGGGATCCGACTCGAACCGTTTCTGCATGGGTCGGTCAAGCAGCAGAAAGGCGAGGGAGAGAAGGCTCATCCCCTGGTGGTGGGCCATGAAGGATCGAATCACAGCGCTTGACTGGCCCCGGGGCAGGTGAGTTGGTGTATAGTCGATGGCTTCATAAAAACCGTACTTGCCTTGAAAACCATGAGAGGCCATATCCTCAAGATTCCGGCAGGCTTCCTCGGGCGCCACCATGAGCGCCAATGCCGAGGCGTAGGGTGCAACGACCAGCTCCGCAGCGAGCCCGCGTTTGAGACCCAGACCGGGCACGCCAAAGGCCTTATACTGGTAGTTGAGATGGCTGTCGATCATGTTGTAGCTCGATTCAGAAATCCCCCACGGCACGCCACGCTTCTTTCCATAGTCAATCTGCCGGGCCACGGCCGCCTTGCAGGTCTGGTCGAGGAGCGTCTGTTCGTAGGTCGGCATCACCAAGAGAGGCATCAGGTATTCAAACATGGAGCCACTCCAGGAAAGGAGAATCGGCTCTCCCCCTGCAGTGGTGAGCAGACGCCCCAGGGCAAACCAGCTTTCCTGCGGGAGTTGTCCCTGTGCAATGGCAACGAAACTGCTGAGCCTCGCTTCCGAAGCCAGCAAGTCATAGTAACTTTCGTCCCTGCGACCTTCGCTGACGTTGTAACCGATGGACAGGAGATGGCGGGTCTGGTCGTACAGGAAAGCATATTCCATGTCGTTGGCAAGTTCCCCGGCGTGGCGCGCAAGGTCTTCGAGAAGGGCAATTCTTTCCCTCGCACGGTGGCTTGACGCGATGATGATTCCTCTAAGCTTATCAAGCTGTTTGAGCCCTCTAAGATTATCAAGCGGTTGCCTCTCCCTGGGTGTCACGCTCAGCCGCCGACTTTCCCCGATGATGGGCAGCACCTCATCATCGAGACAGGCCAACTGACGCAGCGTAGGAATCTGCCTGAGATAGGGGAAATCATCAAGGGTCTGCACCAAGGTTTGATCTTGGGGCAACAGCTCAGCCCAGGGCGCAAACACAGTCAGCTGTTAAGATGCGAATAGTGTAACGCTTTTTTTATCGCTCTGAAAGCGCAATGCATCTAAAATATACCACAATAACAGCCAGTTGAATGAAAGCGCATTTCAAGGCGAGATACAAAATAGTGTAACGGTTTTACGGAATT
>JAZDHD010000233.1:0-18218 GCA_043806215.1 Pseudomonadota bacterium | reverse complement strand
ATCCAGAAGCCTCACCTGAGGCCCCACCGACTCGATGAGTCCTTGTTTGATCATTCGACCGAGGATCCGGGACAGCGTCTCCGGAATAGTGCCCAAAAGAGCGGCAAGCTGCCCTTTGGAAATATCCAATTCCAGGCTGTCAGTTCCGCCATTGGCCTCGCTGAGGTAGAGCAGGTGACCTGCCAGCCTTCCGGGAACTTCCTTCAGAGAGAGGTTGTCCACGAGTACGGTGAACGCGCGGAGGCGTCGTGACAGCATTCCCAGCATGGCCAATGCCAGAGAAGGGTTGCGCTTGATAAGATCGATGAAGGCGGATCTCGGGAAGTAGAGGCAAACACTCGGTTCCAACGCCGTCGCGTGGGCCGGGAAGTTCCGTCCCTCGAACACGGGAACCTCGCCGAAGGGTTCGCCCGGTCCGAATATGTGGAGAATCTGTTCCTTTCCATCCGGCGACAGCTTGAATATCTTCACCCTTCCGGAGACCGCCACGTAAAATCCGGTGCCGGGGGCGCCCTCAACGAAGATGGTGCTCCCGCGGGGAAAGTGCTTTTCAACGGCTATTGAACCCAAATCCCGGTGTTGGTCGGGGGACAGACCTTCGAAGAGCGGTATCTTTGCCGTTTGTTGGCCGATTGTCATGGTCTGATTTCCTCTTACGCTGCTCCCGGTGCCCAAGGTTGCATGGCGATCTCCGTGGACTGCCGCTGAATGCCGCTTTCCATGAGAATTGCGAAAGCTCTTGACTTAGGTCATACCCATCCGATTGGGCCGTCACTATTCTATAACCGACAAGATGGTGAACACAGCGGTATGGAGCCACAATAGTGCAAACGGAGAAAAGGTCAAGCGTGTCGACCGATACGCTTCCCAATACGTTACGGAGGGAACGCTGTGAAATGGTCAAAGGAAGCTGAAGAGGCGGTCTCGAAAGTGCCCTTCTTTGTCAGGGGACGGGTCAGGAAACGGGTTGAGGAGGAAGCCTGCAACGCCGATTCTCCCGTGGCGACAATAGAGCACGTACGGTCGTGCCGCAGGCGGTTCCTCGACAACATGGAGAGCGAGGTCAAAGGACACCGGGTGGAACAGTGCTTCGGACCGGAAGGGTGTCCCAATCGTGCTCACGTGGTGCCGGGTCTGTCGGAGGATCTGGAAAAGATGCTTGCCTCGCACCATTTGAAGGACTTACTCAAACTGCGCGTTCATGGGCCTTTGAAGTTCCACCACGAGTTCCGGGTGTCCGTATCCGATTGTCCCAATGCCTGCTCCCGGCCGCAAATCGCAGATCTGGGGCTTATCGGGGCGAGTGTGCCGCAGATCTCGTCCAAAGAGTGCAGTGGTTGCGCAGCCTGCGTCGAGGCGTGCCTGGAAGGCGCGGTGCAATTGTCCGAAGCCGCTCAATCGCCGGTACTGGACATGAACAAATGTGTCGCTTGCGGACAGTGCATAAGAGCGTGTCCCACAGGGAGCCTGGTTGAGCGGAGCGGGGGATTCCGGATTATGCTGGGCGGCAAACTCGGCCGTCATCCCCGGTTGGCACGGGAACTCGACGGCATCTATCCGAGGGACCGGGCTCTGTTGATTGTCGACGCGTGTGTGAATCATTTCAGGACCCATTGCACTACCGGAGAACGCTTCGGGGAGATACTCGATAGAACCGGCCACGGTTTTCTTAATGGCGACGAACAGCGAAACGAGCCTTGACACGGCGCGGAGAAACGTCTAGAGTCATTGATTGTGGAGAGTGTAGCTCAGTTGGCAGAGCACAGGGTTGTGGCCCCTGTGGCCGTGGGTTCGAGTCCCATCACTCTCCCCAGCGGAAAACCTCGGTACGGAGGATGGGCCCTGCGAACCAGACGGCGGCCCAACCGAAGACCGGCGGATACAACGCATCGCAATCCATGCGCCCGTAGCTCAGTTGGATAGAGCGCCGGACTTCGAATCCGTAGGTCGCAGGTTCGAGTCCTGCCGGGCGTACCAAAGAAATCCTAAGATGCCGCTAAGTTACGGTCAGGTAGCTTGGCGGTTTTTCTTTTCAGGATAACCAGTGCGGGAGTTTTGCGTGAGTTGTCTCCGCAAACCGTGTTGGCGGCCGTTATCGGATTCTCCGGTTGCACCTGTCAATAATCGGACATTCCGCACTGATTGATGATGGATCGAGATCATTACTTGCGAAGCGGCGTAATTTACTTGTACAGTGAATATTCTTGCGCTATGAGGATGGTACCAATCACGAAAGGTGCCATATGTCGTTCATATCCGGGGAGACGTCTTATTGTGATGTGAGGTACTTACCAAGAGTAGCCGCTTACGCTCAGAAGTTGGGGGTGGTTGAAGTAGTTGACAGGTTGTGCCCAAAGGGCCTGCAACCAGGCAAGACACGAATCGGCCTGTGCCATGGCGGCCGCCACTATCCCATGGAAAACTTGCTCGTGAAAATGGTGCCATTCGCTACACCGTATCGCAAGAGCGTGGCGCCACAGACTTGTGGACATGCTTGACTATCTCCTCAGTACCTTTGTTAACCCAGGAGGTTCAAGCATGTCCTTCGTTACTCTTCGAGGAAGACTTCGCAGAGACCGGGTTGAGCCCGGAATCACTTCCATTGGGGTTTCGGGTAAATGGGCCCGGCTGTACGGTTGTCCTTGGGGGCAACCACCTCGAACACGCCTTTCTGCCATTGGCCGATGCTGCCGCACGCCATGGTACTGAAGATGCCGTCGAACTTTACCGGCCCTATGATGGTCTGGAAAGTTTCAGAGGCAAGACAATCCCGGAGTTTCTTGCGATCCAACGAGCCGACCTTTTCGATCGCCTGCTCCAGTATCTGACCCACCGCATAAGTTGCCGGACTGGCGAATCCATCCGTTTCCTTTCCCCAACGCTTAAGGTAGCGCTCGGCGTATTCCTTGGCACCCGGATACGGCACTTTTGGGTTCCAGGCTCCGAGAGCCATAATGCCCTCCACTGTTTCCGAACCAAACTTGTTTCGGTAATCCGGAAATGCGCCTCCGACGCATAGATAGAGCAGTTTCGGATTCAGTCCCATGCTCTTGGCCTGCTCCGTGACGAGAAAGGCATCAGGAGGATACGTGAATGCCAGCAATGCATCGACGTCGCTATTCTTGACGGCCTGCAAGACCTTGGTGAGGTCTTTGGTATCGTGCGGGTAGCTCTGGACAATCGGAACTTGGATGCCTTTGGCAATCAAAGGTTCCACCGTCATGCCGGCCCAGGTGCTGCCAAAGGATTCATTGGGAAAAATAGCCGCTGTTTTCTTTACGCCCAATTCGAGCAGAAGATCAACCAGTGCCTTGGCCTGATCTTTCGTAGAATACAAGACAAATGCATAGGGTAGAGTTTGAGCGGCGGCGCGGAGCCGATCCACCGCAGCCGCTGATCCAATGATCGGATACCCATACTTGTTGGCCACGGGGGCCACTGCCAGATAGAAGGCGGTGCCCCAAGGTGCGAGAAGCAGATCCACTTTGTCTTCGGCCATGAGTTTCTCAGCGACCTTGATGCAGTTGGCCGGATTGCTCTTGTCGTCGTACTTGAGCAGTTCGACCGGCAGCCGCTTGTCCAACTCCTTGACGTAGATGCCGCCCCTGGCATTCACGTCCTCGACCCACAGTTCGTAGTCCGACAAGACGGTGGCCTGTGCGGGTGCGGCATACGGTCCCGACAGAGCTATGGGTACCCCAATGATGATCTTGTCCTTTGCGCAAGCAGCGGACGGCAAGCCGATAAAGACGGCAAGCATCGCAAGCAATAGCACGGCAGATACAAGCCTTGTTCCCATTGACGTTTTCTCCTCCTTCAGTTGTCGGGCCTGCGTCGTCCGGCGACGCTGCGGCCGTTACAATTGGTAATGCTCAATCAACTGCTTCAAATTCTTCCCCAGAAGATCCAGATCATCCGCAGCCGACTCGATGTTGGTCATGCCTTCCATGGTTTCGCGGCTGCCTTGCTCAATGCTCCGCATGGCATCTACGATCTGGTCCAAACCGATAACCTGTTGGCCGCTTGACGTGTCGATGATACTCGAGGCCTGAGCCGAGGATGATACGCTTTCATCTATTTGGTTGAGTGCTTGCTGAGACACGGTCGCCTGCAACAGGCCGGCGTCGACAACCTTGGCACCCTCCTCTGTGGCCAAGAGAACGGAATCAATTCTGTGCCGCGTACGCCCCAGGATTGAACGGACAGCGGCTGCGGAGTCTTTCGACTCATCCGCAAGCGTCTTGATTTCCTGTGCCACGACGGCAAACCCTTTTCCTTGTTCTCCGGCCCTGGCGGCTTCGATCGAAGCATTCACCGCCAAGAGATTAGACTGCTCGGCAATGTCCTGAACCGATCCCATGAGGTGTCCGATGGATTCACTTTGTTGGTGGAGTTCCTCAACCGCCTTGCGGATCGATTCCATGCTGTCCTTAATACGGTGAATGCCCTGTGCCGTCTCTTGGGTAGCCGTGCGTCCCGATGCACAGGCCGTTGCCGCCTTGATTGCCGTTTCCGCAACGGCTCTTGCCTTTTGGCTGGAAAGCTCCGCTGACTGCCGTGCCTCTTCCACGGTAGTCGACGTCTCGGAGATCGCAGTGGAGGTTTCCCGGATCGCTGCTGCAACCTGGGATATGATGCTTCCAATTTTGGAGACTGCCGAGGCGAGGATTTCGGTCGCTTGCTGTACCTGACCGGTCTGAGTCCGCAAACTGTCGAGCATGCGGTTGAAGGATCGGGCCAGTGTACCCAACTCATCGTTACGATCCTGGGCCGGAATCCGGGCGTCGAGATTTCCTTCGGACACCTGGTCCGCTACTCCCGCAAGATCCCGCACGGGGTGCGCCATGGACTTTGCGAGCAGCAATCCCCTTCCAACAGCAATGAGGAATGCAGCGGTCCCGGCCAGCGCGACCTGGATCTTCAATTGCCTGTTGAGCGTATGACTGAGGACTCGGAATTCGTCCAGCTGTACTGCCGCCGCGGCCAACCTGGCCTTGAGCAGTTCCGACAGCCTTCCTGAGAGATCCAGCACTTCCTCGGATTTCATCCTGGCTTCGGCCTGTATCTTCAGAAACTTCTTACTCTCATCAAGACAACCCTTTATAATTTCCCTTAGCTGACTCCATTGACTCGTCACTTCGTCTGACCCTTCCAGCTTGTTCAACCCTTCCATGAGCTTGTCGACCTGCCGAAAGTGCCCAATTGCCGCGTCTTCCGCTTTGGCCATACGATCCGGGTTCATTTCGGCAATGTGATATCCCACCAGGTTCATGGCAGAGGCGATCTCGTTGCGGACTTCACCCCACTTTTGCATGGGCATGATAGCGGCGCCATATGCCGTCTGAACACGTTCCGTCAAAGCCCCCAAGGAGATGATGGCGTATGCGCAAGGTATAAGAAGGATCACCGCCGCAGGGATAAGCCCCATCAGCAGCCGAGATCGTAACGACGAAAAGTTCAGCATTTCCGTTTCCTCCCAGTGCGGTTCCCCCGCAACCCAATATGAGTCTCGTCCTGGCCATTTATGGTTATCAGCGTCCAAGTTGAATCAAATAAAGTCCCCGCTTGGAAGGAGCCTGCGAGGTACGTCTTTGGGGGGTGTCCCCGAATCGATTCTCTTTCTGCGTTCGCACCTGATCCCTTTCGAGGCAAAACAAAAGCGCTGGACCCAGAAGTCTCTCGTTTCGGTTTCGAGGAAGGCCTCGAACATGGGGGTGCACGCTTCGATATATCTGCAGGCCTCAGCGGTGCGCTCTTCCCATTTACCGTCGAAACTCTGAAGATCCGCAAGGTGAAGTCCATTGGGCAAAAGGGTTATGGGGATTTCCTCCGGCCTTTTCCCGGCATCCCCGAGCATCTTTCGAGCACATTGGCTCCCGGCCTTATTCCTACAGTAGCTCCTTACCCAGAACTCCCTCACTCCGTCGTGTCGGAATCTGTTGAAAATAGCACACTCACTTGCAGATTGACATTTCTCAGACATGGAACCGGTTCTCCTTACTGGGTGTTCCTTAGACCTACTGGAGCTCCGCCATGGGTTCAGCCAAGACTCTGCCTTGCCTTCCCATCTTGAAGTCTTATCAGAGGCTGTCTTGAACCAATGAACCCATTCGGGTGCGATACGTTTACGTGAGGCATTGCGCTCGTTTATTCCTCCGGGTTCAAACCTCTTAGTCGGCCGGCCTATGTCAACCTGCTCTGATCATCACACGCACACTGAATCTCTACCCGTTGACCGGGGACGTTAGTGAATGTCCGGAAACATGCATTGCACATGGGTGGGCCTTCAGCCTCGTAGTGCCCGCAGAAAGAGAAGGTTCAGCGAGATTGAACCGATTATTCTGAGACGAACCCTTATCATTTATCGAAAGAGGCTAAGCAAGCTCCATGCCAAAACCACCATCGTCAGAAGAGACACGTAAGCGCTATTCTGGGCACCTTGCAAAGGAATTCGTGAGAGTCCGAAGTTTGCTCTGCTCATTCGATGATAAGCCGAATAATCGTGTACTGGCTCAGCGGGAATTGGACAGATGCCTCTTTTTGTTAGACAGTCAGGGTTGATGAATCGAGATTCCGTTCCGCCCTTCGGGCGGGGATTTTCTGAGGAATGGCAGGGTCTATCGTCCGATGAATGGATGTAAGGACGGGCGGGAATCTTCTCCCAACGCCCGCCCCATCGGCCCGATGAGCCCTGGCCGAGCTACCCCTAGACAGGTTGCTTCCCAGCAGAGCCTGTCTCCGTTTCACTCAGCGTTATCAGTTTATCACATTGTCCCGGTGTTGTCGCGGTTTTTTCCCTCTTTTGAGCCTGACGCCTCAGCCTGCGTTGTTCCCTGGCCTGATCCAGCTTCCGATCCCGGTCGGCGAAGATCTCCCTGTCGCGGCCTTCCAGCTTGTCCCTGGGAGCGACATATCCTATGGCACTGTGAAGACGCACGTTGTTGTAATGCTCCAACTAGCCTGCCACGATGGGCCGGGCGTCGTTCACACACAGGGGAGTACCCGGCCGAATGCACTCGCGCTTGAGTGACTGATGCCACCGCTCGATCTTGCCGTTGCTCTGCGGGTAATGGGGCGAAATCCTCATATGTGTCATGCCGCTGATCCTAATGAACTCTTTGAAATCCTTGGAGATAAACTGAGGCCCCTTGTCTGAGATGATTCTGGGCTTTGCTTCGGGAACCTTCTCCTTTGCCCTTTGCAGAATGATCTCCACATCCGCCTCGGCCATCGAGTCGCGGATATCCCAGTGCACGATATGTCGGCTGCATCCATCCAACAATTGGTCATGAAACACGTTCTATCACCGGGCAGGTCTCATGGGCCGGATTCCCTTCCAGTGCATCGAGTGGGAGAATGCCTGTGTGGTATGGCAGCAGCTGAGAGGAGTCCGGTGATATCGAAAGACATACACAATGATTCACGATGCACGTGGAAAGAATGCAGGGAAGCGGGCCTTCATTCCCTTGCGGCAATTCCTTTGGTAAGCGGCGAGGACATGCTGGGTGTGATGGCCGTTGGTACCTACGGTGAACGGGACTTCTCAAGTCAGAACAACTTCCTGAGTGCCATGGCAACACAGATCACCATAGGCTTGAAGAATGCACTACTTTATGAGCAGATCCAAAACCATGCACGGGAATTGGACGAAAAGCTCTCCATTATCACGAGATCCGAGGAGGAGAAGAGTCGACTCCATGCACAATTGCTCCAGGCGCAGAAGATGGAGGCCGTCGGGACTCTTGCGGGAGGAATCGCACACGATTTCAACAACCTGCTTCAGACCATCGTGGGATACACGGACTTGCTCCTCCTGAAAAGGGCCAAGGGAGACCCTGACCAAGGGCCGCTTGGAATAATACGGAATGCAGCTCGAGACGGTGCCGATTTGGTGTCCAGAATAATGACGTTCAGCCGGAAAGCCGAACCGAAGCTCCGGCCCGTACATCTGAATGATGAAATTACCAGGGTCGAGAAGCTTCTGCACCGCACGCTTTCAAAGATGATCCGGATTGACTTGCGATTGACCAAAGACCTGAGCATTATCCACGCGGATCCGACACAAATTGAGCAAGTAATGCTCAATTTGGGAGTCAACGCCCAGCATGCCATGCCTGATGGGGGACGGCTGACGATAGAAACGAGCAACGTGTCCCTGAGTGACGAACACCTGAAGAGTCACCCGAAGGCCAAACCAGGCAAATACGTTCTTCTCAAGGTTTCTGACACCGGTGCAGGCATGGAACCCGAGGTCTTGGACCGGATCTTTGAGCCGTTTTTCACGACAAAGGCCGGCGGAGTGGGCACCGGCCTTGGCCTATCGATGGTTCATGGAATCGTTTCCCAACACGGTGGTTTCATCAGATGCTACAGCGAACCGGGCAAGGGGACGTCTTTCAAGATCCACTTTCCCATATCCGAGAGTAGGCTTGCACTTGATCCTACACTGACTCGGGAGATGCCGGCCTTTGGGACCGAAACCATACTCCTGGTTGATGACGATGACCGCATTCGCGAGATGGGACGGCAAATGATTGAAACTGCAGGATATACGGTACTAACAGCCCGTAGCGGAGAAGAAGCTCTTGAGACGTACACCGAACGCGGAGCTGAGATCTCACTGGTGATTCTTGATCTCATCATGCCGGGTATTGGTGGCAAACGTTGCCTTGAGGAACTGTTGCGCATGGATCCGGATGTCAGAGTCCTGGTTGCGAGCGGGTATTCGCCGGATGGAATCGGGAAAGGTGGGAATTGGCCCGGAGCACGAGGATTTATCAGCAAGCCATATGACGCCAAGGCCATTATGGCTGCAATCAGGACGGTGCTGGACGAAGGTTACTTATGAACGCGACCGCAAGCGGGTGATGGAAATCTCTCGAGCGCGACAAGCCGGTGCAGTGACGAAATAGCCGGAGTCGTCCAGAACCGGGACGCTTGAGGATCCGCTTTCATAAGGGTGATGGATTCCGACCCGCATTCCAGCTGCTCCCATAGCGGTCAATACGTCGCCTGATCTATGGCGCCGTGGAATTTGTCTTGACCGCGGTAAGCAGGTAACCGCGTTCGTTGTCCTCCAGGAGATCGACGGTAAGCCCCACGGCTCCCAGAAGGAGACGCATGGTCTCGGGTTCCGGTAGTGAGTCGGCCATTACCGATGGGTCGGTCTTTCGATGCATGTCATTGATAAACGAGGAACCCATCAGGTGAAACACGACGAGCTTGCCGGCCGGTTTCAGCGCGGCCGAGAGGATCCGGAGGGCTTGTTCCCGGTCGTCGAAGTGGGGAAAGACCTGGTGGCAAAGCACGAGGTGAAACTCCTCGGCGCCAAGCGGCAGGTTCTCCACCGCTCGGCATTCCACCCGCACGTTGTCCCGTTTTCCCAGACGCTCCACTGCCGCGGTCACCATCTTTTCACTGATGTCCGCGGCAAGGATGAATCCCGTGTCCGCGGAGCGATCCGCGAGCAATTGGGTAAGCCTGCCGGTGCCGCAGCCGGGTTCAAGGATCCTCATGGCGGGCGTCCATCCCGCAAGACTCAACATCCGGTCTATTCTCTCGATCTCATCGGCCGTGTATTCCCGGAAAGCCCATTCCGAATCGGCCTGAGAGTCGAAATACGCCGCCTTATCCTTGTTCATGGTATTGGTCATTTTCAGCCGCCATTATGCATGCGGAGGTGCAACGAAGCATGAAAGGCCTTGCCCGCCGTCTCGCCGGCGAACCGCGAATACAGGCCGGTGGGAACGGATCGTGAAAGTCATTGCCGGAGCGGACCTCCCGGTCAAAGACCGGGCAGAGCCCGGAGGAAAGGCATTCCCAGGCTGTAAAGGCCGCCCCCTGTGGCCGCCTTGAGCATGTCGCACATTTTTTGCCGGCACCGTGCGAACAGGCTGACGGTAGGCGAACCGATTTGAGATACCGACCAGCCGGCGCCCCGCAGGGGCTCACCGTGGGTAGCCACGGGTTTTAACCCGTGGAAAGGAGCAACCACCCAGTTCTCTGAACCGGCCCTGACGGGGCCGACCAATGCCTCAACGCATCCGTTGTCCGGTTGGTGGACCCCTTCGGGGTCCATAACCATCTATTATTGTTAACCGTTTCCATGGGTTGAAATCCCGCGTCCCGCGGGACTATTCAAGGTATGCCCTTTCAGGGCAGAAATCCTGATGCTCTCGGCTCAGGTTGCCGTAATCTTGCCATTCTCACGCAATTCCATGGACATCAAGCCAATATGTGACATGTGCCTGGTTGTTGGCGATCCAAGATATGGGTAATGCTCAGGGCGGAGCCTGGGAACGAGAGGATTTGTGAGGTCTATCGCTTTTTCGCGACCACGATTTTCGAATCCAGTCTGTCCCCAAATGTCTCCAAGGCCGGGGCGGCAAAGTCCGAGGTTTCCACGATCTTGATAATGTCGAAACCCTCTTGCAGCCGGGCCATGTAATCCTCGAGACTCAGGTCATTTGCAAACGAATACATTCTCCTTTGCTTCGCCGCACCCTCAAGCCCCGTCAAGTTCCATTCCATGTCGAGGAGTCTGCTCTTGGATCCATCCCCGGATCCGTAAAATACGTGCTTGTTGACGAACACGCCGCCCGGTTTGAGGGCACGGCGCACTTTCTCCAGTACATGTGCATTCTTTCCCGCCGGGTTATAGTACAGGAGAACAATATCATAGTCGCCGCCGAAATCGTCGGTAAATAGATTTCCTTCACGGAAATGGACGTTGTCGACATTGTGTTTCGAGAACATCGCCTCGGCAAACGGCTTCATTTCAGGGGTGTCCAGTACGGTGCCCTCGATATGGGGATGCCCTTCGCACAATGCTACACAGTAGAGGCCGTGGCCGCCCCCAAGATCGAGGATACGCCGGGCCTCCGGGAATTCCGGCAGGCCGGCGACCACCGCGGTGGTCCGCTGCAACTCACCCGTGAGGACTTGAGCCTTGAGACTACCCATGAAGTGGTTATTGGCAAAGAACTCTCCGGGGTTCATCAACACCGGCCCGTTTTCCCAAACTTGGCCCAATTGTTCCCAGAGCTTAAAGCCATATTGGAGATTCTTGACGACCTCTCCTTGAAACAGGTGTGATTCTTTCCGCAGAAAGGTCCTGCTTGTGTCGGAGTTCCGGTATCCGCCCGCCGTTCTTGCCAGTAGTCCCGCATCGCAAAGCACTTCACACAAGTCCTCGGTCATGGCCGGCTGCACCCCGAGTTCTTTGGACAAGTCCTCCACCGTGTGGCGCCGCTCGAGCGCGTCGAAAAGCCCTTTTTCCACTGCTGCGGCGAGAGCGCTGAACTCCTTGAATCTTCTGGAACAGTCCGCCATGAACGCGTAGAGATCGTCCACACTGGTGGACGGCGGATCAATCAGTGAATTGTCTTTCATTTCCATAGGTCCTCCGGCTCCGGTTCGGCGTGAAACTAGTGTTTCGAGACGCAAATGCGTCGGACATTTCTTCGTCATCGCGGCTTTTGTAGGGGCAGGCCCCTGTATGCCCGCCCTGGGCACCCACAGGGGGGTGCCCCTACGGAATCGGCCGGCCACGCGTCCACAAGGACCGGCACGGAGGCCGCAGCCGACAAGACAGAGACGGCGCACGTTAATAGGTCACCGGATCTACGCCACGGAACCCTCATTCACCGGTTGCGATCTTTCCGCCCAGTTCTCCGTAATCCCGTTTCATCAAGTCGTACACGGGCTTGCCGAGGAGGAACGTGTACATCTCATCGGCTTTCTTTGCCGGCTCAATGTCGGAAAACTTGTCGGGATAGAGTATCTTCCCCGCAGTGTACGCATCGGCGATGGTGGTCCCTATGTTGGTGACGTACCAGTTGAACGGGTGCAGGAGGTAGACCTGATTCGTCTTGAACGCTTTGAGCCCCTTGTAGAACTCGGGCTTCTTTTGCATGTCTTCTTTGAGGACCGGCAAACCTCCGCCGTCGACGAATATGATATCCGGATTACTTGACAGCAGTTGTTCCTTATTGATGAACAAGTGCCCGTTGTCTTTCCACTGCCGGGCCACATTCTTCGCATCGATCCATTCCAGCGGAACGTAGGTTGCATCGGTGCTCTCGATGCCCTGGACTCCCTTGAATCCTACTCCGCCCACATATGCTCCGGGTTTCTTGCTCTCGTCGATGCCCCGGGTCCTCTCCTTCAGATCTTTTTGACAGCCTTCAACAAAGGACACGATCTCTTCCGCACGGCTCTCCGCCTTGAGAATCTTGCCCATCAGCCTCAAGGATTTGTAGATTACCGGGCTGAAGCTCGCGAACGGACCGTAACTCAGCACCACGACGGGTATGCCGAGTTTCTTCTGCACGGAATCGGCAAGCTCGGGCTTCATGTACGTGATGAATACGATGTCCGGGGATACCTTCAGCAGCGCTTCCAGATCCGGCTCTGCGTTGATGCTCCCCACGTCGCCGGGGCCGGCCGTGGGCAGCTTGGCCAACTGCGGGTTTGCGAGCCAGTAGGGTCTCCCCGCAGCTCTCTTCTTCTCCATATTCTCCACACCAACGACCAGATCCTGTTTTTGAAGATAACATACCAGTCTCAACGATCCGGGAGCCAAGCAGACTACCCGTTTGACGTCCGCGGGTACTTGAACGGTTCGGTTTGCCAGATCCGTGATGCCGACCGTCTCTTTGGCCTCCGCACCGTGTATCACACTCAGAAAGACGATGCTGATGAGTATTGTCGCGACAAGCGCGCGGGCCATACGTTCCATCTTGTCTATTCCTTTCGTTCGTTTATGCTCTGCGTATCCGTTGTGCTTTGTTGGGGAAAACTGCAAAAGCTCGTAATCACACTGAGTTGACTCCTGCAAAGGCCGGACGGCTTGGAGCGATTGCCGCAAGCCTTAACCGGAATTCAGGTGTCTGCCGTTCCCGGGGGAAATCCTCACATCCGGTAAACGGGAAACCGGCATCCAGGGCGTTGTGCCGGACGACTCGACACGCGCCGGGGATGCCGGTCAAGGGGGGAGTTACAAGAAACGAGAGGAGATTGCTTCCGAGAACTCCGCCGCTGTACCGAACTCGACTTGCACAATGCCTGTCGGCCTGCGTGACGGATTCGCAGGCCCCGGCAATGTGGAAGAAGATCGAGACCGAAATAGTGTATCGAGCCGGCTGCAAACGGAACAAGGTGATTCACCCGCCGTCCGTGCCGATTATCAACCGAGCCGAACATACTAAAAGTCGTCATGGTAGCATGTCAAACACTAACGTGGCACCAGGCGCGATGTCAAGAAAAAAGTATGGCACCGGTCATCTGTCCGGAAGGAACGCAATTCTTTCAAAAGTGTGAGTTTCCCGGTAGAATGTTACCGGCTCGTTGGCTGCTCTTTCTATCTGCAATTGGGCCATCGGTTGTATTCAAGAAAGGAGAAGCGCAAATGGCTGCTTCGGAAATATGGAAAGGCAAGTCGGTGTTGGCAGTGGACGACGAACCGGATGTGCTGGAAACCATCCGCGAGATGCTTTCCGAATGCCCCGGCGTGTCGTTGCACACGGCCACCTCGTTCGAGGAGGCGAGACAATACCTGGTCTCTTACACATATGACGTAGTGATTCTCGACATCATGGGGGTACGGGGATTCGAATTGCTGCGGATCGCCAAGCTTGCGGGGTTTCCCGCGGTTATGCTCACAGCCCATGCCGTGAGTCCCGAGGCCCTGAAGAAAAGCATTGAACTGGGAGCGAGGGCTTATTTGCCGAAAGATCTGCTCCAATCATTGGTTCCGTTTGTGGAGGACGTTCTGAAATTAAGCTACCAATCGGTATGGAAGAGCAGTCTTGACCGGCTCGGATCTCTCTTTGACGAGCGGTTCGGTTCAGAGTGGCGGAAACCGGAACAAAAATTCTGGGAAGAATTTCAGAAGACGCTCACTTTGGAGAATGGCGCCATTATCCGATGACCTGGCCGGGTGGGACGTGAGAGCTGAGGTGCCGGGATGGATGCCGTCTAGGAAACTCGGGCTAGGTGTTCTATGGCGAAATTACGGTGACACATTCTCTAAACACGCGGTAGCGTCCCGTCGTCCCTGCCGGGCGATAGTAGCGACCCGGCGTCTCTGCCGGGCGTTCGAGGAGAAGAATACCCCGCGGAACGCGGGGAGGCCGGCGCTACCGAAGGCGAGGAAGCCCGATGAACCTCGTAGGGTCCGCGTCCCTGCCGGTCAATAGTAGCGACCCGGCGTCTCTGCCGGGCGTTGGAGGAGAAGATTACCCCGCGGAACGCGGGGAGGCCGGCGCTACCGAAGCCGGGGAAGCGCGATGAACCTCGTAGCGTCCTCGTCTCTGCCGGGCGATAGTAGCGACCCGGCGTCTCTGCCGGGCGTTGGAGGAGAAGAATACCCCGCGGAACGCGGGGAGGCCGGCGCTACCAAAGCCGGGATACTGCCACAAATGTGACACCGTACTTCTGCCACGGAGCACTAAGGGTCCCGGGTATAGGGTTCGACCCTGTTCCTTCCCTTTCTCTTGGCATCATAGAGGGCGTCGTCGGCCCGCTTGAGAAGTGTGCCCAGGTCCCGCAATTCTCCATTGTCTTCGGCGGCTCCTATGCTGATGGTGATGGAAACCGGCCCCTTTGCCGTGGGAACCTGCGCCCGGGCAACGGCTTCCCTGAGGCGCTCCGCGACCGCAAGCGCTTCTGAAAGACCGGTCTCGGGAAGGAGAACCGCGAACTCTTCACCGCCGATCCGCCCAATGATGTCGATCTCCCGGAGATTCTCCCGCGCCGCTTGTGCCGTCAGCTTCAGGGTGGTATCGCCGACTTCGTGGCCGTACGTGTCATTGACGGACTTGAAATGATCGAGATCGATCATGAGGATGCCTACCGTGCGATGGGCCCGTACTCCTCGGGCCAATTCGCGCTCGCACATGTCCCAGAAGTGCCCCCGATTGAAAAGACCGGTCAGGCTGTCCGTCGTAGCCATTCTTCGAAGGTCTTTTTCCAGCCGTTTCTGTTCCGTGATGTCTCTGGCCACATGGACGAAACCCGTAAGCTCGTCTGCCGAATCACGCAGAGGCGTCACCGATACGAGAAACGCCCCTCCCAAAAGGTCCTCGACAATCTCGGCGGAAAATTCGGTCTTCCCGGCGAAGGAGCGTAGGACCGGGCAGTGACCGGGGGGATAGTCGGTCCCGTGGCATAACTCATGACAGAAACGGCCTACCGCTTCCGAAGCAGTGTAACGAAGCCTGTCCGCCATTGGTTTGTTCATCCGCACGACGCGCATATCCCTGTCGAGAATCATTATGAGTTCCGGGACCGTGTCAAAGGTTCTCTCCCACTCTTCTTTTGCACGCAACGTCTCGGCCTCGGCACGTTTGAGATCCGAGATGTCCGTTATCAGGGCAATCAATCCGGTAACGTTTCCCGAAGCCGCGGTCTCCGGTACATAGGTGCATATCACGTGGCGGTATTGTCCGTCCCTGAAGCGCGCCTTTAACTCGAAGGTCACCTCTTGTCCCGACAGGGCAGCGGCAAGATAACCTTTGATCTTTTCGTAAAGTTCCTCCCCCACCATCTCGGAAACGTGAACCCCCGGCATCAGATCGTGCGCAGCGTTCGTCCATTTTCCGTAGGTCTTGTTGACAAAGAGATAACGGCACTGGTCGTCGATGTGGGCAATGGCGGCCGGGAGTGAATCGGTGATGAGCCGCAGCTGCTCGCGGCTTCGGTACAGTGCGTCCTGGGCCTCCATTCTATCCCGGATCTCCCGGTTAAGCCTCTCGTTGGTCTCCGAGAGCTCGGCCGTGCGGTCTCTTACACGCTTTTCAAGATCCCGGCGGTTTCTCTTGGTTTCCTGCAAGAGTCTCCGTTCCGCGGTCAGGTCCTCGAACAGCACGAGCACCAGTCTCTCTTTCTCTATCCGGATGGACCGGAACGTCATCCGGCCGAACACCCTCGATTTCTCGATTTCCAGGTTTGCTTCGGCCGTATGCGGTCTGCGTGTGGAGAAAACCTCTTGGAGAATGGAGCGTACTTGCCGGGCCGATGAGCGATCCGGGAATAAGACCGAAACGGGAGTTCCCCCGAGCTTCTCGTAGTCGCAGCCGAACCTTTTCCATGCCTGGTTGGCTGAGATTATGCGATGATTGGGATCCACAAGGAGCGCCGGCACGGGAAGGGCCTTCAGCAACTTGCCAAAGGCGGTTTTCCAAATGTCGCTGCGCACATCGAAGCTGCCCGTGGTGGTGAGTCCGTCCGCAAAGAGACCTGTGATTTCGATGGTCTGAGTAGGTATCTCTTCCCCCGGAATTACTGAGGGACGTCTGTCGTCCGTCATCTTTTCGGCCCCCTCGGGAGACCGGCGAGGATCTCCGTATCGGCAACAGGTATCTC
Organism: Pseudomonadota bacterium; assembly: GCA_043806215.1. Taxonomy (GTDB): domain Bacteria; phylum Desulfobacterota; class Desulfomonilia; order Desulfomonilales; family Desulfomonilaceae; genus JAVHLK01. Next base: position 1,853 of record JAZDHD010000233.1, on the reverse strand, counting down.
CGTCCGCTCTTCCGTCACAATGTATGGTGGATCAGATGTGATGACTCCCCGGTAAGAGGTTGTTACGGCCGCCGTTTTCAGGGCGGCTGAAGCGGCCTCTCCGCATTTGCCGTTTGCCGTCTCCCGTTCCGGCATATTCAGGCCCCCGCATCGTTGCATCGAGAAGGCTCGGTCGCCCCGTTCCCTCCGGACGACGGCCCGGGTAAGGCAACGAGGAGGCCGTGGGAAGAGCACGATACGCACTATCACACGGCTCAATCATACTTCGGGCCGGTGCCCGCCGTCAATCTGTTTGCCGCCGGCCGGGAAGGTCCCCGCAGGCGATCACGGACCGCCGTGCAAAGCCGGAGGCGGCCTATAGGTTGTGATTGACAGGGGAGCCGGCGGTGAATATGATAGGCCTCGACAAAATAAAGCGGATCATTAATTGGTGAAACGTCTCGCTGTCGCCTCAAGCCCGGAAAGAAGTTCCCCTTTGAGTTTACGGCCGAATTGTGCCGCACGCGTATTTTCACAGTAGATATGCTGCCGGGCATGGTGCGGAAATCATTATAGAGAATCTGGTGAGGATGAAGAGTGGAGAGTGGAATCTGCGAAGGTTACGTGCCGGATAATCATGCCGATCTCGTTGTCCCGCTCATGAGCAGCTTGCAGAGTCTCGGAGAGGCTGCGGATCTCGTGCATCCCCAATTGGCGGATCACCATAAGCTCGCCGGGTTTGTCGCGGCGTCCGTTGCGGCCGCCATGGGGCTGAGTCCGGAAGAGCAGGAAGCCTTGCTCTGTGCAGGGTTGGTGCACGATATAGGAGCGTTTTCGGCCACACAACGACTCGATGTAGCCCGTTTCGATGCCGAGGACGTCTTCCCCCATTGCCTTACCGGCTGCATGCTTCTCAGGGACTTTCCCTCCCTGGCCCATATCGCCGATATCGTCCGCAACCACCACATCCGTTGGGATCACGGCCACGGGTTGGATCATCAGAGAGACGGGGCCGAGAGGAGCGGTCACATTCTTCATCTGGCCGACAGAGTCGCGGTGGGGATCCGGGAAAAAGAAGGCAATCCCTTGGAAATCGGGAAGCGGGTTATCCGTCGAATCCGCGACCAGTCGGGCAAGATGTTCGATCCCGAGTTGGTGGAAGTCTTCAGATCTCTGGGCAGGGAGGAGAGATTCTGGTTTGAAGTCTCTTCGTTGTCCGATGAGATCGTGGCCCGGTATTGGCAACCCGGGACGGTCTTTAACGGTACGATGCCCATGTCGGAAATGGCCCATTTTTTCGGCCGAGTCATCGATTTCCGCAGTTCATTTACCGCCACACACTCGAAGTCGGTGTCCGCGGTTGCCGAAAGGCTGGGCCTCCTGGTGGGGCTTTTCCGGAAGGAGAGCCGATTGCTCAATGTGGCCGGTCACCTCCACGACCTGGGCAAGTTGGGGGTCCCAATCGAGATTATTGAAAAACCCGGCAGGCTGACGGACCACGAGTACGATATTATGAAGATTCATCCCTACCATACGCTTGAAGTTCTGAGAAAGGTTCCCGGGTTGGAAGGGATTGCCCGGTGGTGCGGGTATCACCATGAATTCCTGGACGGCTCCGGTTATCCCTTTCATTTGAAGGCCGACGCCATCTGCATTCAGTCCCGCATACTGTCGGTGGCGGACACGTTCACGGCCTTGACGGAAGACAGGCCGTACAGACGCGGCATGCCGTCGGCGGAAGTGAGAAGGATTCTTGGAGAACTCGCAGCCGCGGCAAAGTTGGATCATTGTGTTGTGGGGCTTGCGACGCGGCACTACGATGAGATTTACCAGTGCATGCTCGCCGTACAGCCGTCTGAAATGAGAAGCTATGA
>JAZDHD010000232.1:0-14841 GCA_043806215.1 Pseudomonadota bacterium | reverse complement strand
GGCGGCCACAGGGGGCCGCCCCTACAGCCTGGGAATGCCTATCCGCCGGGCTCTGCCAGGTCTTCGGCTCGGAGTCCCGGGGCTTTCATGGTCAGTTGTGATCGCCCTATCATGGAGGTTTGTCACAAGATCCATCAGGAGATCGGTCTTCTTGACGTTTCTCGCGAAGTCTCCCGCTTCCTGACGGCAGGGGGGAATGCGGGAATGAGCGCCGTCTCGATCATTCGGTTCACCGGGCCGATTTTTCGAATCCGGGTTGAAGGCCCCAATCACCGAGGCAAGGCCTCGGAGCGCATCGAGCCCGGTGAACCGCAACATCAGAAATCGTCGGATATGTAAAGAACCTTACTTCCCTGGGGTTCGAACAGGAATGGTAATTCCTGAAGGTCGTCGAGGGCTTTGCGTACCCTGTCTTGATTCTGGGGTTCCACGTAGAAGAGAAAAAAACCTCCACCGCCCGCGCCCAGCAGTTTGCCCCCTATTGCTCCGGCATTTCGGGCCTTCTCATAGTACGCGTTGATGGAATCATTGCTGATGCTGTCGACAAGATCACGCTTGTATGTCCAGGCTCTGTGAAGCACTTCGCCAAACCGGCTGAGAGATGCGGAATTCTTGAGCACCTCCATGATCTCCGTGCACAGGTCCCTCATCCGGGTGAGCGCCTCCATGTTGAGATGCGTGGTCTCTTTCTGAACCTTTAGGATATCGCCCGCCCGACGGGTGATGCCGGTGTAGAACATCAGGAGATTGCCCTGTAAGGCCTTTTTGGTGGAGTAGGAACAGATGACCGGGTCCACAAAAACCGATTCATCCGGATTGAAACGGATGCGGCAGATTCCCCCGTACGCGGCAATATACTGATCCTGCTTTCCTATGGGGTCGTTAAGCCTCTCAATCTCTATTTCGCACGCCTCACGGGCCAATTGCCCTGCAGAAACGTATTCCCCTTTGAACGTATGAAGGGCGTGCAAAAGCCCAACGGCGTACGCGCTCGAGGAACCCAGCCCCGTTCCCGCGGGAATGTCGGCCATGGACGTGATTTCCACGCCATCCACGACATCCGTGATCCTCATTGCCTCCCGGATGATCGGGTGCTGGATCGCTTCCACGGAATCCACCAATTCGGTTTGCGAGTATTTCAGCAGGATGCGGTGATCGAAATACCGGCTTAACTTGTTCACCGTGATGTATATGTACTTGTTCAGCGTTGTGCTGACTACGGATCCCTGTTGCTCACGGTAGTATGCAGGGAGGTCGGTTCCTCCTCCGCAAAAGCTTATCCTGAACGGAGTGCGCGTAATTATCATGGTTCACCTTTGCGATTGGTCTTCTCACTTGGTATGCTCGGATCCACGGTCGGCGGGGGATGGGGACGCGGGCGGAAACAGCACTGCAGGACTGCGGTCTTCATGGGGAGTTGTTCTCGGGACCCGTTCTTGATCGAGACTCCCTCTTTGGGTCGGCGGCATCAACGCACTAAGAATGTATGCCCCGTCCTGGAAGACCGCTCACCGGAAAATACCTCCCAGGACGGGGTTACCCTCAACCCTCCAAAAAACTGAACAAAGACATAAAAAATAAGCTCCGGTCGCGGTAGGTTCGGAGGATAAGCAATTGGCCGCGCGGAGTCAAGACTTTTTCCCCCGTGATCTCAAGCGACCGTGAATCCGCAGCCCGTGGAAAGGTTTAAAGTCTCCGTGATTCCGCAAGGGTATGGTTTGCTACGATGAATGGCCGAGGCGGTCCGCCATGAACCGGACCGCGGCCCTTCCCGTCGATACCAACCCGTGTTCCCGCCAATGATTCCACGTCTTCCTCAGCAATCCCGTCCGGTCTCCGGAGACCACGGGGGGACGGTACAGGTCGGCACCGGGGAAGAAACGCAGGCCCACGTTGGGAACCCCGTTGCTCTCATAGCTATACACGGGATCCACGCACAGGCAATGCCTGCACGGGATCATCCAGTTCTCTCTGGGGTGATTGTACCGGCCGTAGAGGAATGTGCGGACCTGTTGGTACATGGGCGAGCCATAGATCTCCGAGAACGACTGCTCCTTGAGATTTCCAAAGACATACGTTGAGCAGCTGCCGCAGCTCTCGACCTTGATCCAATCCTTGCCGTCGGATTCAATGGTGGGCGGCTTGAAAAAGGGGCGGTTGAGTGCCGGGCAAACCCCGATCCAATTCCCGTCGTCCCCCTTAATCCTCGATATCCTCATCTCGTTGCTCCACACGTATCCCTTTTCAAGAGTCTGCTTGTTCCCGAAGATGTCGCCCACCCGCACCTCTTCGGAGTACTTGTCGTACCCCGAATTGTCCGCGTCCGGTTGGGCCCCGGCAATCTCATCGGCCCGCCGGCCTGCGGTAGGTCCGTTCCATGATCCATCGGCACGCGGCATCCGAGTGAAAGGCAGTCTGAGCCGGTATTTTCTGTCGATGCAGTGGTCGACGAGTTCGTCCAGGCGGGTGTTCAACTCATCAGCCAAATCCCAATGAAACTCGTCAAGCATTTGGTCATTTGCATAATTCAGGGCCATGACTTCCATTTCATCCACGCCGATCTCCTGAAACACGAAGTCGGCATAGTCTTTTAGATAATTCATATTGCTCCGCATCAGGACCATTCCGATCCTGAACCAAGGAAAGGGAGTCATGTAGCGGCGGTTGTCTGAAAACCTCTTGAGATTGCGGACTACCGTGGAGAAATTGCCATTGAGGTGAAGCTTCTCGTACAGTTCGGCCGTATGCCCGTCAAAGCTGCACTTCAGCCAGTCAACTACCCCGTTGACGGAGTCCAACTTCTCTTCGGTCAGGAGTGAACCGTTGGTGGTGGAACGGTAATAGACCCCGAAGCGGCGATACAGATTCATCAAGTCCTTGAAATGAGGGGACAGGAAAGGTTCTCCGAGCAGTGTGCTCTGGGTAAGGCGGCACGTGGGAAAGTACTCATGAGCAATCCGTTCAATATCCTCCCACTGCCATTCAGGGTAATCAATTGCCGAGAAGTTCTCCCCGCGGGTGAGTTTGGAGTATGTGCACTTCTTGCACGTGTAGTTGCATCGCCAAGAAATCTCGAATGTGCACCTGGGAGGGAATGCTGTCGGCCGCGGATTGCCGGCCCTTATCTCTGCCAACAGCCTTGTTTCATTTTCAATTTTTGCATCGAGATACGGTCTGTTCATTCTCGGGATTCCTCATGTTTCCATGTACGCGCATACGGCCGAATTCGCCGCCGTGTGATCCTCACGGCCGTGGGTATTGACGATGGCGACGACCGCCGGACCATCCAAAAGCGCGGGCCGGCTCGTTTAGGGTGTAGACGCAACCGCCGGCGATCATGAGACCGTCAACCCCACAAGCAGCCGTGCAACAGAGATCGACCGGCCGGGCCGGGGGATGGCAGGAATATGCTAATTTCACCAGTCCGTTCCGTGTTGATCATTGCATCGCGCCTCACCGGCAGTTTCAAGGCACCGCGTCGGAAAACCTTGCCGACGAAAAACCCCGGTGTGCTTCGAGATCACAATACCAGTTTTTCCGGCAACGGAGAACAGGCCGGCCGCCCTGTTCCAACCTTGCATGGGCAGTGAAGGTCGTCAACAATTGCGGGGGGTCCGACACCCGAAATTCAGATGCAGTGTTGCCGATTGTTATTGAGTCTTGTGGATTGCAGTATCTTGGCGGAGCCCGCCGCCGGCGACCCTCGAAACCTTGGTTTATAACTATTCAGAATACCGGGCCATATTCTAACGGACTTGCGTGCGTTACGCATTTGTGGCACTCTTTTCAGCGAAAAGACTACGTTTCTTTGACAAATTGTTTTGCAATCATTAGGATTGCATGTTATGTAAACACGACAAGTGTGCACATCGCAGGCAATAGCACCCTCACCATCCAAGTGTTTCTTGGACAAGCAGGCCTTAGGGAAGATCCGGGAGGAATAAGGAATGAAGAAAGAAGCTCGCATTCAGGCGGAGAGGAAGTTTCTCAAAGCCAGAGGAAACATTACGAATCGGGAAATCGCCAAAGCGGTAACCGTCAATCCGCTCACCGTAGGGCGATGGAAACGGGACGATCAGTGGGAGGAGAAACTGAAAGAGATCGAGGATGCAGGCGCTCAGGAGACCGCGGGTGCGGTTGTGAGAAAGAAGGATGCCCGTGACAAGGCCTTCAGACTCTACATGGAAGAGGGAGGCAATATCACGAACAAGGATCTTGCCGTGGAAGTAGGCGTAAGCCCTGCCACCATCAGCAAATGGAAAGAGGTCGACGGATGGATCGATCACATTACCGAAGAGGTTGCCGAAGAACTCGAAGAAGATGAGGAGGAGGAAGCGGAAGTTCCGGATCTGGACATGGGAGATCTCGCGGCCCCGGAACAGATAATCCAAATTAACAAGAAGATTGACCTGCTGTTGGCGAGGCCCCATCTGTCGGCCGAAGAAGTTGCGCATATTGCCAACGCGAAAAGTGACTTACTCGAAGCCTTGGAAATTTATTTGGGTATCGTGCGTGAGGTGAGTCAAATAAGATCTGAAGACGATTGATTATCGATGCGATAGTCCGCACACGATTAAAGAGATTACGAAGCGGCCTTCCACACTCATGTAAGCCGGACGACCATAGTGTGCAAAGTGTTGGCGATATTTTCCTGTTTCAGTGGTGCGCCCAGACAAGGACTCGGATATGATTCCCCCGGATACGCTGCTCTACGTCTATGAAATCCGAGGGGACGCTTGCCGTGATTTGCATTCTCCGCCGCCTTCATACATCGGTTTGTGGAATGAGGATGAATTTGCGTACCTCTTTTTCGTGAAACAGGAAGATGACTTTGTATACGACACCGTATGCAGTGGGCGAACCGATCAGGTCTCCCGCCATGAGATGAGGTACGAGGACTGGCAGAAGGGACTACCCGCCGGCGGGATTACGTTGGCCGGTATCCACTTTGTGGGTCGGGATCATCCCGCACCGCCCCCCGGAGCCGTTGTCATGGATCCATCGGTGGTCTTCGGGGATGGAAATCATCCGACCACGGTAGGATGCCTAGGGTTCATGAGAGACATCCTCGGGAGGCACGCAATCGGGTCCATGCTCGACCTCGGTACGGGAACGGGCATTCTTTCATTGGCCGGCGCAACTATGGGGATCGGGCGTATTGTAGCCGTGGACAAGAATCTGTTGGCGGTGAGCACCGCCCGGGAAAATGTGAGGGCAAACTCGTTGTCGTCCGAAATTTCGGTGCGTGAAGGGGAGGCCAGGTTGTTCATCAATGAACCTTTCGACCTGGTAGCCGCAAATCTCCCCTTCCACGTGCTGAGAGATCTTGTGCCATTGAAGGACTCCGCTGTTCACGGACATTGGATTGTCTCGGGAATCAATGAAGAGCAGGCCGATCTCCTCCAAGGCCTGTTCTTGGATCAGGGCTATCGATTGACGGACAAGAGATCGGATCCTCCTTGGGTGACTTTCACGGTCGTCAACGACCGCTTTGCCGGTGTTCCCTAGTGCTTCGCGGCGCAAATGGAGTATGGATGAATGACAAATGAATTCGTGCCCCCCCCCGAGGGGGGTTGGATAACCATTTCATCCCGTACGGGAACGCCCGACGTTCCCCACAACCCCATCGTGGGATTCATTGAAGGAGACGGAGTCGGTCCGGATATCTGGGCCGCATCAAGACCCGTGTTCGATGCCGCGGTGAGCCAAGCTTACGATGGGGCCAGAGAAATCCGGTGGTGGGAAATTCCTGCCGGGGAGAAATCCTATCGCACGTACGGGGAATACCTGCCGGACCATTCCTTGAACGCGCTTGAAAAGGCCCGCGTGGCCATTAAGGGTCCGCTGACCACTCCCGTGGGCGGAGGATTCAGAAGCCTCAATGTCACGCTCCGCCAAAAGCTGGACCTCTATGCGTGCGTGCGGCCCGTCCGCTATTTGCCGGGAACCCCGGCGCCGGTGCTCAGGCCGGAACTGGTCGACATGGTCATTTTCAGGGAGAATACCGAAGACGTTTACGCGGGTATTGAATGGAAGTCGGGAAGCAGAGAAGCGGAGAAGCTTATTGACTTCCTCGGGGAAACGCTCGGCGCGCATGTGGCCGGGGATTCGGGAATCGGCATCAAGCCCATGAGCCCGGGGGCGACAAAGAGGCTCGTGAGGCGTGCCATACGTTTCGCACTCGAAAATGGAAACCGGCGGGTCACGTTGGTCCACAAGGGAAACATCATGAAGTTCACCGAGGGCGCGTTTCGGGACTGGGGGTACGAGGTCGCCCGAGAAGAGTTTGCCGACCAGGTGATAACGGAGAGCGATCTATCCGAGAAATACCAAGGAACCCTTCCCGAGGGAAAGATCCTCATGAACGACCGGATAGCCGATGCCATGTTCCAACAAGTGCTGCTGAGGCCCGGCGAGTATGAGGTTCTGGCTATGCCGAATCTTAACGGGGACTACCTTTCCGATGCCCTGGCGGCGCAGGTCGGCGGGCTGGGAATGGCACCCGGTGCCAACATAGGCGACCGGTGCGCACTCTTCGAGGCCACCCACGGCAGCGCCCCCAAATACGCGGGGATGGACAAGGTTAACCCGGGCTCAATGCTGCTGTCGGGGGTGATGATGTTCGAGCACATGGGATGGAAAGAAGCCGCGCAACTCATTGTCAAGGGGATATCCGATGCGGTCAAGGCGGGTACCGTAACCTACGACCTTGCACGGCAACTGCCGGACTCTACCGAGGTATCGTGTTCGGGCTTCGCCCGGGAAGTCATAAAGCGCATGCGGTAGCCCTCGGGGGAGATTTACATGGCCCGGTTCAACACGGACCGTATTGTTCCCGCCATGGTGTTCCTGCTTACAGGCTTGGCGATAAGCGCACCCAATCCAAGTTTTCCGGCTTGCTCAGGCGTTATTTCATCCGAAAACCCCGTGCACATTATGATTGGTATATCCGGCCGAAGTGCTTTGAGTTCCTTGGCCAGTTCCTTGCCCGTCATGTTGGGCATGGCCATGTCCGTAATTACCAGGTCGAATTTACCCGGATCTCCGCGGAAGATCTGCAGCGCATCACGGCCGTCTGATTGGGCCGACACCCTGTAACCCAGCTGCTGCAGGATTTCTCGGCTCATATTGACCACGACGTGCTCGTCGTCCACAAACAGTATATGCTCGCCGCTTCCCGGGACCGCGTCGTCGCACTTGGCGTCGGACAAAGCGGCTTCGCCCTCAACCAAGGGGAGAAGCACCTGAAAAGCGGTTCCCTTTTCCGGTTCCGAACGGACCTCCATTCGACCTCCGTGCGCCTTGACTATCCCATGCACCACCGACAGACCCAACCCGGTTCCTTCGCCCCGGACTTTTGTCGTGAAATACGGGTCGAATATCCGAGCCAAGATGTGCGGGGTCATGCCATGCCCGGTATCGCGTACCGTGAGTCTCACATGGGTGGGTCCATCAGTCCCCGGACGGCTTTGCACCCAATCGTCCTCCATCGTGCACGTATCCAAAACAACCTCGAGAATTCCGCCTACTTCGCGCATTGCGTGGGACGCATTCGTGCACAGGTTCATGAGAATCTGATGAATCTGTGTAGGATCGGCGAGTATGGTTTCCTCCACCGTCTCGATTCGTTCCTCGATGGCGATGGTCGCGGGAATCGAGGCTCGAAGGAATTTCAACGTCTCCTTGACAATGGGCGTGACGCGGATTGCCTGCTTTTGTTGACTTCTTTGGCGGCTAAACGTCAGTATTTGATTCACCAGATATCCCGCGCGTTCCGTTGCGGAAAGTATCTGTTGTAAACCGAACTGAAGCCGACCTTCTTTGGGGGCTTCGTCCACCGCCAACTCACAGTATCCCATGATCACATAGAGAATATTGTTGAAATCATGAGCAATACCGCTCGCCAAGGTGCCGATGGCTTCCATTTTGGCGGCCTGACGGAGTTGCTCTTCAAGGTGCTTTCGATCCGTGACGTCCCTGACGATACCGCGGAACCCTTTGAACTTGCCGTCGGAGGAATGCACCGGGCTGACGGATCCTTCAATGATCCGCTCGTTCCCATTCCGTCTCACCAGCTTCCATTCCGGGACCTGTGCCGGCCTGCGGGTCAAATATACATCCCTGAATATCTTCCGGAGTTCTCCCACCACCGACCGGTCAACAAATCTGCGGTAGTTCATTCCCGAAAGCTGCTCGGGGGAATAGTCCAATATCCTTGCCATGGAATCGTTGAACAAGGTCATGTTCCCCCTGTGGTCCACCTCGTAGTATCCTTCTTCCATATTCTCTATTATGGTCCGGTATTTCTCCTCGCTCTCCCGAAGCGCGTTTACGGCCTGTTTTCGCTCCGTAACGTCTCGAAGCACTAGAACCACACCGAGAACCTTCTGTTCATGGTCTCTTATGGGTGCGGCACTTTGCTCGGTGTACCGCTTCTCGTCGCCATTGGAAATCAATACGCCGTGGTTGGTGAGTCTGACGGCCGAACCGCTTCGCAACACCCGCTTCACGGGGTTCTCTTGTTTCTCTCCCGAGGTTTCGTCGATAATTTCAAACAGATCCGACACCGGTACATGCTCGGCTTCATGTTGACACCGGCCGATCAGGTTCTCTGCAGCCGGGTTCACAAGCACGGCTCTTCCCTCGGTATCCGCGGTTATGACCCCGTCGCTGATGGACCGTAACGTGACAAGCAGCCGTTCCTTTTCTTCAAGAACAGACTGCTCGGCTGTTCTTCGCGATTTCAGATGCCTTTTCAAGTCCACCAGTGCGCCTATCCATGCGGCAACAATCAAGGCGAGACTAGCCAGGGCCATCAGCCCGGCCTTCCAGATCCTTTGCCGGTACAACGCAATCTCGGAATTTATGCGGGCCTGAACCGCGGCAGTCATATTGTGCAAACCATGTGAATACAACTGCTTGTTATGTTCATACCCCGGACTCAGCATGAGTTCCGCGGCTTCCGTTACGCGGCCTTCCCTTGAAAGAGCGAATGCCAGCGACTCCATTTCCAGCAATTTCGTATAGGCCAGTTTCGTGCTTGCCGCATAACTCCTTTGGTATTCTTCACGGGCCAACAGCGCCAAGGCCACCAGTGAATCATCCAGTTCGGCCTCGTTTTTCCGGTAATGGTCCTCCCACCGTGAGTTGCCGGTCAGCGCGGCCATACGCGCAAACATGGTGGACAATTCGTTGCGGTAAGCCACCTTGCCGACCAGTCGCTGAAGTTCAAGACCTTCCTTACCGACATGCGAGAGCGATTCATACATCCCCCACACCAGACCCGACACCGCAATCAAGAGTCCCAGGCTGATCAGAATACCCAAGGTGAGGACCCTCATGGGGCTTCGGACGGCATCACGGATCTGTTTTGTCCATTCAGTCATAAACGGCATTGCGGATCACTCGGCCACGGCGGAATGCATGTATTCTCAGAGTTGCAGAGGGTATACTAGGCGTGCGTTCGGAAACAGTTAGACATGAGTTAGAACTCTGTGCGGCAATCGCTGTAAAGTCCCGCAAAACTTTGTTGCACATTGGATCGCATCTGAAATCATAGGGCTTTTCTACGCTTGCTCCACAGATCCCTGTTGGCGGATATTCGCACGATTGTCTCCTCAGTCGTATCACTCTCATTTGGGACAATAAGATTTCGCGTTTTATCCGTCCTGCAATACGAAACTATTGATTCCCTAACTGTAAGTTCACATCAGCAGCTCTTTTATTCTCCTACGGAGTATTGATCGACCGGGGCGGTCCTTCTAAGGCTTGAACGATGAGGAGAGACTACTGAGATCGAAACCGAGAGAAATCCCATTGTACCCAATACCGGATTCATTCTCAGCGGAAAGGGTGCGGGCGGCTCTTGGAGTACCGGAGATCCGCTCGAACCGGTTTGCGGAATCCCTTCCTTTCTCCGGAGAGGATGTTACCGCGGGCTCGGAAACGGAACTCCAGGCCGCGGTGGCCGGAGAATCGGACTGTGTAGACCTGCCGATGAGCATAGAGAGTTCGAACTACTATGCCAATATCATCAGAAGGGCAACGTCCGGCGACTCCTCTGCCGGCGCGGTCACGGAACTGGAAAAACACATAAACGGCAACAAGACGAAGATCTGGGACAACAGTTGGGTCAGATTCCCGCTGAGATCACTCACCCCCTTTGCACAAGGGGTGTTGAATCAGGATCTCCGGTCCGACCGCAGCAGCGCATGGAGTAGTCCCCGGAAGGACCTGGAGAAATTTCTCCATGTGAGCGAGAACCTACAGTGGCTGCGGGTTCCCATGAGTTACCTCGTGAAGATAGCCCTCGCGGACGTGCTTGGATCACAGGCGGCACTTCCGGAAATGGTGCACGCAACCGGTTGCCGGGTAATGGATCGGCTGCTGAGCGACAACACGTCCCCTGAAACACTGTCTTTCTATGTGGTGCCGTTGCGCAGGGATTCCTCTTTTGGTAGGGCAATAGCCAAAGAGACTTCGAAACGTTATCTTCTGACCCAGTTGGTCGTCATGTATGCCAACTCGGCGCTGGGACTTCTGGAAAGCGGTCAAAGAGCCGTCATATACTTTTCGCCTCACCCGCCCGTCCGCCAGAAAATGCTCAACGAATGCATCTCGGATTCCTTTTATCGAGAGTTGTTCATGAATCCGTGCCTGTCCGGATGGAACAACGGCATGGAAAAGCATGATTACATGTGCCTGTGCCATCAAGTGCTTAGCCGCAGCCAATTGAATGCCGTGAGCAAACTCAGGGAGGCCGGAATAATCACCCGGAATCTGGTGATCCTTCCGAATGTGTCGAACATTTCCTTGGCAAATAACGGAACGCATCTGAGTCTGGGCAGCCGTAAACTGACGCAATGCCTGCAGGCCGGAGACGATGCATTCTCGCCGACGGACGAGAAATACTTGGGCGATCTGGTGATCAAGATTGTCGAACACTTTCTGCCGCTCTTTGTGGGAACCTACAGTGCGGCCCCGTACAGGCTGGATTTCTCTGATTTCCATCCCGAAAGGGTCCTGGGGTTTCTTCCCCATGAACTTGATTACACCCATCTGCGCATGATATGGCGGCGCTGGAAAAAAAAGGCATCCATCAAGATATTGGGCCAACCGACCACGCCGTTCGGCCTGAAATCCATAGATCGGATGCTGATTACCCTGTTCCGGTGCAAAGGGGATTTCATGCCCGATTTCCGGCTTATAGACTATATGGTTGCGCCGATGAGTACAGACCGCAGCCCCGCACTTGACGGCAAATCGGGTAACTGGGACCGCCTGAAAAGGGATTTGGCCGATCTTGGAGTCTTTGACGTGAGAATGTCCTTGTACATGCTTTACCGACTCAGAGAATTCCAACAGGCCGGCTATTCCGGTTTCGAGGGAAGACATTACAGCCTTTTTGAGAGCCTCGACAAAGACATGACACGAGCCGCAAACCTGCAGGCCCTCGTGACCGCGCTCGCGTTCAAGTACGCGCTCCAGGGCAATGTGACGCACGCGGATATCCCCGACGAACCATTCATTGAAAGTGAGAGACGACAAATATTCTTCGGCTCGGCAATAGGGATTCCTACCTTTTACGTGCACGGTTCCACGAAAAACCTGTTTCTCAAAACCATCCTTCGTCGGACCAACGGGATAAGGCACAGCCGCCGCTATCCGGGATACTTGAGGGTCTATCACAGGCAGTACCGTTTGGCTCTGGTGGAAATCATCAGATCTGAAGGAGCGGATCTCGTGGAGAACCTCGGGCTGGAGGAAACCGTCCGGGATCTCTTCCATCGCATCGACCGGCCGCAGATTCATTCCGCGGAAGGGAAGCTCACATCGGGCATATTGGACAAACTGGGACTGGATTCGCCGATGAAGGCGAAGGCACCGGACTTCAACCTGGCCGCGGAAGAATACTACCGGAATGACTTGAAGAAACGGTACCTACGGGAAGCACTGGACTTTCTCTGCGAGGACCTGAAAGACTTGGAAGCGAGTGGGGTATTCTCGGAGCACGGTTACAGGGAAACGTTTCATTACACGTTGGGGGATCGGTCCTCGCGGGGATTCATGGATGCAGTGCGTGAAAAGGTGCTGGACGAGTCGGCCTCTGTCGATGATATCCGCAACCTGATCGATCTCATGTTGGCAACTGTACACTACGACTCGGCTCGGGCCGAGCAAAGTCTTTCCGGCAAAGTCCGCCGCGATGCGCATGCTGCACCAGTTCATTGAACGGGACACCGGCCGTATCCGGGATGAATCGCTCTTTGGCGACAGAGCGGTGGAACTGCTCTACTCCGCGGTCTGGGAAAAGGCTCCCAGGTTGTTTCGGGCACTCACGGGGAGCAGGGCCTCGAGTCTGTTGGCAATGATCTGTTTTGACAATCCCCTGGACAAATTCCATCGGGGGCCGTTCATGAACGGGTCCATAGACCTGTCGGAATGCGTGGAGCCGCCACGGTATTACGACACACGGAGAAAAATCTTCCAAAGGCGGATCAGGTACTGGGAATGCCGCCCCATGAGCCCGTCCCTTGACGAGGTGGTGTCGCCGGCGGATTCCCGGGTGATCGTCGGCTCCTTAGAGCACACCTCGGCACTGTTTCTGAAAGACAAATTCTTCAGCTTCCCGGAACTCTTGGGGGAAGACAAACACTGCCGGCTTTCCGAGTTCGAGTCCGGGGATTTCGCGGTCTTCAGGCTGACGCCGGATAAGTACCATTACAATCATACGCCGGCAGCGGGACGAGTTGTGGATTATTACGAGCTTCCGGGTGGTTATCATTCATGCAATCCCGGCGCGGTAGTGAGGGCCGTCACTCCGTTCTCAAAGAACAAGCGGGTTGTCACCATCATAGACACTGACGTTCCTGGTGGGACCGGCGTAGGTCTTGTGGCCATGATCGAGGTCGTTGCGCTCATGATCGGTGACATCGTGCAGGTGTACAGCGATGACGGATACGAGACCCCCAGGCCGCCGGCCGAGGGTATGTTTCTGAAAAAGGGAGTCCCCAAGAGCCTCTACCTTCCCGGAAGCAGTACGGACGTGCTGCTTTTCCAGAAGGGACGGGTACGGTTTTCTCAGGATCTGGTGAGGAACCGGATGCGCTCCGGGATTCACAGCAGGTACTCCGTGGGTTTCGGCCGCCCTTTGGTGGAAACCGACCTGAAAGTCCGGTCGACCATAGCCCGCCGTGTGGAGACGTAATCATTCGGAATGTTAAAGCAGGAGCCCCATTATGTGGAATGACTTTTTCACGGCCGTGCTCGCAGTGAGTCTTTGGCAATTGCTGCGTTGGTGCTTCAGGGCCTTGCCCAATGAAAACCGGCAGATACTGGGATGTATTCCGCTTTCCAAAGAAGGGCCCGACAGTTGGAAAGGGCTTAATCTGACGTACTATGGTCTCTTTGTGTCCGCGGCGGTGGTTGCCGCCGTGTGCATGATCTTCGTACTCATGGGTTCCATCGGTGTTCCCATAGGGATCACGGGCGCGTCGCTTCTGCTCATACTGCCTGTATGGGCCCTCGCGACGAAGCTGACTGCCCGGCTGGTGGAGAAGAAACTGCACACATTCACCATCGGCGGTGCAACATTTGTACTATTGTTGATAACGCCGCTTGCCCTATTGTTGACCAATGCTTTGGCCGGGACGAAATTCGGCGTGCAGGTCCCCATGCTTCCTTTCCTCGCTGCAGTGGCCGTTGCGTACGCCGTGGGCGAGGGAATCGGGCGGTTGGCCTGTATCAGTTTCGGATGCTGCTACGGTAAGCCGATTTCGCAATGTGGTCCCATGATTCGCCGCATATTCGGGGGGCACGGGTTTGTTTTCACAGGAAAGACCAAGAAGATCGCTTACGAAAGCGGATTGGACGAACAAGAGGTGGTGCCGATACAGGCAATCACTTCTTCGGTCCATATCGTCGTAGGCCTCGCGGCACTGGTGCTGTACCTTCACTCCGCCTTTTTCTCATCCTTCGTTCTCGCCATGACGGCGACACAAGGCTGGAGAGCTTTCTCTGAAACCCTTCGTGCAGACTATCGGGGTGGGGGGAAGATCACGGCGTATCAGATCATGGCAGGATTGGGAGTTGTCTACACGGTCCTCCTCGCCCTCTTGGTACCCGGTCAAGACGTCGGCCGGCCGGACATACTCGCGGGCCTGTCGGCATTATGGCACCCCGGAGTCATTCTTGCGCTTCAGGGCGTGGGGCTCGGAACCTTCCTTATAGCAGGCCGCAGCATGGTGACGGCATCGAGTCTTTCTTTCAGGGTTCTCGAGGACAAGATTTGAGTGCTCTATGGCATAAAACCCCCTTGATCGGGGCGATCACAACTGAGAATGAAAGCCCCAGGACTCAGAGCCGAAGACCGGGCAGAGCCCGCTGGACATGCATTCCCAGTCAGGAGCCCATAGGCCAAGTTAAGGATTCTGCCAACCCGTACTTCAACCGGCACACGAATCGAGGCACGCACACCGTTTTCGGTGTTGAGATGCGGCGATCCTAATGTGCCGACGGCACTTAGGAAGTTAGCCGGGGGATTCATCCCCCGGAAGAACCGGATCGAGCGACCAGGATTTCCGTCCCGAAGGGACGGCGTACGTGGACGCGTTCACAATGGAGAGCATTCCGGTGTCCCTTCAGGACGTTATGAATGAACCCAAGTCCAAGCCGACCAACAGGCTTACGTTAACGCCTACGGGCACGGGTCCCGGCGACCGGACAACAAAAAGCCCCGGTGATCCGAAAATCACCGGGGCTTGGTTTTCCTGCGTCCGGCAGACCGGACGCGTCGTCGATTACTAGATGATGAACGGAACGATCAACAAGGCGACCATGTTC
>JAZDHD010000231.1:0-52740 GCA_043806215.1 Pseudomonadota bacterium | reverse complement strand
GTCCGGGTGAGCCGTCACATTCAGAGGTCAATTCTTCTCGCATTCGGCAACACATGCGTTCAGGGAGGCAGGTATGGCCCAGAGGTCTTTGAACAAGGTAATGCTGCTCGGACATCTGGGCAGAGATCCCGAGGTCCGGTATACCGGAGCAGGCAAGGCAGTCGCGACCTTTACCGTAGCGACATCGTTTACGTGGCGGGATCAGGACGGCAACGATCAAGAGAGAACAGAGTGGCACAAGGTCGTAGCCTGGGGCCGGCTCGGAGAAATCTGTGGCGAGTACCTCGGCAAAGGGCGGCAAGTGTACATCGAAGGACGCATCCAGAGCCGGGATTGGGAAGATCAGGACGGCAACAAGCGAACCACGGTGGAGATAATTGCCAACGACATGATAATGCTCGGCGGAGGTGCCGGCCAGGGACGCCCGAGGGACGGAGAACAGAGAGCCCCGTCGCCAAGCCGGCCGAAAGGGAAGACGGAACCTTCCAAGAGAGAGGATGACCGTTCCTATTATCCTCCTCCTCCGCCGGAGGATGAAATTCCGTTCTAGCGATATGTCTTGCGGGACCCGGTCGGGCAATCGCACCAACCGGTGTGGGTCGGCCGGGATTGAGGTCCTTGACGTAAACCTTGGAAATCACCTGTGGAACAAAGGAGGAGCCATGCCAAAATGGTTCGGGCGGTCTGCGGCTGCGGCACTCGCGGTAACGCTGAGTCTGGCCTTTGGGGCCGTGGTTTGTGAAACCTGGGCGTTCAACGAAGCGCCCATGTTGGCCGAGAAGGTTAAAGCCGGCGGTCTCCCTCCCGTGGACAAGAGGTTGCCTCCTTCCCCCGTTGTGGTGAAGCCCCTTGAGCGGCCGGGAGAATACGGAGGCTCCTGGAGAAGAGCTTACACGGGCATTTCGGATCTCGTGGGAACCCGAAGAATTCTCTACGATCCACTGGTCCGATGGAGCCCGGACTACAAGATTCAGCCCAATTTGGCCGAGAAATGGGACATCGGCGAGGACGGCCGCACGTTCACGTTTCATCTGGTCAAAGGAGCGCGATGGTCCGACGGAGAACCGTTTAGTGCGGACGACATCATGTTCTGCTTTGACGACGTTCTCTTCAATAAGGAACTTACGTCGGCAATCCCCAAATGGCTGGCGCCGGACGGAATACCTCCCAAGGTGACCAAGATCGACGACTTTACGGTCCGCTTTGAATTTGCCGAGCCCTATGGGCTGTTCCTGGAACAATTGGCTTGTCCCCACGCCATGGCTCTGGTGACGATGCCGAAGCACTACTTGAAGCAGTTCCACAAGAAATATGCGGACCCGGCAAAGCTGGAAGAACTCATGAAGGAGAGGAAGGTCTCCTCATGGGAGAGGCTGTTCCAAGACGCGTCCAGTTTGAGACACGCGCTGTTCGTGGACACCAAGATGCCTTCCCTTTGTGCCTGGATCACCACGGTTCCCGCGCCCGCGAAACGGTTCGTGATGGAACGTAATCCCTATTACTGGAAAGTCGACACCAAGGGCAATCAGCTCCCTTACATCGATTCCGTGGTTCATGAGCTTCAGGCCGAGGCCCAGACGATTCTCCTGAAGGCCATTGCAGGTGAGATCGACTTCCAAGGCCGCCGTCTCGGCGGGATGCAGAAGTCCGTGCTTCTTCTGGCAAGCCTGGCTCAGGGCAATTTTAAGCTCATCCCCAAGAAGTCTACCGCTTCGGTGGGCCTGCTTCTTGCCCCCAATTTGAACCACCCGGATCCGGTAATGAAGAAGATTCTGTCCGATCCGCGTTTCCGCAAAGCTCTGTCCTACTCAATAAACAGAAAAGAAATAAACAAGATCGTCTATCGCGGGCAAGGAGTGCCCCGGCAGGCCGCTCCGCTGAAGGAGTCCGATTTCTTCAGTGAGTCTTATGCCAAGGCCTATACGGAATTTGCACCGGACAAGGCGGAGGTGCTGCTGGACGAAATGGGACTCAAGAAGGGACCGGACGGTAAGAGGGTCCGGTCTGACGGTAAGCCCCTTCAGATCGCGCTGGATGTGATGGTGAATGTGCAGAGTTGGGTTGACAGTGCAGAGATAATCGCCTCAAATCTCCAAAATGTCGGAATAGAAACCGAAGTGAAGTCGGAGGCCCGGGAGCTCTTCCGGCAGAGAACGCAGAGCGCGACTCACGACATAGCCCTGTGGCCGGGTGACGGCGGAATGGAATGCCTCCTGGAGCCAAGGTGGTACTTTCCTTACAACACCGAGAGTTTGAACGCGCCGATGTTCGCAAAGTGGTATCAATCAGGCGGAAAGAGTGGCGAGGAGCCTCCGGCGGAAATCAAGGAGCTCATGGACGCGTATGACCAAATTCTCAGAACCGTGTCCAAGGAGAAACAGAAGGAGCTTTTCGGAAAAATCATTGCAGCCAACGAAAAGAACCTTTGGGTAATCGGTTTGGTCCATGACCCCCCCGATTACTACGTGGTTGCGATCAACATGTTCAATGTTCCGAAGAAGGATTTCCAGAGCTGGACGTATCCAAATCCAGGGCCTGTGAATCCGGAGCAGTTCTTCTTCTCGAAGAAAAAGTGAGAGGACGAAAACGAAAGCTCGGTCGGCCGATGCCGAAGTGCTCTCCATGCTGGACACTTGCTCCGGAATGACCTATCATGGATGCGCCAAGTGGGAATACCGTGTTCACGAAGTCTGGAGAAAGACCGGGGTTCGTATTCCGTGACCGGGGGAATTGCCGCCCGGCGTATCGGCAAGAGTCGATTCCGTTCGGCTTATACAAACCGCATGGATAGCGGAACAAACACACGCATCTTTTGTTCGCGGGCGTTCGCCGGGTACTTGTTGAGCGGCACATTTCCCGGGATGACGGCGTTGCCGTTGTCACCGACCGGGTGAAGCCGCTCCGCCGCCAAGGGGTCGCCGTATCTCACGGCGGACGGCACTGCCGGAATATTCTGAGAGTCACCGAAGGAAGCCGCAATGTTGGCCTATATTATTCGTCGCGTCTTAACGATGATTCCCACGCTCATTGCGATATCGATCATATCTTTCATTATCATCCAGTTACCGCCGGGAGATTTTCTCACGAGCTATGTTGCGGAACTCAGTGAGAGCGGAGAGCACGTCGATCAGGTGGAACTTGAGAGCCTTAACCAGCGGTTCAGCCTTGACCGGCCGATGTACGTTCAGTATTTCAAGTGGGCGTGGAATTTCTTACGAGGCGACTTCGGGCACTCCTTCGAGTGGAACAAACCCGTGTCCGAGCTGATCGGGGAGCGCCTCAGCTTGACCATTCTTATCTCAATTGCCACACTTCTGTTTACTTGGGCCGTTTCAGTTCCCATAGGGATTTACTCGGCCGTACGACAGTATTCGTGGATGGACTATTTTCTCACCATTGTGGGATTCATAGGCCTGGCAACTCCCAACTTCCTCTTTGCCCTGGTTCTGCTCTGGGTTTCTTACGCGTATTTCGGCATGAGTATTGGGGGTCTGTTTTCGCCTGAATTTAGTGAAGCGCCATGGAGCATAGCCAAGGTCGCGGATCTCATGAAACACGTCTGGATTCCCGTGGTGATCGTGGGAACCGGCCACACGGCGAAATTCATACGCATTATCAGAGGGAACTTATTGGATGAGCTGAAGAAGCCCTATGTCGTTACCGCCAGAGCCAAGGGCCTTCCAGAGACCCGTCTGATCCTCAAGTATCCTGTCCGGGTGGCGATCAACCCCCTTGTCAGCACAATCGGATGGACGTTGCCCGAATTGGTATCGGGAATCGCCATCACCGCGGTGGTCCTGAATCTGCCCACCACCGGCCCTTTGTTGCTCACTGCTCTGTTGAGTCAGGATATGCAGCTTGCCGGCACGTTCATTATGTTCCTGAGCACCCTGACGGTCGTAGGCACCCTTTTCTCGGACATTTTACTGGCCTGGGTCGATCCCCGGATTCGGTTCGGAGCGCGCGAGGGACTATGAACCAGGACAAGAAGCGGGAAGAAAAGTACCTCAACGCCTCCACGAGGCAGCTGATCTGGTGGCGTTATAAGAAGCACATGCTCGCCATGGTGGGGCTGGTATGCATCGCGGGGTTGTACGTCGTAACCATATTCTGTGAGTTTCTTGCACCGTACGACAAAGACACCCGTTGCTTGGAAGCCATTTACGCCCCACCGTCATCCGTGCGGATCCTCGACAAGGACGGGAAACTTCGCCGGCCGTTTGTGTACGCGAGGAATCTGGAAATCGACATCGAGACTCAGCGGATGTCCTATAAGGAAAATCCCGAAGAACGTTACCCGATCAAGTTTTTCGTGAAAGGTGATCCATATGAGTTTTGGGGAATATGGGAGACCGATCTCCACCTGTTCGGCGTCGATGCTCCGGGCGGTCTGTTCTTGTTCGGGACGGACAGAATGGGACGGGACATGTTCTCCAGGTGTTTGTACGGAAGCAGGATCTCACTGTCCATAGGGATGGTGGGAGTGTTTCTCAGTTTGGTCCTGGGGCTCACTCTCGGCGGGATTTCCGGGTACATGGGAGGCTGGGCCGACGGCGTGATTCAACGGATCGTGGAGGTCATCCGGTGCTTCCCGAGTATTCCGTTGTGGATGGGGCTTTCTGCGGCCATGCCTCCCCATTGGCCCGCATTGAAAGTCTATTTTGCCATTACCGTCATACTCTCGCTCATAGGATGGACCGACCTGGCGAGAATGGTCCGCGGCAAACTCTTTTCCCTTCGCGAGGAAGAGTTTGTGTTGGCGGCCCGTTTTGCCGGTGCGGGTCATGCGCGGATCATCTTCAGACATTTACTTCCATCGTTTACGAGCCATATAATAGTGACGGTGACCCTGGCCATCCCGGGAATGATCTTGGCCGAGACCGCGCTGAGCTTTCTAGGCATAGGCCTGAGGCCTCCCATAACCAGTTTGGGGGTGCTCCTGAAAGAAGCGCAAAACGTTACGACCATTGCTTTGTACCCGTGGCTCCTCATTCCCGTGTTCTTTGTCATTCTCATTGTGCTGTCGTTCAACTTTGTGGGGGACGGGCTCCGAGACGCGGTCGATCCCTATTCGAGGTAAATTATCCGATGGTGCCGACGCTGGAAGTTCAAGATTTGCGCGTACACTTCATGCTTGAGGAAGGCACCGTGAGGGCCGTCGACGGTGTTTCGTTCTCCCTCCGGGACGGCAAGACTCTCGGCATAGTGGGGGAGTCGGGGAGCGGAAAAAGCGTCATAGGGCAGTCCATTCTTCGTATCGTTCCTCATCCCGGGCGTATCGTGGACGGGAAGATCCTGCTGAAGGTGGATGAGGGAAACGGCACGGTAGGCCGCTTGGACCTTGCTCAGCTCAACCCGCACGGTAGAGAGGCCCGGAACATCAGGGGCAGCGATGTGGCCATGATATTCCAGGAACCCATGAATTCGTTCAGCCCCCTTCATACCATAGGGAACCAAATCATTGAGGCGTTACGGCTCCATTCGAGTGTCTCCAAGAATGAGGCTCGAAACAGGGCCATCGAGATGTTGGGAAAAGTCGGCATACCTATGCCGGAACACAGAATCGACTCGTATCCTCACCAACTCTCCGGGGGCATGCGCCAGCGTGCCATGATCGCCATGGCGCTGGTGTGCAATCCCAGAGTGCTGATTGCGGATGAACCGACAACGGCGCTGGATGTCACCATTCAGGCTCAGATCCTGGAATTGCTCAAAGAGCTTCAAGAAGAGTTCGGAATGGCGATACTCTTCATCTCCCACAATCTTGGAGTCGTGGCGGAGATCAGCCACGACGTGCTGGTGGTGTACTTCGGACGAGTAATGGAACAAGCTCCGGTGGATGTGCTTTTCCGAGAACCGCTGCATCCGTATACGAGGGCACTCTTGAAATCCATTCCGAGCATAGATACTCCCGTGCGCAGCAAATTGGCCACCATAGACGGTACCATTCCCGATCCGCACGAATATATACCCGGCTGTCCTTTCTTTGGTAGATGCGACCAATGTGGCGGAGAAACGGTTTGCAGAGATGATGCCTATGTTCTGACCAAGGTGGCCGAGAACCACTCCGTGGCCTGTCCCCTGGTCTGCATGACTGAATGAGGAGAGCCTGTGTCCGAATCGCGCGTACTGCTCGAAGTGAAAGACCTTAAGAAACATTTTCCCATTCACCGGGGGGTGTTAAAGAAGGTGGTGGGGCATGTGAAGGCGGTGGACGGGGTGTCCTTCACCCTGAACGCCGGGGAGACACTGGGCCTAGTGGGGGAATCCGGATGTGGGAAGACTACGGTGGGCCGCATGATCATGGGCGCGTACCGGCCGACTTTCGGGAACATATGGTTCCAGCCCCCAAACGGTGAACCGAGAGTCGACCTGGCCAAGATCCGGCCGGATCAAATGAAACCGCTTCGCCGCCACATTCAGATGGTATTTCAGGACCCCTTTGCCTCGCTCAATCCGAGGATGACGATCAGGCAGATCCTGGCGGAACCGCTGATCGTGAACAAGATTGCCCGAGGAAGAGAGTTGGAGGCCCGGGTACGTGAACTCATTGAACTTGTGGGTCTAAAGCTTATCCACTTGAACCGTTACCCGCACGCATTTTCCGGCGGCCAACGGCAGCGGATAAGCATTGCAAGAGCTATGGCGCTCTATCCAAGTCTTCTCGTGGCGGATGAACCGACATCGGCTCTGGACGTTTCGGTTCAAGCCCAGATTGTGAATCTCGCCTTGGAAATCCAGGAAAAGATAGGTCTGGCGTACTTGTTCATTTCGCACGACCTGGGTTTGGTGAGGCATTTCAGTAAGAAAATAGTCCTGATGTACGTGGGACGCGTGGTGGAATACGCTCCGGCGGAACCCCTTTTCGCCGCACCGAAACATCCGTACACCGAGGCTCTCATGTCCAACGTGCCCAGCACGAGACCCGAAATGGCCGGAAAGAAGATCATTCTCAAGGGCGATCCCGCGGACCCGATTAATCCCCCCCCCGGATGTCCGTTCCACCCTCGGTGTCTCTATAGTGAGGACATATGCTCTGCGGTCGAGCCTCCCTTGAAGGAAGTGAAGCCCGGGCATCTGGTGGCATGCCATAGAGCCGAATCGCTCAATCTGGCAGGATGTGATGCGCTCGGATGTGTCGTCTGATTGAAACCAGCTGAGGACAGAGGGGCAACAAAGCACAAGAATGGCCCAAAATCACATTAAGAGGATTCTGGTATATACCCACAATTCCATCGGCCTGGGGCACGCCTTCCGCACACTCGCCGTGATAACGGGAATGAAGAAGTGGCGACCCGATATCGATTTTCTCGTTATTTCCGGCACATCAGTCCCACAGATCTTCTTTGATGAAGGCATAGAGGTCATGAAGTTGCCGTCCATCAAACTGGACATTGACCGGGAAGACAGCCCCATGGTCTCGCGATACCTTTCCGGATTCGACCTGGAATCGATATTCGACTTTCGCCAAACAGTCATCATGGCCAGCTTCAATTTCTTTCAGCCCGACGCGTTAATTATCGAACACAACATGACCGGTCAGATGAGCGAACTCATACCGTTGCTCATGAAAAAATGGGTCCGCAAAGGCGGGCCCGTGGACTTTCCGCTGGTTCATGTCTGCCGCGGAATCATGAAGTGGGTGCCGCTTCTGCGCATTCCGTATCAGAATCCAAGGCACAGATCGGAATCCATCAACATCGGTGCGCTCTACGATTTCATGTACGTATTGGAAAACAGAGACGTCATCGACATCAACAAAGCATTCCTGGGAGACGACCCGGATCTGGAGAAAAAGATACAGTACCTCGGTAAAATCACCAACCGGGTTCACGGCGAGTTTCCCCCGAGGAACGAAGTCTTGAATCGTTTCGGTCTACCGGATTGCGGGATCATTCTCGTGTCGCTGGGACGAAACGGCCAAGTCTTAGGTCTTACCCTCAAGCTCATGGAAATACTGACTGGAAATCAAGCCGCCAATGGCAATCAGGTCGTGTTCGTACTGGACCCTTATCTCGACCGGAGCGTGTCCGAGTCGATCCGCTCCCATCCCCTGTGCGAAAACGTGAGATTCCTCGAGTTCTTTCCCGACATGGTGGATCTCGTCAACGAGGCTGATACGGTGATATCCAGGGCAGGATACAATACGGTGAACGAAATCCTGCTTACGGGTGTGAAGGCGGTGCTGATCCCGGAAAGCCATGGGGGAGGGGAACAAGAGCAGAGAGTAAAGACCATAGCCGCGGAGCACATCTGTGTTGTCAACGAGAGCGAGCTTCTCAACGGGAACGGAGGCCGACGTATTCTGGATTTCTTGGGAAGACGGATTAGTTCGGTGCCCCATAAGTTCGACAAGTATCAGATAGGCAGAACAATAGTCGAGGATCTGGAGGCCTGGAAGGCCAACTCCATTGAGAGAAGAAAACAGTGCCTACCGGATTGATACGGCCGTTCACGGGTTTTCGGGGGACATGATACCGTTTTTGCCCTGAGATCCGATGGGCAAAACACGGTTTCGTGTCCCCCGAAAAAGGTTTTTCATCCCGGAAATCCGGAACCCAACGCCGGGACCGATGCGGTTCATTCCGAATCACCGGGCTGCGTTCTACCGGGGCTTGGGACGCTCGTCCCTACGGATAGATCCCTCGAATCATAATCGCATCGGATATACGCCGAATGGCAAGGATGAGTGCTGCATCCCTTGTCGACACTCCGTGCTTTTCGGCACTGGCCATGACGCTTTCAAATGCATGAACCATCAAAGCCCGGAGCTTTTCGTTGATCTCTTCCACCGGCCAGAAGAATGACTGCAAGTCCTGAACCCATTCCAGGTAGCTCACCGTTACGCCGCCGGCATTGCACAGAATATCGGGGATCACGAACACCCCCTTATCGTTGAGAATTTCATCGGCGACCGGCGTGACTGGTCCGTTGGCTCCCTCCGCAAGGATTTTGGCCTTGATCTGGTCCGCGTTGCGTACGGTAATCTGGTTCTCCAAGGCTGCGGCAATGAGGACGTCGCAGTCGGCCGTCAGAAGTTCTTCATTGGTTATCGAATCGCAGCCGGGAAAACCCGACACACATCCTGATTGCAGTCTGAAATCGTTGACCGATACCGGATCCAGCCCGCGACTGTTATAGATCCCTCCGGTGGAACCGCTCACCGCGACTACCTTCATTCCCATCTCATGGGCAAGCCTCGCAGCAACGGAACCAACGTTGCCGTATCCCTGAACGGCCACGGTGGTTTCGGAAGGATCCATCCCCTTGAGCTTCAAAGCCTTCGCCAGGGTGAAGACCACCCCTCGGCCGGTCGCCTCGGTACGGCCCAACGAGCCGCCTATCTCTACGGGTTTTCCCGTTACGACAGCGGGAACCGAGAATCCGCGGTGCATGGAATACGTGTCCATGATCCATGCCATGACCTGCGGATTGGTCCCCATGTCCGGGGCCGGGATGTCGCTGTCCGGGCCGATCATTATGCTGATTTCGGTGGCATAGCGGCGGGTGAGGTTTTCCAATTCGGTTAATGACAGATCTTTGGGTTCGACCACCACGCCTCCCTTGGCGCCGCCATACGGCAGGTCCATAAGAGCGCACTTCCAGGTCATCCACATGGCCAGGGCCCTGACCTCATCAAGAGTGACGCTTGCCGAGTATCGGATGCCTCCCTTGGTGGGGCCTCTCACCGCGGAGTGGTGAACGCGGTAACCGCGAAATACCCTGATATCGCCGCTGTCCATAACCACCGGGAAGGTGACCGAGAGTTCTCGCTTCGGATACCGCAGGGTCTCGGCCACCCCCTGCTTGACCTCCATATGCCCCAGCGCCTTCTCGAATTGGGCCAAAGCGTTGGCATAGGCGTTCTCCTCGGTGTCGCATCTCCCACCGGTCAGGTGTTCGGAAATGGAGAACGGGCACGTGGAACAGCTTTCGTCATGTGTATTGGTCCGGTCCGTCATGAGTCGCCTCTTCAGCATATTCGCGGCAAGAGTTCGCCGGATGGTTCCGCCACCACTCTTGTACCGCCGATCTTGGTGGTCATCACGACCTTTGAGGGATTCTCCGAAGTCATTTCCCCGATAACCGCTGCTCCCTTTGCCAATGGGCAGCCCCGAAGAATTTCCAAAGCCTTTGAACCAAGCCCCTTTCCCACCACGGCGACGATCTTCCCCTCATTGGCCGCCTGCAGGGGATCGATGCCCAGCATATCCGAGGCCGCCTGAACGGCCCGGTCGAGGGGGATCGCGGATTCGTCAATTCTCATTCCCAGGGTTCTTGACGCAACAATCTCATTGAGTGTCGCAGACAACCCCCCGCGGGTGGGATCTCTCAGGAACTTAAGTCCGGGTCCCAGTTCCGTAAGACGCTCGACCACGGGCCACACCGAGGCCGAATCCGAACGTAAATCAAAATCAAAGGAAAACTCGGCCCGGCTCAACATCACGGCCATACCGTGGTTCCCAACGGGTCCGCTGACAAGGATTTCGTCTCCTTCATCGATTTTTTCCGTCAACGTTCCCGACGATCCATCGGCATTGCCCAATCCCGAGGTGTTGATGAAGATCCCGTCGGCACTCCCTTTGGGTACAACTTTGGTGTCGCCCGTGACGACTTCCACGCCGGCTTCGTCGGCCGCGTCGGCCAGACTGTGAAGGATTCTCTGCAATTGGTCCATTGGCAGGCCTTCTTCGATAATCAGGCCGAGCGACAGAAACATCGGCCGTGCCGCAGAGCATGCCAGGTCGTTGCACGTCCCGTGAACCGCCAATGAGCCGATATCTCCCCCCGGAAAGAACAGAGGGGAAACGGTGAAGGAATCCGTCGTATAAGCAATACGCTTGCCAGGACACGACAGCACCACGGAATCGGGCAAGGGCCCGAGGCGTCCTCGATCCAATGCCGGAACGATAACGTCCCGGATCAGACGGCTCGTCATCTTGCCTCCACCTCCATGGCCGAGGAGAACGGTCTTGTCCCTATTCTTTGCCATTCCGTCACGCCGCTCCGTACTTGTAGTAAGCCGCGCATGTCCCTTCGGACGATACCATGCACGGTCCCACCGGGTCCTCAGGCGTACACTCCCTGCCGAACAGCCCACACTGGTCCGGCGTGCGGCTCCCGGTCAGAATGGACGCGCATCGGCATCTAGGATCGTCCTCGGCAAGGGGGACATCCACAGGCAAGTGCACCGAGGCATCGAACCGGGAATACGCTCCCTTGGGGATGAGCCCGCTTCCCGGAATCACTCCCAATCCTCTCCACGACGTGTCGCACGGAGCAAATACTTCGTCCATGAGGGCACGCGCCGTCGGGTTTCCGTGACTCCGCACCACTCTCCTATAGTCGTTGATGATCCTGGGAGAATTGTCGGCCGTCATCCGAACCAGATCCCCGAGAGCCTGCAGAATGTCCAACCCCTCGAAACCCGCAACGGCGCCTGCCTTGCGGAAATCCCTCGGCAGGTACTCAAAGCAGTCCGACCCAAGAATCGCGGAAACATGACCCGGCAGCAAGAACCCGTCGAGATCGTCCTTTGCCGCGAGGATCTTCAGGGGCGGATGGATGGTCTTGAACGCGGATATGACGAACAGATTTTCGACCCCTTTGGCCACGGCCGTTTTCAGAGTCGCGGCTATGGTGGGCACGGTGGTCTCGAAGCCTACGCCAAGGAACACGGTTGGCCGGCTTTCTTGCCCCTGCGCGATTGCAACGGCATCGAGGGGTGAGTAGACGATCTTGATGTTACCGCCCTCGGCGCGATATGACGCGAGGGATCCGAATGAGCCGGGAACCCGCACGAGATCGCCGAAGGTGACAAGGCACGCGTCATATTCCTTACCGATGAGGACGGCCTGGTCGATGAAGCTTTTCTCCGTGACGCATACGGGGCATCCCGGACCGGAGACAAGCTTGAGGTTGTCCGGGAGAAGGCTCTTGAGCCCGGCTTCGTGGATGGCCATGGTGTGCGTACCGCAGACCTCCATGAATCGGATTTCCCGCCGTAATCTGCCGGCCGCACGGGCTATCGCCCGGGCGAAATTCCGGGCCGCGGGACCTTCATCTCCGGGTATCACGATTCCTCCAGGTCGCGGGTCGCTTCCGCGAGTTCCCTGAACAGGTCGAGCCGGATGCGCGCTTCTTCTTGGTCGAGCACCTCGATGCCGAAACCTGCATGGACAATCAGGTAATCACCGATCCGGGCGTGAGGGATCATCATAAGACTCACGTCGGTCCCGATGCCGCCCGAGTTCACCTTTCCCGTTCCTTCGCCGGTTATTTCAATAAGTTCCATGGGGATTGCCAAACACATATTTCAGCACCTTTGCGGATGTGAAAATGGAATTCTAACACATTCGAAGAGCAACTTCTGCTGAGAAAGGACAATTCGAAATCATCACTGTCACCAACTTCTCTCGTTCCCAGGCTCTGCCTGGGCATGCCGGTCGTCCGGGCTCCTGCCCGGTTTTGGTAGGGGCGACCGGCGGTCGCCCCAGGGCGAATGCCATTCGCCCCTACAATGCCTGTTTACGTGCAGGTGACCTCCGCCGCGCTCGGGCCGCCGCGGCCTGACCGAGTGCAATACCGCCGTCATTGGGCGGCACAGTCCCGTGAAGCAGAACCCTGAAGCCCCTGCGTTCGAGGAGCCCCAGAGAGCGTTCCGTGAGGAACCTATTCTGAAAACACCCTCCGGTGAGCCCCACCGTGGAGAGACCGGTCCGTACAGCCAGTTCTCCCACGGCCTCTGCCATGAGGCGGGCCATGCTGTTGTGGAAACGGGCCGATACCCGTTCCGCCGCAGTCCCCTGCACGCAGTCCCGAACCGTTTCCAGAAGCAGGGCGGCCGGATCCGCAATCAAGGGATCGGTACGCGTGATTCGTATGGGATACGCGTCCTCCACCGTAGGATCTGCAATGCCTTCCAGCCACATGGCCGCCTGGCCCTCGAACGTGACCGCGCGGCGAAATCCGACCGCCGCGGCCGCCGCGTCGAACAGTCGCCCCGCTGAAGAGGTAAGCGGAGAATTGATCCCTTTGGCTGACGCCTCGAGCCACATCTTGACGCATTCCGCCCTGCCGCCGAGGAGAGGAATGAACTCGTCCCGGATCGCCCCATTGCCGGCGATATCCAACAACCCCGCGAGGATCCGTACCGGTTCACGGATCGCCGCTTCCCCGCCGGGAAGTGGAAATGCCCCAATGTGGCCGGCCCGCAGGAACGTTTTGCGGTCTGCGACAAGGAATTCGCCGCCCCAGATGGTGCCGTCCGTACCGTACCCGGTTCCGTCGAACACCGCGAACAGGGCGGGGCCGTTAAGGCCGTGCTCACAGAGGAGGCTCACCGCGTGGGCATGGTGATGATAGACCTCCTCCACCACGGCATCCATTTTTCCGGCGAGACTGCTGCTGAAGTATTCGGGGTGCGGGTCCACCGCGACAATATCGGGAACCGCTTCCAGATAGTCGGCCAAGACCTGGGCCGACTGAACGAAATACTCCTGCGCCGCGGGCGAGGCAAGATCTCCCACGTGAGGCCCCGGAACGGCCCGGTCGCCCTTGATGATGGTGAGTGAATTCTTCAGGTCGCCGCCCGCGCCGAATATGACGAGGCCGCGAGAATCGCCTTCCGATTCCCCGATGCCGGTTCCAACCGCTTGATTGGATGCATTTTCGGCCGATACGGGAGCATCCGGGAATAGTTTGAACTCCCCGGGGACCAGGCCTCTGGACCGGCGGAATACCGTCTTGCGGCCCGCAATGACCCTGAAGATCGAATCATCGGCCCGGAGCACAATCTCCCGGTTATGAAGGAGAAACGCGTCCGCGAGATGGCCCAGACGGGCGTGGGCCTCCCGGTTGCCCCGGACAAGGGGCTCTTCGCTGCGATTGCCCGATGTCATCACCAGCGCGGTGAGGCGTGCATCGCGTGGAACGGCAGGATGCCTGAAAAAAAGATGATGCACGGGAGAATAGGGGAGCATGACTCCGAGGGTTCCCACGCCGGGGGACACATTGGGTGCAACGTCCGCGCCCGAAGCGTCCAGAAGTACGATCGGGGCCACAGGCGAGCCAAGTAACGACTCCTCGGCATCACTGACTGCGCAAAAGCGGCGGACTGTGAACACATCGGGCATCATCACGGCAAAAGGCTTTTCTGCACGTCCCTTGCGGCCGCGCAGCAGTCTTACCGCGTCGTCGTTAAGTGCGTCGCACGCAAGATGGAAGCCGCCGATCCCTTTGACTGCAACGGTCTTTCCCTGTTTGAGGAGCCGTATGGTTTCCGGAATGGGATCGCCGTCAATGGGCTCGCCCGCCGCATCGGTAAGTTGCAGGGACGGGCCGCACTGCGGGCACGAGTTCGTCTGGGAATGGAACCGCCGGTCATGGGGAGTTTCGTACTCCTCGAGGCAACGGGGACACATGGTGAAGTCGGCCATGCTTGTCCGTTCACGATCGTACGGAAACGACCTGACGACGGTGAACCGCGGGCCGCACAGAGTGCACGTGGTGAACGGGTAGAGGAACCGACGATTTCCCGGATCAAGCAGTTCGTCTACACATTCCGGGCACACGGCCACATCCGGGGGTATGGGGGTTATGGTGCGTTCCCCGCCCAGACTGGCATTGATACGGAAGGACGTTTCCCCGAGAGCGGGCACTGATTGCTTGGACGCGGCGTCAATGCGACCCGGATAAGGAATAGCCTCGGGGAGGATCTTAAGGAACCGGCCGCACTGTTCTGCCGTGCCCTCGATCTCAATGTGGACCCCGCTTGCGGTGTTGATTACCCACCCGGCCAACTCCAGTTGAGTTGCCAGACGAAACACCGTGGGCCGACAACCGATTCCCTGAAGGATGCCTGTGAGCACGATGCGTTCTCGGATTCTTCCGTCGGCCGTCGGACCTGCCGCGTCCCGGTCGCTAATCCCTGATTTCAAGGCTTTTCCCCGGCTCGAAGTAAGGAGTCTTATACTAACCGTTCCGGTGGACAAAGTGAAGGGGGCCGAGTTGATACGAGCATTCATAGATGCTCTGGAAGCGAGTCAGCTTCATCTTGCGGGAGCGACGTCGGAGGAAGAGGTTAAGGAATTAACTGCGGAAAGCATGAAAGGGGAATAGCGTAATTATGGAATAATAAACGTTATCATGCTATTTTATTAGGCTTTCTTGGACTTCGTTTCCTTCCTGAATCCCAAAGAAGTGGTAGTGATGGAAAGGCTCCTTCCTGAAGGCAGGTCACGGTATGGGTTACCGCTTACTTCATCCCGCTTCCTACGTTTCCATCGTTCGATAGCATCAAGGACTTGACCAAGTTTCTCCTGGGGATTCTCCTCAAAGTTTCCAACCTCAATGGTCTCGGCATCATATGCGGAAGCAACACCATGGATTTCGGCGAACTCTTCATGAGACAAGCCAAGATTCTCCCTGACTTCATAGATCTCGCGTCCCACATCAAACCTCTCGCCCGCGTCCTTCACTCCTGCCGGCAGATCCGGGTCATTTCCTGTAAATTTCTCGATGAAGTCATTGTATATTGCCATGCTATTCTCCTTAATCCAAATAATGCTGTGGCAAGTATGTGGGATTTTGATAAGTAAATTCCCTGTTACCGCTCTCTCTGTCCTCGGTGTCATCGGCACAAAGCCGCCCAGGATCTTCTGCCTTGTCATAGAAGATACGCAGGATATCTTGCTGAAGATCCCAATGCAATGGCCTCAAAGCATTCTCAGATGTGTCAGTCAGGTAAGGATCGTATTCTTCCAACTATGTGACTCCTAAGCGAGATACCGGAAGGAATAGCACAGATTCTCCCGAGACCAGCCGCGTATTCCCAATGGTTGCTCTTAGAAAGCGGCAATACCGTTTGAGACCAGCCATCCTTGGCAAGAAAGTGAAGCGAGGAACAATGGGTCGCAATCCGGATATTCGCTCCGGCCGGTGGACGGTAGCACGCTGCGGAGAATCCCTGATGTTCTACTCCTTCGCCCCGTACGCTTTCAACAGTTCCCCCACTTTGGTGCGACCATACTTGGAGGCTATCATCAACGCGGTCTCGCCCGCCTTGGTTCGCACATTGACATCAGCACCTTTGTCCAGAAGCAGCTTCACTACTTGCGGGCTGCCTGATTCCGCGGCAAAGATGAGTGCAGATTGGCCTTCGTCATCCACGGCGTTCACGCCGACCCCTTTTTCGAGGAGCATTCGCACGACTTCCTGCGGACCTTGACGAACAGCGAACATGAGAGCCGTCCTGCCAAACTTGTCCTTCACATTCAGATCCGCTCCGTTGCTCGCCGGCAGTTTCGATATTTCCCAACGACCCTGCATGGCGGAGTCCATAAGCATTGTGGTTCCGGATATGTCCTTGGTATTGGGGTCAGCTCCCTTTTCCAGAAGAAGTTTCACAACCTCCAACCGGCCTTTCTTGACAGCGTCCCAGATAACCGTGGTGCCTGAGTCGTCCTTTGTATTGACGTCGACTCCTTTGTCCAGGAGTAATTGAACCACCTGTGTATTGCCCCGATGTACGGCACTGATCAGGGCCCTCCCCCCACCGGCATTCGCATCAACGCCCATATCAAGAACCCGCTTCACGGCATCTGCGTTGCCATCCAGGGCATTTAAGAAGAGCGTCGTCTCGAGAGCCTTCCGATCGATCTGAGCGCCCTTGTCCATAAGCACTTTCATCACTTCCACGTGACCTTTGAAGGCAGCGGATTTCAGTGCCGTCGAGCCATCCTCGCTCTTGGCATTCACGTCCGCGCCGTTTTTCAAGAGCAGTCTTACAACATCTATGTGACCTGACTTGGCGGCCGAAACAAGCGGAGTGTAGCCATACGCTCCCCTGGCATTGACGGCGGAGCCCTCGCTTATCAATCGTTGAACTTGTCCCACGTCGCCGCTGCAAGCCGCGGCAGTCAAGTCAATCCTGGCTCCCCTTCCAATGAGCGCTTTCATCACTTCCGGACGACAGTGCATTGCAGCGAATTCCACCAGCGTCCGGCCCTCATCATCCATTGCATTGACATCAGCACCGGCGTCGAGCAGAAGAGTCACTACTTCCACGTCGGCCAACGCGACAGCGCTCATGAGGGCAGTGGAACCATCTCTGCTCTTTGCATTAACGTCTGCGCCCTTATTCAGCAGGAGTTCCACCACGGCAGGTCCCAAAGTGGTCACGTTCATGAGAGCCGTTCCGCCCGATTTGTCCTTTGCATTCACGTCGGCTCCTCTATCGAGGAGGAGTTTCACCATTTCCAGGCTGCCTCCTCCGAACGGTACACTTCTCATGGCCCACATGAGAGGTGTCATGCCATCCTTATCCCGCGCATTGACATCGGCTCCCTCATCCAGAAGCTCACGGACTCTTCCAACGTCGCCGTTATGGGCGGCTTCCAGCAATGCCCGGTTGCGTTCCACGGAAGGAAACCGGCAAGAGACCACGCCCGATATCAGCAGCCCGGTAAGGATTATGGCGATTCCAATAGTGCGCATTCCGAACTCCTCTTTGCCTTCCGTTGCAGGACTCCCCTGCCCGCGGTGCGTTCGCAAAGACTCAATCACGGATTAATGGGTGGTACCACGTTCAATCCTCGCCCCTTTCATGGACGTCCGACCCCTACACTCAGCACGGCCTTCAGGCTCGGCTCATAATCCTCAACCTCTATCCTGACGGCTTTTTCTGAGATCAGTCTGTGGATTTTCGGTCTATCACTTAGCCCTGCCCAGAAGGGCTTTGACCCGCCGATTGCGGAGCCGTCCACGGTAAAGGCGGCCTTGCGGATACTCTCTTTCCAGTGCGAACCTGTGCCGGTAATGTACGTCAGGTGGTCGCCACGGTAATAGTCCGCTTCGTACACGATGCGAATCGTGGTGGTGGCATGTCCGGGAAAGGTCACCTGTCCGGCGAGCCACCGGTCGCCTTCTTTGGAGAACTTGATCTCCTTGCCGTCAACCCATGCCCGAAAAAGACTGAAGTCGGGCAACGTGCTCGAACCAAAACCCGGCCTGCCGCCGGTCTCCGGAAGTTCGTCTCCCTTGGGAAAGCCGACCCATTCCGTCGAGGTCTCGCCGGAATTGACCATCTGAAACACTGCATCTACCGTGTAGCCGCGTCTGTTCAGACGGACAGTGACCTCCTCGGTATCCATGCGAATGGTCTGATGCGGCGACTTTGCCGAGAGGGTTCCGCCACTGGCCTGAAGTGGTGCAACGTCGTCTCCGGTGATTGCACACGGAGGAAGATAGAGGCCTAGTACTAGGAAAGTGAGAAAGAACGAGGGGACGCGTGTCATGGGGTTTCCTCCTGAGTAGTGAAAGGTGTAACCGCGGTCACCTATTCGGGAGTGATGAGATTGGCGGTCGTCTCACTCCTCGTATTGGCATGGTCGAGGTTGTCATTGCGGGGGCGGTCACCCGAGGCAATCTCAGCAGACTGTAGGGCGGGCTATGCCCGCCGTATCCACGGCGAAGGCCGGGGTCTGGCGAAAAAACGGTTCCCGCCTTCGACTAGAGACGGCACGGGATATGTGACCGAACGTATGAAACCGACTACCAGGCAATCAACGATTGGCGCATCAACCGCGCTCTTCCGACGATGTTTCACTTCAGTCGTTCTGCGCAAGTACATGAGCCATGAGCAGTTCAACGATCTCCGCTCTGCCGTATATGCGAGCCATTTCCAGCGCACTATTGGACCATCCGCTCGGCTTGAGGCTCGGATCCTTCTCCAGCAGCGCCTTGACGATCTCTCCGTTTCCTTTCCGGATGGCTTGTATGAGAGGCGTGTCTCCCCCCCCTGCCATTGCATCGACGTAGGCACCTTTGGCGAGGAGCATTCGCACCAGGGCCGGATTCTCCACTGAAACCGCGTGGTGAAGGGCCGTTGCATCAACGCTGTCTGCCGCATTCACATTGGCTCCCTTGTCCAGAAGTGCCTTCGCGATTCCCGTGTTGCCGTCCTTGACGGCGTCCAGAAGAGCCGTTCCTCCGTATGATTGCTTGAGATCGATTCCGGGACACTTGTCCAGGAGGAGCGTCACCACTTCTCCACGGCCCTCCCGCACAGCCGTAAGAAGAGCCCCGGGGCCGTCGATTCGCGTGCCGTTCTTTTCAGCGTCTGCGATAATTCGCTGAATCTCCTTCTTATCCCCGAGCAACGCCGCGGCAACTAGGGTCATAGCAGCCCCACGCTCCCGGAGCAGGCGTGTCATATCCACGTCCCGTCTCTCGGCTGCGATCATGACGAGGGTGCATCCGTCGGCCGTTGCAGTCTTGACGTCGGCCCCCTTGTCGAGAAGCAGTAAACCTACCTCCCGGTTGCCCATTTCAACAGCCCTCATCAAAGGGGTCTTGCCATATGGGTCCTTCGCGTTGACATCCACCCCTTTGGTCAGAAGCAGGTTCACCGCTTCGGGCAGGCCTTTCCAGGCAGCCTGCATCAGTGGGGTCCAACCCGAATCGTCGGCCACATTGGGGTCGACTCCTCGCTCGAGTAACAGCGTGGCCATATCGAGTCTATTGTTCCACATGGCTTCCATAAAGGCCGTCCAGCCCCTCTCGTCTCTTGCCGAGGGATCCGCTCCCCTATCAATCAGCAGCCGGGCTGTGTCAAGGTTGCCTCTTCGTGCACATTCCATGAAGGCAGTTCTGCCCTTGGTGTCTCTTGCGTTCACATCCGAACCTTGGTCAAGTAAGCGCCGGACTTCGTTGTTGAGACCGCTCAGCGCGGCAGCCGCAAGTGTGGCCCTGGCCCCGTGTTCAATCAGGAGCTTCACCACTTCTGCACACCCGAGAAGGGCAGCCGATTGCAGGAGAGTTGAACCGTCCCTGAGCTTTGCGTTCGGGTCCGCACCTCGTTCCAACAGCAGTTGCACCATTTCCGCTTGTCCACGGTTGATGGCCCACATGAGAGCCGTTGTACCTTTGGCCGGCAGTGCATTCACATCCGCGCCGTGATCCAAGAGGAGCTTCACCATTTCCATTCGCCGATCGGAAAACTTTTCCGCCGGCGGCCGGTTCCTTTCCAGCACATTGACCTCGAACCGGCTGCCGAGACTCTTGTGGATTCCGTTACGCCAACTGCCGGTCATGGCACACAAGAGAGGGGTCAAGCCGTCGGTCAACCGCACGTTAACCTCCGCACCCTTCTCGAGGAGGAGCCTCACGAGTTCTACATCGCCAAGGAACGCGGCCCAGATGAGGGCCGTTGAGCCGTCTCTCTCGAGCTTTGCATTGACGTTGATGCCGTGGGTTATGAGGAGTTTTGCCGTTTCGAACCGGCGCTTATCGGGAACTTTCTCCTCATGACTCTGCCAACGTCCCGGCAGCTTCAACTTCCCCAAGATCTGGAGACAGTGAACACCCACGCCGGTGTCTCCCGACAGGGCCCAGAACAAGGCATTGGAACCGTCCTTGAGGGTTGCATTCACGTCCGCTCCGTTCTCTAGAAGCAGCTTCACTCCTTCAGGCCAACCGACAGCGGAGAAATGTATGATCGGCGTAAAACCGCCTCTCAACCTATGCGTGTCCTTCGCGTTGATATCCACACCTTTGTCCAGTAGGAGTTTCACTACCTCAAGATAATCCTCAAAAGCATCTTGTCGAAGAGAACCCAAGGTCTCGCCAAGCGCCATAAGTGCCGTATCCCCGTCATTAGCCTTTGCATTTACATCAGCGCCCTTGTCCAGGAGGAAGCGGGTCGTTTCGACCTTGCCGGATCGGGCAGCATACATAAGTGCCGTCTTCCCGTCGTCAGTCTTTGCGTTGACATCCGCGCCCCTCTCAACAAGCATTTTCACGAATTGCGGAGAACAGCTCATTGCGCATTGAAACGCCGTCCTCCCTGCGGGACCGATTGCATTTACGTTGACGCCCATGTCGAGGAAGAGTCGGGCGATTTCCTCATGGCCGTGCAACATGGCCGTGGTGTACGAAGCGTCCAGGGCCGTTCTGCCGTATCGGTTCCTCTTCTTGAGGTCGGCTCCATTGTCCAGGAGCAGCTTCACCATTTCCATGGACCCATTCTCGGCAGCCGTCTCAAGAGGTACCTGACCGTATTGGTCCAATTCGTTTCCATTCACGCCCTTGGCGAGAAGCTTTCTTACCATCTCAGTGTGGCCGATTCTTAGCGCTTCAAAGAAACTTTCGTCCAGGGTCTCCTTGCCTCCGGCCTTTTTGAGAAAAGCCACCACTCGCTGAAGGTACTTGTTGACCGCACCCCAAGGCCAGTTATTCCTTCTCTTGATTTCCGAGGATTTTTCATAATACTCCGTTGCCTGGAACTTCCCTTCAGCTTTCTTCCGGTCCTCTTCGGTCCTGGCGGAAGCTGCCAAGCGTTGTCCTTGACGGTCCAGCAAGAACCCATCAGCCACCTGGGCGTTCGCGGGCAACACAATAACGGCAAAAAGTGTCGATACTCCGAGCAGGACGATGACGATTCGCTTGAGCATGGGGAACCCCCTTCAGTCGGACATCCGACAGAGGACTTGAGATCTTATACCATTCCCTGCCTTGGCGGGCATAGAAAAAGAGGATGGTTTTGTAGCCCTTCAGTCTCGGGTGAGACAATGGCTTCGAGCGTGGTTTTGCTGGGCACGGTGCGACACGGTGGGCATGGTGCCGTCGTGTGTCCGTGATGATGAAGTTGACGCGGCAGATGTGAGGACCTGGTGTGGAAAGAGGATTGTAGGCCCGGTCGATCACCGGACCCCGTAGCGACTGTGTGCGTCGACCGACGCCCCTGTCAGAAGCCTCACGAACTTCCGGTTGGGCAAGAGCTTCCCGAGTACCAGCCCTGATTGTCGTATTGATACGGATTGGAGTAGTAGGGCGAGCGTGTTGCCGCCTGCAGGCGGGGAGTACCGGTGCCGTAGTATGAGACGGCCGGTTGCCCGTAGTACCCATACGGCTGAACGTTCTGCCGCCGCACCGGGCCGGCCGGGACGTACGTCGTTCGGTTTCCCGGCTGAATCTGTTGCGCACCCCGAGGTTGGTTCATCGCACCGTGTTGCTGCAATGGTTGCGGATAAACGGCAGGGGTTCCGGCCGCTCCACCGTAATTCGGCACTGCGGTTCTTTGCGGCGCGACCTGTTGGTACTGAGGATACCCCTGTGCAGGGGGTGCGGCAGCGTACCGCCCGTATCCATTTGGATAAGCCCGTGAGGCCGGTTGATTTGCAACGGGCCCGTGATAGGTCACCCGGTATTGATACCCGCCGCCGGTATACTGAGGATAGGTGCCCGATGTTTCACCGGCCGACGGGTAGCCCGAGACGTACGACGTTCTGTTTCCCGACACGCCGGCCGGGGCTTCAGAAGCAGGCGAGGCTGCCAATATGAGAGACGCGGCAACGAAGAGAATGCGGGTGGTTGACAAGATATATCCTCCTTAGTGTCTGTCCCAAAACAAACCTTGCAAGTGGCAATCCGGGGACACGATTCCGAATTTTGCGAGGTCGCATGGCGCTGTTCGCAAAATCGGATCATGTCCCCGATTGCCGGCGGCCCCCACGGCTATACCATTAGACCGAGAGGCCGGAGGAATGATGGGTCTATTTGGTGACAGACCCTTAGTTTTCAGTGTCCCGGCAAATATCGAGTCATATGAATATAGGAGGATATGTATATTGTCAAGCCCTATTACTCATCCGCGCGGCCTGCTGCGGCACGCTTTCCCGCGTTCAGGTGTGCCACGCACATGGGCTTGGTATTGTTCCCCGTCAACCGAGAGTCTTACCGCAGGCACACAAGCGGGGGGTTACCATTGGGGACTCCGGGGCATGAACGCCGCACTTAGTGCGGCATTTCATAAGTTCGGTCACATATTTTCGTCTCGCGGCCATGTTGGGTGCCTGCAAGAAGAATATCCGGGCACGGAGGCCCGGGCTACGAAGGACTGTCATGAAGCCCTATACCTGTTTTGTGGGACGGGCCTCCGTGCCCGTCATCTTCAAGGGCTCAGGTTGTGCGACCGTAGAGCGCCAGGCCAAGCCTGGCATCTCTTGCAGGGTGCAAGTCCCTGTCGGGTAAGGCCTAACCAGCCGCCCGTATCAAGTGTTGCAGACACAAAGGAGGACGTCAAATAGATCGATGCAACTCTCCGGAAGTATCGTGGAGAGCACTGCGCGACACCTTGAATGTGCCGAACAATGTGTTTGAGGCGTACATAGAGAATCCTGTGGGCCGCAGGGGAGACCGCACTCCCTCAAGCGATTCAGCGTCGATACCACTATCCAGCAGGCGGCGACGGCGTTACGGTGCACGGAAGCCCATACGGAAGGGGTCGACTTGGTGAGACCCCTGACGGCCTGCCGGCGTCAGAGAGCGTGGCACGCAGGAAGAGAGATGCCGAGGAACCTGGGAGGCCCCATGGTCTCCCTCACTGGAGGGTAGGGCGACCGACGGTGGAGGAGGGGACCCGATGGACCATGGGGAGTCAGATCGCTTCATTGTACTCCGAGGCGGTAGCGCCGACCACACGGGGAAGGGAGCGACGGGGCTGCGGAGCCCGCAAAGGAAACACGTACCGGACAAGGAGGATCGGAAGAACTCGTGCAAACCTCACTGCGGGGAATAGCAAAGAGAGCGACAAGTGACAAGAGGCACCAGCTTTCTTGCACAGGTCGCTTCTCCCGCGGAAGCGAGCAGTCTCGAGGAGCCCGGTGCGGGAATACCGCTCGCCGGGATCTGTGAGGGGGCGGTCGGGTAACCGGCCGTCCTACCTCGATTTTAGGAAACGCCGCACACAAGCTTCTTGGCCGCCACGGATCTTCACATGGGCAATGTCGGGGCTTCCACCAAGGTCAGCGTCACATTGAATTCACGGTCTCCCCTGAGCACCTTAAGCCTCACCGTCTCCCCCACGTTCCTCTCTGCCAGGACGTTTCGATACTCGTCATAGGAGGGAGTGGGAACGTCGTTCACCGCGAGGATCACGTCGCCTCCCAAAACGATCGGTCTCCCCTTGTCCGTCACCGGTAGTCCCCTATGGACCAGCAGGCGGTCTCCGCCGCGCAGGCCGGCTACCGCTGCGGGACTTCCAGGAGCAATCTGGTAAATGAGCACGCCGCTGACGGCCGGCAGGCCCATTTTTTGAGAAACGGCAGGCTCCAAATCCATCCAGGATTTTATGCCGATCCACGGATAGATTGCATGTCCCCACTTCAAGATCTGCAGCGCGACCTTCTTTGCTCTGTTGATCGGCAGGGCCACGCTGATTCCCATGAAGCCGCCCGTCTGGCTTATCAATGCCGTGTTGATGCCGACTACCTTTCCGCGTGAGTCGATCAGGGGGCCTCCACTGTTGCCCGGATTGATTGCCGCATCGGTTTGGATCATACCCATCATGGTCCTTTGGCCGATCGCAAGGTCACGGTTTAGCGCACTGATAAAACCGGCCGTGACCGTATGCTGGAATCCGAACGGATTCCCTATGGCAATCACTCTTTGGCCCACTTGAAGCTTGTCGGAATCACCGAGAGGAGCCACGACCATGCCGCGAAAAGGAGTCACTTCGATTACTGCCAGATCGCTGATCGGATCACGGCCGATGAGTCTTGCCGGAACCTTCCTCTCCCCCATGAGGGTGACTTCGAGGTATTCCGCGTCGGCAACCACGTGATTATTGGTCAGCACGTGTCCTTTCGAGTCGATCAGGAATCCTGACCCTTGGCCGAACTGTGGTACGGGCTGCATGAAGTTCATCCAATTGGTGGGCCCTTTACGGCGTGTCACAATGTTGACCACGGTCGGACTTATTTCCCGGTAGACCCGTATGACAACTTCCTCGGCACTCTCGAGGGCGGTGAAGCCCTGAGGAGGAGCGGGCCTACGGTTCAACCACAGCCCCAAGACCGCACCGGCTGCAAAAATGACGAGCACGGTGACAACCATCGACCACGTACGGAATCCGGACATTAGTAATTCCACCCGTTCTGATACCACGATGGACTGGAACCCGGCAGGCCGCCATACACAGGGTCGGTCCCGGGTTGATGAGGGTCTCCTTGGTGCGGGGTCGTCTCAGTGGGGGCGGCAACCGGTCCCCAGCCCGGCTGGACGGGAGGCGTTGTCGACTCCCCGCCGGCCGGTTGCCTGCCGTATTCAGGGTACTCGCTTCGGTACAGGGTCATCCGGCCCTTTTCGTCCACCGAAGGGTAAGCGAATCCCAAGGATTCCCCTGTGGGAGAAAGGACCCGTACCGGTGCGCCATAGAAGTTCGAATCGAACTTGGCCGGCATGGGAAACGCGTTAAAAGGAACCGTCTGAACGGGGGATTGAAACTCCCCACCTGCAGAAGGGTCCACGCCTTCTTGTGCGGAAACCATGACCTCGTCCACCGGGCATACCGGCTTTACATCGGAACCGGGAGGTATATCCGGAGCCGCCTGAATAAGATCGTCCGGCCCGGCCGACGCTATGGGCCCGTTCAACCCCCAGAAGACGATTCCCTGAGGAACCGGATATCCTTCGGATGGTGCATCCCCGAGCGCATCCTTCATGAAATCCATCCACACGGGCAGTGCGGCCACGTTTCCGTATTCTTTCCTACCCAGAGATATCTTGGTGTCGTACCCCACCCATACCCCGGCCGTGTACCGAGGATTGAACCCGACGAACCACGCGTCGGTGCAGTCATCCGTCGTACCGGTTTTTCCCGCTAGATCCCGTCGGCCGAGCCGCGATACTTCGGACGCGGTGCCCGACCTGCACACTTCACTGAGCATGCCGGTCATGAGGTAAGCACTCTGAGGACTCAGAACCTTGCGGACCGGCGGACGGGTGCTTACGGCTTCGGAAGGAAACGAGCGGGTCAGGAGCGGCTCCATGACCGACCGTTCACCATGGCTGGATCCGGGCTGATTCTCCTCTCCCTCGACGGCTCGGAATGGAATTCCCGACCAAACCTGCCGGTCGGCCGCAACGGGATGCGCGCCGTAAGACCGGGGCGTGGGGGACGTTTGCGCATCCTGTTGGACGATCTCCGCAATGTCCAGGGGTTCCATGGTGTTGTCCTCGAGGACATTGCCAAAGCGGTCGACCACTTTCTTTACAAGGACGGGTTCGATTCTCATGCCCATATTGGGAAAGACCGTGTACGCCGCGGTGATCTCCAACGGGGTGACTTCCGATGCCCCCAGACTCAGTGACAGGTGCTTCCCCAGCGGAGATTGTATTCCCATGTTTCCCGCCATCCGGACGACGGAATCGATTCCCACATCCATGATGATCTTCACCGCTGCGATGTTCCGTGAGTGCGCCAGGGCCTGCCGGATGCTTACGGGGCCTCGGAACTCCCCATCGGAATTGGCGGGAATCCACTCGGGCTCGGTCGGGTTCACCTCGACCGCAATGGGTTCGTCCACAACCATTGTCTGCGGCCCATACCGGCCCCACTCCAGGGCGGCGGAATACAAGAACGGTTTGAAAGCGCTTCCCGGCTGTCTCCGCGCCTGAAGAGCCCTGTTGAACCGGGAACGCTCGAATTGGGTGCCGCCCACCAAAGCCCGCACGTACCCCGTTCTGTTTTCAACGCACACGACCGCGCCCTGCACCGGCGGAATGGTGACCGGTTCCAAGGAAAGCTGGGAACCGTCGATCTTCGTGATCTTGAAATGGATAAGATCGTTCTTCCCGTAACGGAATTTCCCCGTCAGGGGCATGGAGAACCGAGCGCCTCCCCGGAGCGCCAGGGAGTATTCCTGCGGTTTGTTTTCCTTCGTGCCCTTCTTTTTCTTCAGATTCTTTGAAGCCTTGTCCTCGAGAACGACGGCCTCGACCACATCGCCCACCTCGAGAGACTCCGGCGGGGAACCTTCAAGCATGGCCCTGGTCTCCGAGGCTTTCAGCCGCCGC
This sequence comes from Pseudomonadota bacterium, assembly GCA_043806215.1. Taxonomy (GTDB): domain Bacteria; phylum Desulfobacterota; class Desulfomonilia; order Desulfomonilales; family Desulfomonilaceae; genus JAVHLK01. Next base: position 25,884 of record JAZDHD010000231.1, on the reverse strand, counting down.
ACCAACCCTGCCGGCCTCCGATGCCTCTCCTCCCAAGATCGGATGCCCTTGACAAGCGCTTTGGATGCCCTTCTCTGCAGCGACAGATCGCACGTGGTCCAGACCTTGAGTCCGTCATTGTAGAGACGGTCTTCTCCATAGCGGGCCGTGACGTATTGCCTCACCGCTTCCGCGAAGTAGGGTGCCCGCTGGTACGTATTGGGAAGGCTTTCCCTGAGAGAGGGTGTATCGGCAAGTGCCTCTTCATAGTGCGCCCGGGAGATGAACCTGTTTCGGAGCATGCTTTCCAAAACGAATGAGCGCCTGCTCAGTGCTGCATCGAGATTCTTGTGGGGGGCGAACTTGGATGGATTGGCCACCAGGCCGGCTATCAGAGCCGCCTCCGCAATTGTCAGTTCCCGGGAGGTCTTGCCGAAGTAGTTTCTTGCCGCGGCCTCGACGCCGTACGCACCCATCCCGAGGTAGATTTCGTTGAGATACAGTTGCAGGATTTCTTTCTTGGTAAGCGTCTTTTCTAGCCTGTAAGCGAGTATCAATTCGCGGATCTTCCTTGGTAAATTCTTCTCTCTCGACAAAAGGAAGTTCCGCGTCACTTGCTGGGTAATGGTACTGCCGCCCTGAGCAAAGCTTCTCTTCACGAGGTTCTTGATCATGGCCCGGGCCATGCCGATCGGATCCACCCCGGGGTGAGAAAAAAAGCGGGCATCCTCCGCGGCAAGAAATGCGTTGATCACATGCGGCGGCAATGAATCCAGGGCTACGGGGAAGCGTTTCTCCCGGAAGAAGATTCCGATGACGGTTCCATCTTCCGCATAAAACGTGGAGACGGTCTTGGGACGGTAGCGTCTCAAGTCGGGGATCTTGGGAAGGCCCTCGGAAAAGGAAAGGTATCCGCCGACAACCGTCCCCAGTAATCCCGACCCCAGAGCAGACATGAGGAGTATGGGCGCGCCGGCCCCGAGCCATGCAATGAGGCCTCTCAATGGACGGCGTTTCCTGCTGCTTTTTTTTTCGGAAATCACTGGTACTGTCTCTCTCACCCGAGGTGCGGCCGAAGGAAGCGGATTACGGTCAGTGTATGACAGGGGTGCGCTTCCGTCAAGAACACCTGACGCGGTTGGATCGGCAACCTCATGGCTCCGGCCGATGAGTCCATCGTGCGCCGGCCGTTCTTGACGAACTTCGGGCGATCCATTAAGCTCCGCTTATCCATGTGGAGCAGGTGAGTATCTTGAGAATAGGGCAAGGATTTGACGCACACAAGTTCGCCGAAGGACGCAAGCTCGTGCTCGGGGGCGAGGTGTTGGATTATCCCCTGGGTCTGGAAGGACATTCCGACGCCGACGTGCTCACGCATGCCCTTATTGACGCGTTGCTCGGCGCGGCGGGGTTGGGCGACATAGGCATGCACTTCCCCGATTCCGACCCCGCATATCGGGACGCCGACAGCCTGGACCTGCTCAAAGTGATCTGTGAGGCCGTCCGTTCATTGGGGTTCCGCATTGCCAATGTCGATACTACCGTCTTCGCACAGAAACCTAAGATCGCTCCGTACCGGGCGGCCATGGTCGGAAATCTGGCCTCGACCTTGGGGGTGGAGCCGGAGTGTGTCAACGTCAAGGCAACCACCACCGAAGAGATGGGATTTGTCGGACGGGGCGAAGGAATTGCCGCGGCAGCCGTGGTTCTCTTGGAACCGGCCTGATTGCACGTGGTGTGTTTCCGATATCCCACAACCGGGGCGAAGCCCCATAGGCGCTTACTCTTGTGTCCTTGGTCGGGAGGACACCGATCCTGAAGGACATTTCCTCTTGTTCCCCCTTTGAAAAAGGGGGCTAGGGGGATTTATGAGTAACTTCTCAATAAGTCCGGGCCATTTCCCCCCTCTTATCCCCCCGCAAGCGGGGGGAAGCGCTCCCTCCCTGCTTGCGGGGAGGGTCGGGGAGGGGAATTCTTGGAATTCGCCCGGGGTTTTTGAGAAGTTACATTTATGAATCGAAAAATCCCCCCTAACCCCCCTTTACTAAAGGGGGGAATCTGAGGACTCCGACAATTCCAGGTTAAGTTGGCGCCAATGGGCGAATCCCCGGATGGTTGCCCATGGGCAAGGACTCTCATGCTCCGTTGTGCCTTCGCAGGCATTATGGGAGCCTTTAGCCAATAAACGCGGGAGATAGCGATGGGTCTGAAGATATATGACTCGCTCACTCGAAAAAAGCAGGACTTTGTACCCGGTGAACCGGGAAAAGTCGGCATGTACGTGTGCGGCGTCACGGTCTACGACATGTGCCACATTGGTCACGCGCGTTCGATAGTGCTCTTCGACGTGATCTACAGATACCTCATGAGCAAAGGCTATGACGTGACCTATGTCCGCAACTTCACGGACGTCGACGACAAGATCATCAATAGAGCGAACGATCTGAACGAGGACTGGAAGAGCCTCGCCGAACGGTTCATCACCGAATTCCATGTCGATATGGACGGATTGGGAGTCCTGCGCCCGACTCATGAACCGCGGGCCACGGAACACATCGGCCGGATTCAATCCCTGGTGGAGAGACTCATCGCCACAGGAAACGCCTATGAGGTAGAAGGTGATGTGATGTTCTCCGTGGAAAGCTTTCACGGGTACGGAAAGCTGTCGGGGAAGAAGATCGACGATCTGATATCGGGGGCACGGGTACAAGTAGACGAAAAGAAGCGGAACCCCCTGGATTTTGCCTTGTGGAAGGGAGCCAAGCCGGGTGAACCCTCTTGGCCGAGCCCGTGGGGACCCGGACGTCCGGGATGGCACATAGAGTGTTCAGCCATGAGTACGGAATACCTGGGAGAAGGATTTGACATTCATGGAGGGGGCGCGGATCTTGCATTCCCTCACCATGAAAACGAAATCGCACAATCAGAGGCTGCAAGCGGTACCCGGTTTGCCAAGTACTGGATTCACAACGGGTTTGTAAACATCCGCTCCGAGAAGATGTCCAAGTCACTCGGCAATGTTCTGAACATACGGGACATTCTCAAGAGAGTTCACCCGGAGGCGCTCCGGTTGTTCCTCCTGTCAAGCCACTACCGCAGCCCGTTGGACTACAACGAGACCTCCATAAGAGAAGCTTCCGCCGGCCTGGAGAGACTCTATACGGCCATGGCGGCCATGAAGGAGTTGATTCGTGGAGACGGCACGGGCGAAGACCTCCCGGAAGAACTGACGCATATTGCCGAGAGGTTCTCCGAGGCCATGGACGACGATTTCAACACCCCGAAAACTTTGGCGATCCTTTTCGACGCGGCCAGGGCGATCAACCGGGTGGCCTCACTCGCAAACGGACCGCGGGATGCACTAACCGCGGCCGGCACTTTGGCCGGTATTAATGAGGAAATATTGGGACTGTCGAGGCAGGTGCTTGGACTGCTCAACGAGGATGCGGAGCGGTTCATTGCCGCGAGACGGCGATCCGGAGCAGACGATCTGGAGATCGGCGAAGAGGAGATTCTCGGACTGATCGATCGACGGGCGCAGGCCCGGAAGGAAAAACGTTTCGCAGATGCCGATAAGATCCGGGACGAGCTTCTTGCAAAGGGAATTGTACTCGAAGACGGTCCCAAGGGCACCGTTTGGAAAGTGAAGGAGTGATTTCGTTCCCGGCCCGGATCCTGAACATGTCCCATATCTTCTTGCCGGAAACCGTAGGAACCGGTAGACAATGGGGCAATCCGAGTAGGGGTAGGCCCCTGTGCCTACCCTCCCAGAGCCCCGAAGGGGCTCACTGTGAGTAGCCACGGGTTTCAACCCGTGGAAACGTGCATCCATCCAGTCCTCGGGAAGGGCCCTGAAGGGGCCGACCAATGCCGATGCCTCGATTGGTGGACCCCTCCAGGGTCTGGAGCTGTTGCAGGTACGCCGGTTCCATGGGTTGAAAACCCATGGCTATTCATGGTGTGCCCTTTCAGGGCAAGTGCGTTCACATGCCACACCTATGTTGCCGGCAACGTTAGTCTTTGCCATCATCAAGGTGAGCATTAAGTCGATACGGGACATGTTCCCGGAGTCCAACGACATTAGGATATGGGTAATGCTCAGGCCCGGAGCCGGGGAACGAGAAGGAACCATCCGGGTAATCACCGAGGAGACAAGAAGCGTGGAAATCCGAGCCGCCCGCGTAGACTATGTGTACAATCCGGGAACCGTCCTGGAACAGCACGCGTTGAAAGACATCGGCTTCGTGCTTCCAACGGGCAAGGTTCTGGGACTCCTTGGCGGCACCGGCAGTGGAAAGACAACGCTGATCCGGAATCTCAACGGCCTGCTCACCCCTACGGGCGGCACGATGTTCGTGGACGGCGTGGACACCCGGCGGTGGGGGCAAGACCTGCGGAGAAGGGTAGGGGTGGTATTCCAGAGACCCGAGCGGCAGCTCTTCGAGGAGACGGTTTTTCGCGACATTTCCTTTGTCCTGAGGCGTTTTTCCCGGTTGCCCGAATCGACGATTCGGTCCAAAGTGGACAAAGCCTGCAACCTTGTTGGGCTGAACATTGCCGAGGTGGGGGACCGATCTCCGCACGCACTATCGGACGGCGAAAGACGCAAGGCAGCGATGGCGGGAATCCTGGTGAATGAGCCGGACGTACTGGTTCTCGATGAACCGGCCGTCGGTTTGGATCCGCCGGCAGTTTCGGACCTTGTTTCCATGATCGGCTCCATGAAGGCCAATGGAGGCACGAGCGTCGTTATAGCGTCTCACGATATGGATCCGTTCCTCGAAATCCTCGACCTCATGCTGCTGCTCCACAAGGGCCGGGCCGCAGCCTTTGGAACCCCCGGCGAGGTGTGTTCGCAATCGGCGGACGACCCAATGTTCAGGCCGTTGCTGCCCGACCTGGCCGTGTTGGTTCACGACCTGCGCAGCGCGGGCTATCCCATGAACCCCAATGAATTCCGAGTAAGGGATCTCGTGACACAACTGACGGACATCGTTCAAAACCCGGGAGGAAACTCTTGAAAAAGGCAGCTGCCGTCTTCCTTGCCCTGTTTCTTGTGACCGGAGCATCGCCGGCAACGGCCGGAGACGACCTTCCTTCGGTCCAGCAAACGGTCCGGCGGATCCAGGAGGTCTACGCGGGGTACTGCTGCTTCCGGGCAAAGTTCGATCAATTGACGGTGAACGTGTCAATGGACCTCAAAGACCGCTTCAAAGGCACCATGTACGTCAGAAAGCCCGGCCACATAGCACTCGATGTCGACTGGCCCGAAAAACACAAGATCGTCATCAAGGGACGCTCGTACACCGTATTCTTCCCCGATGACGGCAACGCGGCCAGAGGAGAAATCCCCCCGGAAATAAACGTTGAACATTTCTTCGGCTTCTTTGCCAATATAGGCAATCTCGACCGGAACTTCCTGATCGAGTTTCCGCCAAAAGACCGGGACGAGGCAGAAAATCTCCTCTTCCTGGAACTTACCGATAAGAATAACCCTTCCAGCACCTACAGGATCCTTCTCGGAGCCGACCGCAGCCTATACACCATCAGACGGGCGATCATCTATGACGCATTGGGGAATTACAACCGCTATGATCTCTCCGACATCACCTTTCTCAACTCAATACCTGATGCTCACTTCAAAGTTGCGCCGGGTCCGGCGGAAATGATTAGTCCATCCAACACCGGGAAATCGGAAGAACGTGTCAAACAGTAGAAAGTTCAGCCTCATAAGCCTGGGATGTCCCAAGAACAGGGTGGACTCGGAACACATCTTGTCCGTGATGTTTTCGGCGGGGTTCACCTTCACGGAAGAGCCCTCCCAAGCGGATGTCCTGATCGTCAATACGTGTGCCTTCATAGAGCCGGCAGTGGAAGAATCCATTGAGACCGTACTGGACTATCGGGACATGAATGCCGGCGCAATACTCGTGGTCGTCGGCTGCCTCCCGCTGCGTTACGGAGATGACCTCAAAGACTCTCTCACCGAAGCGGACATCTTCCTCACACCCGCAGAGATTTCAAAACTCCCCGGACTCCTGGCCCCCCCCGGCGGTCCAACGGCGGTGAAGACCGATGCGGGGTTGTCTTGTACCGGCGCCGCGGCCGGCCGGAGAGTACTCACCACTCAGGGATATGCCTACCTGAAGATCTCCGAAGGCTGTTCCAGAAATTGTCGATACTGCACCATCCCGGCAATCAGAGGACCCATGCGCAGCAGGGACCTGAAGGAACTCGAACGGGAGGCAAGGGATTTGGCAAGCCGGGGAGTCCGGGAGCTTGTTCTGGTGGCACAGGATGTGACCGCTTACGGCCTGGACTTTGGCGGTCGAGGCGCGCTTATAAGGCTGTTGGAGAGCCTCAGAGCCATTCCCGAGGTCGAATGGATCCGTCTCATGTACCTCCATCCGGACGGCGTTCCCGCAGACCTGGCGGCAATCATCAATGAATCCCGGAATATCCTGCCGTACCTCGACATTCCCTTTCAACATGTCTCCGAGCGTGTGCTCAAGTCAATGGGACGTCCGTGGAAGGGAGACCGGATAAGAAGGCTGGTGGACGGGTTGAGGAAGCACATCGACGGGTTGGTCCTCAGAACGACCCTCATGGTGGGATTTCCCACCGAAGGCGAGAAGGAGTTCCTCGATCTGAGAGATTTTGTCCAAACCTATTCCATCGAACATGTGGGGGTATTTACGTACTCTCCTGAAGAGGGGACCCGTGCAATGGACCTGGGCGACCCGGTTCCCGCAGAAACCAAGGAAGCCAGGGCCGGCGAACTACGCTCCATTCACCTGCAATTCCAGGAGAAACGTAACCGCTCCAGAGTGGGATCCGTCGAAACGTGTATCGTTGAGGGCATATCGGCGGAGTCCGATCTGCTCCTCCAAGGCCGTACCTGGGACCAGGCTCCGGAAGTGGACGGCGTCCTCTACATCACCGACGGCACCGCATCCATGGGAGATATCCGCAGAATTGAGCTGACCGATGTCAACGGCCCCGATCTTTTCGGGAAGATCGTGTAATACCGTCACCCCGGATCCGCTTAGTGTTCTATGGCGTAAATACGGTCACGGATTCCGCAGACGCGCGGTAGCGTCCCGTCCCGCGTTCTGCGCGGGATGCCGGGCGAGAGATAGTACGTTGTTTCTACTAAAGAATACCGGCACGGAGGCCGGCGCTACCAAAGCCGGGATAGTTGCCACAAATGTGACACCGTACTTCTGCCACGGAGCACTTCGGACCCATTTCCACCCGCCGCGCCGGCCGACTCTCCCCACGGGCCGACATCTCCGCACTGCGGTCGGCCGGGTTCTTCATTCCCGGACACATACTCCGCCCGCCTGCCGTCGAGGCCCGAGGCTCACCTGTACATGTACTCATAGAGAGCAACGGCAACGATGACCGCGGTTATGACCAAGATTTTGACAATGTACGCGCCTTCCATGGCGGAATCATACCGGAGGCGGGGGATTTTTGAAACAACAAAATAGGCTTAACAAAAGAGGCTTGAATAGTAAACAGTTAGCGAGAGAGCCGAATGTAACAACATGAGCATACATTAGAAAGCACTTGAACAAAAACTCCTATCACACCGTTTTTTAGATATTTTTTGTTGACACAGTTGCCCTTGCTCTGCTATCATCCCTTCAGCCTGACATCCGGCAGAGGATTCAACTCCTCAGGAAAGATCGGCCGGACTGGGTCGGAGAATTCATCACCCAGGGCACCGTGACTTCCGTATGGTCTGGACAGCCTCCACACGGTCTTCGGGAGAGGATAAAAATGAGGTCACCTGTAGCAAGTTTCAAATCCCTCTGGCTTGGATGCCTGCTTCTTACGTTGATGTGCGTTCCGGCGTCGGCCGGCGTTCCCGGGGAAATCACCGGGGTCACGGTCGATGGCGGCGGTAATGGTGTCGTCATCGACGCGAAGGGAAAAGTGGGCAAGTACTTGGCACGTGTAATCGGGACGCCGAACAGGCTCGTGATGGACTTTGACGATACGCGTGTCGGCAACGTACCTCGCACCGTTTCGGTGGGCACATCCGGCATCCACGAGATCCGCGTGGGACAATTCAAGTCCAAGGCCCGTGTGGTGGTCGATTTTCGTGATCGGCCCGTCCCCGCGTTCAAGGTAAGGCGCGAAGAGAACCGGATCACGCTGGTCCTTGGAAATTCGCTCTCCGGTCACCTTCCCGAGGCTGAGACGAGCCGTGGACAAAAGGCTTCGGAGAGCACGTCCGAATCATCGGCCCTAACGCCGAAGTTCATGCCTGCGGCGGCCGACGGCATGGAAGGGGCGCCGCCCGGGGGCACGATGAACGGCAAACCGGCCGGTTTAATCCCCGGTGCCCAACCCGCGGCGGGGAAACGTATCTCGTCCCCAACCGGTCCGGCAAGCGGGCGAATTGCCGCAAACGTTGCAGAGCCGGGAGAGCGCCGGCCGGCACGCGCGAAGTTGGACGTAAAAGAAGTCAAGTTGGCCCAAAAGATGGATGTCGGAAGGCCCTCTTCCCAGACGTCGCCTCCTGCGCGGACAAAGCCGAGGGTTCGTCCGGACACTACGGAGGATCGTCCTCAAGAGGATCGTCCTCAAACCGCTTCCGTCAACGTACCCTCGTCAAGGGGAGGTGAAACAAACCGGGGAATGGTGCGGGAGGTCCGGCCTCCGGTAACGCCGCCGACCCCGGATCCCCGGCTTTTGGTTCAAGAGATTACCGAGCTGAGGTTCTATCAGGTCGGTCACAATTCCAGATTGATGATCCGAGGCGGAGATCAGCTTGATTACCAACTGAACAAGGTTTCTCCAACAAAAATCAGACTGGATCTCGTAAATGCCGAGATCCCCAAGGCTCATCAGAAGCCGTTGAGAACCGACCTCTTCTCGACCTCCGTGGAGATGATCGTTCCGGGTTCCCAAACCATATTCATTCAGCTCAAGGATTCCGTACCCGAGCAAGTGCAGAAGAAGAAGGGAGTCCTGATGATTGATTTTCCGCCCCCCAGGTTCAAGACCGAGCAATCCGGGGAACGGGAAGGTGGCGGCGAGGCAACCAGAATCATCCAGGAAGAGCAGATCCGGAAGAGTATCGAATCCCGGAATAAGGGAATTGACAGGGTGCAGAAAGGGCTCGAGCAGCTGCAAAAGCAGCGTCTGGAGATCCTGAAGAGCTTCCAGGTCACCCCCGATCCTGAAGTCTTCCAGAAGCCGGTCACCATGGACTTCCAGGGAATATCTCTCAGGAACGCGTTTCGGCTCCTGGCCGAACAGGCGGGCGTCAACATCATCGTCGGCAACGAAGTCGGCGGTACGACGACTCTCAGACTGTTTGAAGTGCCTCTCGGCCAGGTCGTGGACACGATACTGAACACTCATGGTCTCGACAGGGTCATGGTCGGCAATGTCATGCGGGTCGGCGGAAAAAGCGCGATTACGAAGTTCAAAGAGGAGAGGCAGCAGGAATATCTGCAGCGCATGAACGAGGTGGATAAGAGAATCGAGGGCAGTCGCCAGGAGATCGCAAGCAACCAGCAGGAGATCGAACGGCTGCTCGAGGAACTCAAGACTCTTCAAGAGGCGCCGGTTGACGACACCAAGGCGGAAGAGATCGGTGAAGCGGGTTGCATAAAGTATGAAGGCGAGCGCATCTGCTTCCAGTATGCAACGGTACGTGTGGTGTATGCACGGCCGTCCCAGATAGTGACCACGCTGGATTGTCTGTTCCGCTTGAATTGCCCGGGGGCCCGCGCAGTGGCCGGTCGGAGAACGACGGTTACCAGCGAGGAAACGGCAAACCTTCAGGCCGAGCAGGCCGCGGGACAGGCGGGACGTCAGCAATACGGCAGTTACTTGGAGGAACAGGGATTCACGGCGGACAGCCCCGGGGCACGCGCACGGATCCAACGGTACGACCAGGTTCAGTCCAACCGTGAAAGGGCTGCCGCGTCGGCCGCAATGGCTGCCGGCGTCACTCAACAGACCGGCGGAGTCCAGGTGGCCCTGCCGTACGGTGAAGACCCCAAGTTGGCAAGGATCCTGGCATATGGAATCATTTGGGCCAACGACAGCGACCGGATGATATTCATCAAAGATACGCCCGAGCGGATCGCACAAATGAAGAAACTCATCTTCTCGCTCGACGTACCGACACCTCAGGTCCTTATCGAGAGCCGCCTGGTGTTGGCCGGCAGGACGTTCGGACGAGGTCTGGGTATTGTTTGGGGCGGCAGAAACAACCAAGCCGGGCCGATGACCAACAACCGGCAGACCTTCTGGGGAACGGCAGGCAACACCAGCACGTCGGCCAGGACCGCCACCGGAGGCGAGACCGCCGGAGACAACATTCCTTCGCTGCTTGCGATCAACCTGCCGCCGAGCATCCAGGGCTTCGGTGATTCCCAGTCCGTTCCGGGAGCGGCGATGCAATTCGGTTTTCTCGCCGGCAACTACCTCACTGAACTGGATGCCCGGCTTTCTCTGGGAGAGGCCTCGGGCCAGACCAAAACCATCGCCCGCCCGAAGGTGCAAGTGGCGGACAACCAAAGCGCAATGGTCAGCAGTGGAACGCGTATAGCCTATCAGGTGGAAAGTGCCACGGGAACGCAGACCCAGCTGGTCAATGCAACGCTGTCGCTGACGGTTACCCCCAGGATTTTCGCTGACGGCCGCATCCAGATGCAGGTCAACGTGACCGACGACTCGCCCGACTACACTCAGAGCCCTCCGTCCATCAACACGAGGAGGAGCAACACCACCCTGACGGTGAAGGACGGCGAAACCACGGTCATCGGCGGCATACTCAAGAATGAAGGCGGGGAAAGCAGGCAGGGGGTCCCGATCCTGATGAACGTTCCGGTGCTTGGCTACCTCTTCAGCGCAAAGCAGGCAAGCAAGACCCTCGAGGAACTCCTCGTATTCATAACACCTTCCATTGTGAGGCGCGCACCGCCTGCATCATAACCTCCAAATCCACAATTCCCGCAGAGCGTCTCCCGTCCAAACGGGGGACGCTTTTTTTTTGCATTTCTCGTTCATAGGGCCGAGTGCTTCATGGCAGAATTACGGTTACGTATTCTGTAAACACGCGGTAGCGTCCCGGCGTCCCTGCCGGGCGTTCATGAGAAGAATACCGGCACGGAGGCCGGCGCTACCGAAGAGGGGGGCACCGGTTATGCGGCCTGTTGGCAGCATCCCGGCGTCGGCATTTTTTCAGTAGCACCGGCGTCCCCGCCGGTAAGTCTTCGCCGCCACCAGCGTCGCTGCCGGGGAGAAGAACGACCGGCAAAATGCCGGTCCTGAAGCAGGAGTGCATGGTAGCGTCCCGGCGTCCCTGCCGGGCGTTCATGAGAAGAATACCGGCACGGAGGCCGGCGCTACCGAAGAGGGGGGCACCGGTTATGCGGCCTGTTGGCAGCATCCCGGAGTACGCTTGCGGGAGAAACCGGGATTCGGTCAAAACACTCAGGCCGAGTCTGCAGCCGTTTTCAGCAGTTGCCCTCTGAATTTCTCGATTGCGCGGGTAAGCTCACCGCCGGTGTCGGAATCCGGGGGAAGCTTGGGCACGACGGCACTTCCCGAAATCCCCAAGCCGGCAAGCCTTTTCGCCTCCCGTATGAGAATCTTCTTCCGGTCCTTGGTCCTGTCCTTTGAGGCATTCTTGAACGATTCACGGGCTTCCCTGAGAAGCGGCCCGGTCTTTCCGGCTTGCGGCATCTTCTCGAGAAGGTCCAGATGGCCGAAGACACGCGCGTCAAGGGGCATTTCACGGACGAGCTCTTCCCACAGCAACGATTCGAGGAGACTGCGGTCCTCCGCGGCGTCCCGCTGCAAGGCCTGGAGGATGTCATCGCAGGCCGAGGGATCGTCCATCACCCTCAGGCGCAGGCCCCGGGCCTTCCTCCGCAGGTCTTCCTTGCGGAGGTCTTCTTTCTCCTCTTTGGAAAGCGCCATTCCCCGCGTACGTTCCATGATCAGATCGATGGTACTCAGGATTTCACTCACTTATCATGCGCTCCTCTCTTCCGCTCCAAAGTTCCGGCGGGAAATGAGATCTGTAGGGGCACCCCCGTATACCGGTCGTCATCGATCCGGCATGCGGCCCGCGTCCGGCGAGGGCCTTCTACTGCCGGATCTGGCCGTCTCCCAGCACGATGAACTTGGTGGTGGTAAGATCCTCCGTCCCCATGGGACCGAACGCATGAATCTTGGTCGTGCTGATGCCGATCTCAGCGCCCAAACCGTATACGTACCCGTCGCTCATCCGCGTGGACGCGTTGACGATCACCGACGAGGAATTCACCTCTTTCAGAAATCTCCATGAGGCCGCGTAATCGCGTGTCACGATGGATTCGGTGTGGAGCGACCCGTACACGGCGATGTGGTTCATGGCTTCGTCGATGCCGTCGACCACTTTCACCGCGAGAATAAGGTCGAGGTACTCCGCGTACCAATCAGCCTCGACGGCCGGCTTCATCTCTTCCACGATGGACCGTGACCGTTCGCATCCTCTCAGTTCGACGCCGGCCGCGGTCAATCGCTCGGCGGCCTTGGGCAGGAATTCTGCGGCTACGCTTTGATGCACGAGAAGCGTTTCCATGGAGTTACAGACGCCGGGCCGCTGAACCTTTGAATTGAAGGCCAAGTCCACCGCCATGTCCAAGTCGGCTGCAGCGTCGACGTAGAGGTGACATACGCCCTTGTAATGCTTAATGACCGGTATCCGCGAGTTCTCCGCCACGAACCGGATGAGTTCTTCACCGCCCCTCGGTATGATGAGATCCAGCAGGTCTTCGAGTTTGAGCAGGTGAAGGATTGCCTCCCGATCCGTGGTGGGGAGCGAATTCACCATGTTCTCGTCTACCGAATTGCTCTTCAGCACCTGTTTGAGAAGCGATACGACGGCCGCGTTGGAATTGGCCGCCTCGGAGCCTCCCCGCAAGAGAACCGCGTTGCCCGCTTTGAGGCACAAAGCCGCAGCATCCGCCGTCACGTTGGGTCTGGATTCGTAAATGATTCCGATCACACCCAGTGGGATTCGCATCCGTCCCACTTGCATGCCGTTGGGACGCGTCCACATACGGACGATTTCTCCCACCGGATCCGGAAAGGCCGCGATTTCCTCAAGGCCCGCGGCAGTTTGATCGATCACCTTGTCGGAGAGGGTAAGCCTGTCGAGCATGGCTTTTGAGAGGCCCTTGGCCTGTCCCGTTTCCAGATCCTTGCCGTTTTCATGCTGAAGATAGGATCGGTTGTCCCGAAGGACTTGTGCCATTTCCAGCAGGATCTTCTCCTTGGCACTCATGGAAAGCGATGCCGCCGCTCTGGCAGCCTCGCGGGTCAGTTCCGCCACGCTGCGGACTTCGTCCTGTAATGTCATATCCGTCTCCACGCCGTTGCGTTATCTCAATGGGTCCCCCCAAGTGATTCCAGGCTGTTGAAGCCGGCACGATGAACGTGCACGACTTCTCTCTGGCAATCGCCGGCCGAGTTCATTATTCTATGTCTTTTGCATCCATATCGAAAGGCTTTTTTCATGATTCCCATGCTCTCCATAGTCGGCAAATCGGACTCCGGAAAGACCACGTTGCTCGAAAAGGTCGTACGGGAACTTACGGACCGAGGGTACAGGATCGCAACCGTGAAGCACGATGCACACAGCTTTGAAATCGATCACGAAGGGAAGGATTCCTGGAGGCATAAGCACGCGGGAGCACGGCTCACGGTAATCTCCTCCGCGTCCAAGATAGCTTTAGTAGCCGATGCCGAACACGACCGGAGCCTGAATGAGATTCGGGAGGAGTTTATCCGGGGAGTGGATCTCATCATCAGCGAAGGGTACAAAAGGGAGATCCATCCCAAGGTGGAGGTATTCCGGAGCGAACTCCGCAGGGATCTGCTTTGCAAGACCGATGAAAACCTCATAGCCATTGCCGGCGATCCGCCCGATCCTCCGCCGGGCATCCCCGTCTTCGATCTCAATGATCCGGGGCCGCTGTGCGACTTCATCGAGAAGCGGTTCCTCGCCCCCCCGGTAACGGCGGCTGAATGAGAATCCTCAATGGGCCTTGCCCCGGGAGTCCTCGTCAGCGCTGTTCCCCGTGATCGCCGCTCACCATCTTGGAGAGAGCCTCGGCAGTTCTCTTGGAGAGATCCATTGTCCTTTCCATCTTGCCCGGAGTAAGGTGCCAATCCAATCCAACCAGCCAAATGCCGGCCACCATCCGCCTCCGGTTCTTCTTTCCGCAAAAGACGGGAACGGCTACGGCCTGCACGTTGGAAATGTACTCCTCTACGTCCAGCGCAAGGCCGGCCTCCCGGACCCTGTCGAGCTGGTTCAGATACTCATCGGGATCCGTAATCGACTTTGACGTGAATTGCGGCAGAGGCTGTTGTTTGATAATTTTCCGCTGAGTGTCGCGGTCAAGGTACGCAAGAAATACCTTTCCAGCCGCACCCGCGAACATGGAGATCCTCGTTCCCGGTTTTGCCGTGACCCTGAGTTCCTTGGTCGACTCGATCTGGTCCAGGATCAAGATGTGGCGCCCGGTGAACATGCCGAAAAAGACGTCTTCGTCCAGATCGCCGCCGAGCTTTTCGAGATAAGGACGTGCCTGTCCCACCAAAGGAATCCTGACCGAAGCATTCCCGGCAATGTCTCGTACGGCGTGGCCGGCCGTGTACTTGCGGGTAACGGGATCCCGCAACACCCAACCGGACTCCTCGAGCGCGGCCAGTATGCCGTGAGTGGTGGACTTGGCCAGAGACAGCTTGGCTGCAATCTCACTTATGCCCGGGTTGTTCGGGGAAGTGATGATCATTTTCAGTACCCGCATCGCTTTTGACACAATGGGTGCCGAATATGCATTGGGGGCGGATTTTTTTCTCCCGGCCATACTCTATTCCATAGGCGCGATCGGCGGCATCCGTCACGCGTCTGGTGTGCCGCAACGCTGCGGCACATGGTTGGTTGTTCATGATAATGAACCCTACCGGTTATAAGCCCGTTCGGGATCTGTTGTCAATAGTTTTCAATGACGCTGGTTTATGGCTTGACACATGATCGTCTCCCGGGTATTCTAGAGTGGAAAAAAGTTCTTTATAGAGAAATTGATCAGGCCGAAAATGCTCCAGTTGAAGATTTCAGATTTGATCCGGGCCACCTTAAGTACTCGATCCGGAAACGAAGGTTGGATAGGCGTTTCGCCAAAAGGCGACGACTACCACGTGGTGGTGCCGGTCGACGTCCAGATCGCCCGCGGGGTCATGGCGTGCAACCGCCCGACGGACGGTACTCCCTTTGGGGGGTATGCCGGCCGGCTCTACTTCAGATGTCCGCCGTACGAAGACGACGGTTGCGACGACGAAGCCCTGCGGGAAGAAAAGGCTCGTGAGACCGGTGCACGGCTGGTTTCCTGGCTGGCCTCATATGAAATCGAGGCGCAATTGCACGAGGGCATGCCGGTCCAAGCTTCTCGGACCGGTCTGCCGGATGAAGCCCGGGGCGGACCCGCCGGGCCGATTCTTTGTTCCGGATGTGGAAAGTCGTGGAGAGGCTTATCGGAACTGATCAGAGACCCTGGAACGCGGTTCAAGGGTTACCGCGCGTGTTCGGATGATTTTGATTTGGGACGGTATGTCTTTTCCCACGTGTGCGGAACCGGGGTTGAAGTTCCGGTGACACGGTTTGCACGGATCAGGCACGGGAGTCGGTCGCTGATTGGAACCCATGCCTGCCCGGGGCTCTGCTATTACGAAACATCTCTGCGCGGGTGTTCCGCAGAATGCGAAGGTTCGATCTACCGGCGCATAGCGGGAAGACTCGGGTCGCGTAGAGACCGGGGAGAAATCTGACTGCGGCGGTCTCCGCGATGTATCGCCGCAGCCCCATTCCATGGGACCGGTTTTTCCATTCCTTCAATCTTTTTTTACAGGAGGTAAGTGAAGATGCTCCTGCCGAAGTTCGAGTACCATGAGCCGTCCACGCTCGAGGATGCTCTCAAGCTCCTCTCGGAACTGGGAGGCAACGCGAAAGTGCTGGCCGGTGGTACGGATCTCTTGGTGAGGATGAAGCAGAAGGTAGACAAGCCCAGCCATGTTATTTCCATAGCAAGGGTTCCGGGCCTCGATGCAATCATCCCCAGAAACAGCCACGGGGTGACGATCGGAGGTGCGGTGAGCGCTGCTGCAATCTCGCGTCATGAGCTCCTCAACGACAGATTCTTGCCCCTGGCTTTGGCCGCAGGACGCCTGGGGGCCCCCATGATCCGCAACCGGGCCACCATCGGCGGCAATCTGGTCAATGCCCGGCCGGCTGCCGACCTGCCGCCCGCGTGTATGGTGCTCAACGCAACATTCAAACTCAAGAGCGCGTCGGGCGAACGGGAAGTGGCCGCGGTCGATTTCTTCCGGGGGCCGGGAGATGCGGATATCGAGCCCAATGAGTTGCTCCTCGCGGTCAATGTGGAAACACCGGCACCGTGGACGGGAGGGGCTTACACCAAGTTGGGCGCCAGAAAAACATTGGAAATATCAATGGTGAACGTTGCGGCTCTGATCACGCTTCAGTCGCCGGACGGCGTTATCACCGATGCTCGAATCGCCCTTGGCGCCGTGGCTCCTACGCCGGTTCGTGCATACGCTGCCGAAGAGTTGCTTATTGGAGAGAAGCCCACCGACGAGGTGTTTGAGCGGGCAGGCCTGACGGGAGTCGGAATGTGCAGCCCCATTACCGATCATCGAGGCACCATGGAATACCGGTGCATGATGATTGAGGTGCTCATCAAGCGGTCACTCAAAGAGGCACGCGAAAGGGCGAGGTCTTGGAAACCGTGAGGTCTCATCACGTCCGAACCGGAACGGCGGATCTCTTGGAGCCAGTCGGCACATACGTTTGGGCCGACCGTGTTTCCAAAGAGGGCGCCGACGGATCCTGTCCGTGCTTCTCCCGCACCGGCCCAGCGTCGGGCGGATGCTTCCAAGACAGGCAGGATTCTTTGCAACCGGTCCGGAATGTGTGACGGATCTGCTCAATTCTGACTCCAGGGAGAGTATGCAATGAAGACCATTATACAAGTGACCGTCAACGGTGAGCTGGTAGAATCGGCAGTCGAGTCCAACCGGACGCTCTTGCAGTTTCTGAGGGAAGACTTGGGATTGACCGGCACAAAGCACGGCTGCGGTCTGGGCGATTGTGGAGCGTGTACCGTAATTCTCGACGGGAAACCGGTGAACTCGTGCTTGGTGCTGGCAGTGCAGGCCAACGGTAGGGAAGTGCTCACCATAGAGGGGCTCGCGGAAAACGGCAAACTGCACCCCATACAGCAGGCTTTCGTTGACAAAGGGGCAATTCAATGCGGGTTTTGCACTCCGGGAATGATTCTTTCAGCCAAGTCCCTTCTCGATGAGAACCCCAAACCGTCGGAGCTTGAGATCCGTACGGCGATTTCGGGCAATCTCTGCCGCTGCACAGGCTATCAGAAGATAGTCGAAGCGGTGAGGGAGGCTGCAGAAGTAATCGAGGGAACGGAGGTATCCTCATGAGCAAACATAAGATTCTCAGCACGTATGCCCCCAGACTCGACGGGCCTGCAAAGGCTACGGGCAAGGCAAAGTACGCCGATGATATGAGCATGCCGGGAGCACTCCACGCTGCGATTCTGCAGAGTCCTCTTGCCCATGCCAAAATCCTTCACATCGATACGTCCAAGGCCCTCAAGTTGCCGGGCGTGAAGGCGGTGGTCACGGCCAAGGAGGCCGGTCTCATAAAGTATGGGGTATCACCGGCCCGATACGATGAAACCCTCTTCGCTCACGAAAAAGTCCGCTATGTGGGGGACGAGATCGCCGCGGTAGCCGCGGTGGACCAGGCAACCGCGCTGGAAGCCCTTGGGTTGATCAAAGTGGATTACGAGGAACTCCCCGCGGTTTTCGACATGTTCGAAGCCATGAAGGAAGGTGCGCCCCAGATTCACGCGGAGTTTCCGGGAAACCTCAACGGCGAAGTTCACCAGGAATTCGCGGACACCGAGGCCGCTCTTGCCGGCTGTGATCTGGTGGTGGACCACACATTTCTCAACAAGCGCCAGGATGCGGCCTTCATCGAACCGCATTCCTGCATCGCGGTGTTCGATCACGACGGCAAGCTCACGTTGCACACGTCCACCCAGGTGCCGCATTACGTTATGCGCACCGTCGCGATGGTGCTTCAGATTCCCGTGGGTAATGTGCGCGTTGTAAAGCCGTACGTGGGCGGCGGATTTGGTCCCAAGTGTGAGGCAACGCCGCTGGAGATGAGTTCGGCCTTGCTGGCAAGAATAACGGGAAAACCGGTGAGGATGACCTATTCGCGGGAGCAGGTCTTTCTCCACAGCCGTGCGCGCCATCAGTTCTATGCGGAGATGAGCCTCGGCGTGATGAAAGACGGCACCATGGTGGCCCTGAAGAACAAGGCCGTACTCGACGGCGGGGCCTATACGAGCTTCGGAATAGCCACCGTGTACTATTCCGGTTCCCTTCTGGGCGGCCCGTACAAACTCAAGGCCATGAAGTACGACGGGTACCGCGCTTACACAAACAAGCCCTGTTGCGGTGCTCAGCGGGGCCACGGAGGAGTCGCGCACCGGGCCGCGTTCGAACAGCTCATTGACTTGACGGCGGAGAAGCTGGGCATAGATCCGGTGGAGATGCGGCTCAAGAACATCATGACCACCGGAGACATGACCATCAACGAGTTGGACATGTCGAGTCTCGGTATGAAGGAGTGCGTTGAGGCGGTCCGTGACGGTTCCGACTGGAAGAACAAGAAAGGCAAACTGCCCAAGGGTAAGGGAATCGGCATGGCATGCGGATTCTTCGTCTCCGGGGCCGGATATCCCATCTACAGGTCGGACACCTATCATTCCACCGTGGTGATAAAGATGAGTGAAGACGGTGGAATCGCGAACGTGCTGACAGGGTCGGCCGAGATAGGCCAAGGCTCCGATACCGCTATGGCGATGATTGCCGCTGAAACGTTGGGGATTCCCCTGTCCAGTGTTCGCGTCACCTCGGGAGATACCGACCTCAGCGTCGACCTCGGGGCATACTCCAGCCGGCAAACCCTGATGACGGGGCACGCCACCAAGGGAGCCGCGGAACAAGTCAGGGACACCATTGCCAAGCTCCTGGCCGAGGAGATGGATTGCGATCCCGCCGGCATAACCTTTACCGATGGGATCGTGAAGTTCGACGGTCAACCGGGAGATTTCGAGAAGATCCGGAAGCAATACATCAAGGAGCACCGTGGTTGGACGGATCCTCCGTCGGGCGAGTTCCTTACGTTCAGGGAAGCCGCCCGGATCGCGTACCTTAGGGCCGGCACCATAGTGGGCACCGGCAAGTACAAGCCTCATAGACTGGGCGGATCCTACAAAGGGGCTGCCGTTGGTACTTCGCCTGCTTACGGTTGTTCGGCCCAGGTGGTTGAGGTCACCGTGGACCTGGAAACGGGTGAGGTCACCGTGGACAACATGACCGACGCGCATGACTGCGGCCTGGCAATTAACCGTTCGACGGTGGAAGGGCAGATGCAGGGCTCATTGTCCATGGGGCTGGGAGAATGCCTCTTTGAAGAGGTCAAGTTTGATTCCCGGGGGAGAATTCTCAATGCATCCCTCGGAGAGTACAAGCTTCCCACTGCATTGGACATGCCCAATGTGAAATGCATCATAGTGGAATCCGGGGAACCTCACGGGCCCTACGGAGCCAAGGAAGTCGGTGAAGGGGCCATTATGCCGACCATTCCGGCAATCCTCAACGCAATCGCAGATGCCACGGGCATCAGGGTTAATGAGTTGCCGGTATCATCCGAACGGCTTTTCGTCTCCATGAAAGAGAAGGAGAAAGCGAAAGCGTGAAGCAAGATCGGGGAGCGGCCGCACGCCGCGGCTCGCCCCCGGTTTCCCACCGTTCGCAGCGTCCCCATAGGTCGGTCCGGACGATGAGAGGTCTTGATTGAAATTCATATTCAACGGATTCCCCGAGGAGTGGGAAGGCTCCCAAATGACGGTGCAAGAGCTGCTGGACGGAACCCAAGAAGACGATCCGGCCGTAATTGTGGAGATTAACGGCCGATTCGTTTATCGTAAGGATTTCAAAGTACATCCGATCAACGAGGGCGACCGCGTCGAATTCATCCACCCGTCCTTCGGCGGGTAAGCGTTTTATGGCATAAATACGATCACGTATTCAAGGCAACGATCCCGGCTTTGGTAGCGCCGGCCTCCGTGCCGGTACTCTTTGATCATGCGCCCGGCAGGGACGCCGGGACGCTACCGGGCCTTCCACGAACACGACAACGCATTTACGCCATGGAGCACTAAGGGTCTGTCACCAAATAACCGCCTATCATCACTCGGGCCTTTCCTCAATGGTATAGCCTAAAACCCCTCTCGGGCAATCGGGGACATGATCCGATTTTGCGAACGGCGCCATGCGAGCTCGCAAAACTCGGAATCGTGTCCCCGGATTGCTAAACCCCTCTCGCGTCGTGCGGCCATATGTACTTGTGTATTTGAAGCTGAAACCGGACGGCCAGCCGATCCTCAAGAATCCACCGGACGAGATTCCGCGGGGGAAGCTCTCCGAAAACGGTGGAGAAGAGAACCTGGATTCTTGAATGTCCGAAGCGTTCCTTAACGATTCCCCGGGCCCATTCATAATCGTGCCGGTCGGAAATCACGAACTTGACTTCATCGGAATCACGGAGCCGCCAGATATTCTCCCACATGAAATGCCCGCTTTCCCCGCTTGCAGGGCACTTTATGTCCATAATGCGTATAACACCCTCGGGAAGCGCCGATATGTCCAGCGAACCATTGGTCTCTACGAGTACCTGGTGGCCTCTCTGTTTGAGGAGAGCGGCCAGCGTCGGAGTGTCCTCCTGCATAAGCGGTTCCCCACCCGTGATCTCCACGAGATTCGATCCGAAGGACGAGACCTTACCGAGTATTTCGTCCAGCGACATCTCGGTGCCGCCTTCCTGAGCGTAGCGAGTGTCGCAATGCCGGCACCTGAGGTTGCAGCCTGCCAGCCTCACGAACGTACAGGGTAATCCCGCGTATGATGATTCACCCTGAATGCTTCCGAAGATCTCACTGACGATGAACTGCATCTGAGTGCTCCTTGGCGAAAATACGGTCGCACATTTCCAAACACGCGGTAGCGTCCCGGCGTCCCTGCCGGGCGAAACAGTAGCGACCCGGCGTCCCTGCCGGGCGCATGATCAAAGAGTACCGGCACGGAGGCCGGCGCTACCAAAGCAGGCCTTGCGGCCTTGGATACGACACCGTAATTAGGAAACTGGGCACCAAGCCCGGGCCTCCGTGCCCGGATAATCATCTTGCCCGCACCGTGGATCTGATGCCCGGCCCCCGCGCAGTGCCCTGAGTAATCCTCAATCAAGGGAATAGCAGATCGTTTTGAAAAAGTCACCCTTGGTGATAAGATGATATCCTCCATTGAACGGACTCGTGATCCCCAAAGACGGGAAACGGGAGTAACAACCGGCACGTTGCCGGGTCCGGAGGGGATGCTTTGGGAAAAGTTTCGGTACGGTTTCTGCCCGATGACGTTACGGTTGAAGCCGAAGAAGGACAATTGCTTCTCGATGCGGCTCTGGATGCCGGGATCTTTATCCGTGCCGCGTGCGGAGGTACCGGCGGTTGCGGCCAGTGCACCGTCAGAGTCGTCGAAGGATCCGTCGATGCTCAGATGCTGGAAAAGATTCCTCATCAGGCAAGAGCCGAGGGGTACGTCCTGGCATGCCAATCACGTCTTAGAACCGATACGACCATCGAAATTCCGCTGGCCAAGGTGGGCCGGAAGGTCATTCCCCGGGACGAGGCCGAGCGTATGCGCATCTCCGCGCAGCCCATGGAATCGCCGGTAGCAGCGGAACTCAACCCCATGACTTTTCGAGTCCTCATGGAACCGGGTGCTCCCACCACTGAAGATAATATGAGTGATTTCGAGAGAGTCGTGCGTACGCTGAAAGTTGACCACGAGATCTCTCCGGTGACCGCGGATTTGGACGTTTTGCGTGAACTTCCCTCGGTTGCAAGGCAGGCGAACTGGAAGATCAGCGCATGTATGAGGGTCGAAGACGTTTTCGACTCGGGTATGCCTATGTACCGGCTGTTCAGGACACATGCCGGTCATCTCTCCGCTCCTCCCACGGCATTTGCCGTGGACATCGGTACGACGTCCCTTTGGGGCGAGTTGATTAACCTGGACACGGGGGAGGTCCTGGCCAGAGCCTCTCGATACAATCCGCAGATCTCGATGGGCGACGACGTGATCAGTCGAATCGTGTTCGCGCTCAAGAAGGACGGGCTCGATAAGCTCCAGAAGCATGTGGTGAAAGGCCTGAACGAGATCATCGACGAGACTCTTCAGAAGAGCAATCAACCCAGAGAATGCGTCCATTACATGGTGGCGGCGGGAAACACCGTCATGACCCATCTGTTCCTGAGCCTCTATCCGAAATTCCTCCGGGAAGCACCGTATGTGCCGGCAGCACACAATATTGGGCCCGTCGACGCACAAGTGCTGGGTTTGAACCTTCCGTCCGGATCGTTTGTCCGGGTGTTCCCGGGGGTAGCCTCCTATGTGGGCGGGGACATCGTGAGCGGAGTGCTGGCCAACGGAATGTGGGATTCGGACGAGATGACCCTTTTCATAGACATCGGGACGAACGGCGAGATCGTCGCCGGCAACAGAGATCTGCTGATGACCGCATCGTGCTCCGCCGGGCCGGCCTTCGAGGGAGGAGGGTTGGAATTCGGCATGAGGGCTGCCCCGGGTGCCATTGAAGGGATTCTCATCGATCCCGATTCCCTGGAACCCATGATCAAGACAATCGACGCAAAACCTGCTATGGGGATTTGCGGATCGGGAATCATCAACATCGTTTCTCAGATGCTCAAGATCGGTATCCTGAATCAAAATGGAAAATATGCCCAGGATTTGCCCACTGAGAGAATCCGCAAAGGCCCGAGCGGATACGAGTACGTAATCTGCTGGGCTTCACAGACTGGAATCAATCAGGACATCATCCTCACCGAAGTGGATCTGGACAACTTTCTACGGGCCAAGGGAGCGATGTTCTCCGGCTACGCCTGCTTGCTGGACAAGATCGGTCTCAGCGTCGATGCGCTGGATCGAGTGATTATAGCCGGAGCATTCGGGAGCTTCATCAATCTCGAGCACGCAATTACCATTGGCCTATTGCCGGACATAGACCGCGAGAAGTTCTCCTTTCTCGGAAATTCCTCCCTCAAGGGTGCGCGACTGGCCGTAACCTCACGGCAACTGTTCGGCCGGGCTGCGGAAATCGCCCGGGCCATGACAAACGTTGAACTCTCGGAGGATCCCACGTACATGGACAACTTCATGGCTGCACTCTTTCTCCCTCATACGCGCAGCGAACTCTTCCCGTCGGTCCGAGTGGGCGCGTACGGGCGCTGAATCCGCCGGACCCGACGCCTGATCTGAACGGGAAGCGACCGCGGGAATCCGAGACTGCATCCACCCGATTGCCCATTTTGTAACGGCAGGGGTTGCAAAAAGACACGGTCCCGCAAATGGGAGGGTGCGTAATGCACCTCAAAGCTCTTCCAGAAAACCCCGAAAGCCGATCTTGGGGCGTTTGTCCGCACGGATCGGTGATTTCACGGTCTGTTCTGTTTTGGCAAGGTCATTGCGAGAGCCCATCGCGGTTCCTTGGGGCTTTCCATTGGATTTGAAGAATGGTCCGGAGGAAGGCCCCGCTTTCCGTACTCTCCTTCGAGAATTCTCCTTCCCTTCTTTCCGGACGCGCCGCTGCGTGAATCCCGTTCACGTGGCCGGCCGTTCGGAAATATGCTATATCATCCATCATGTCGGCGAAGGCTCAACGAAGCGTGAAAATCCTTTCCCGTTTCGCCGGAGCGAAAAGCAGAGCGGAGGATTGCAATGGATGTGAAGGTGTTCGGCGTTGTGGGCGCAGGTCAAATGGGAAACGGCATAGCTCATGTTGCCGCGGTTTCAGGTCTCCAGGTCATCATGAATGATATCAAACAGGAATTCGTGGACCGCGGAATGGCCACGATTGAGAAGAATCTCGGACGGGCGGTTGCCAAAGGCAAGATGACCGAAGAGGAAAGAGTGGAGATCCTGGGGCGAATCAAGCCGAGCATCGACCTGGAGGACTTCAAGGCGGCCGACTTTGTCGTCGAGGCAATCATAGAGGATTTCGGTCTCAAGACCGCCTTGTTTCAGCGCCTGGACGAGATCGTTCCGGCCGGCGGAGTGCTTGCCAGCAATACGTCGTCGATCTCCATCACCAAATTGGCCTCGGTGACCCGCAGACCGGAGAAGTTCATCGGCATGCACTTCATGAACCCCGTTCCGGTCATGAAACTGGTCGAGATCATCAACGGCCTGGCAACGGATAAGGAAACTACCGGGTTAACGGTGGAACTGAGCAAGAAATTCGGGAAGATCCCCGTGGAGGCATACGATTTTCCGGGATTCATATCAAATAGAGTTCTCATGCCGATGATCAACGAAGCGGTTTTCGCACTCTTCGAGGGTGTGGGGACCGCGGAGGCAATCGACGAAGTGATGAAGCTCGGCATGAACCACCCCATGGGTCCCTTGACGCTGGCCGACTTCATAGGTCTGGACACGTGTTTGGCAATCCTGAATGTCCTGCATGAGGGCTTTGGAGATCCCAAATACCGACCTTGCCCCTTGCTGAGGAAATATGTCGATGCCGGATTCCTCGGGAGAAAGACCGGCCGCGGCTTCTATGATTATTCGTCCAAATGATGCCTGCAACGGGCATGGGCGCCGAGATGAGCCAATTGGTGATGCCGGCCGCCCTTGAGCCGGCACTGAAGTACCGGCGTGCAGCAAGGAAGGGACGGAGGACGCCGTGAATCTCTGCCGCCCGGACACGAACAAGTCGTGCGCAGCGTGTTGCGGATTGTACAACGTTTCCGACGGCACCCGTCCGACACTTCACGAGAAACTCGCGGATCGGACGGATCGTTTTCAGGAGGTGAAACGGACTCCGGATGCCTTGAGCGGATTCGAGTGCGAGGTCCGGGCCCGCGAAAAGACACCGCCTCATGACGAAGCCATCCATGTGTGTGAGTTCACGGGTTTTGTGGATGCCGAGCGGAGATCGGTGGGGTGTATGTTGCACCCGAGTGCCCCGGGCAACGAGGGGATAGACCTGAGGGGCATGTGTCATTATGGCAGCATGGCCTGCAAATCCTTCTACTGCCCCGCCTGGAATGAGCTTTCTTTGGTCCGTGCGCAGATTATCACGGAAACCGTCCCGGATTGGCATCTCTATGGACTTGTTATTACCGACGCGGACTTCGTTTGTTCCCTGTTCGAACTCCTCGAGGAGCGTCTCGACGCCCCCGTCGACCAAACGTTCGTGAAATGTGAGCCGGCACGCTCGGCGTTTCTGGAAATGCTCAAGTGGAAAGACTCCCGGTTCCTGTGTGGAGATTCCACGGTACGACTTCGTCTCGGCAGGTACTACATCAGCGTGTCCGCGTCCCGGGAATCCGCCCCGGGATGCGGCCCCATGGACAGGATCCTGAACAGCCTCCGGTTCACTTTCGGAAATGCCGTACTCGCTCCCGGTGCGGAGACCGTGGTGTCCCGCGGCATTGACGGATTTGTGCGTGCTTATGGGGAATGGCTTCACCGGCAGAACTAAGTGTTTTATGGCATAAATACGGCAGCGGATTCCGTTTGCGTGCACCGTCTCCCCGGCGAACCGTTGTGACCGGCGGACATGGCCGTTCGGTGACGGATTCCTCCGAGACTCTTCGCTTGACATGGGCGGAACGCGGGAATAATATGGCG